>DATABL010000213.1:0-25274 GCA_036259595.1 Actinophytocola sp.
GGAGAGGGGGGTCCCGAGCGAACCGGTCACGGCCGGTCTGGTGAGTGGCGCCGTCATTCGGGCAGCGTGAATGCCACCGTCTCGACGTCGCCTGTGGTTGCGGTGCGGTGGATCATGCCGAACATGATGAACAGGCCGTCTCGCCATACCGCCTGTTCGTTCTCGCCGCCGAATCGGCCGGTGCGGAGTAGTTCGCGGAGGTCGTCGTCCTCGTGGGCGGCCGGTCCGATGGGGAGCAGCGGCGTGAGCGCCCCGTCGGACGCGTCCACCGAGAACAGCATCGCCCTGGCGCCGTTGGCGTTCGCCGACTGGAACGCGACGACGCTGCCGTCGTCGGTCGGTACCAGGTGCAGGGCCCGGCCGTCGACCATGCCGGTCCGCCACGCCTCCGCACCGGTTTTCAGGTCGAACGCGACCAGTTCGGTGCGGTACTCCGTGCTCGCCATGCCGGGGTAGGCCTCGGGGTCGGCCGGATTGACCTGGACGGGGGCGGTCGTCAGGATCACCTTGCCGTCCACCACCTGGCCCTGCTGGCAGGCGCGCAGGAAGTAGCCGTCGCAGGCCGCGAGGAACTCGCCGCGGATCTTGCCGCCGTCGTATGCCTCGATCGGCACGGTCGCGCCGGACTTCAGGTCCACCCGCATCAGCTCGCGGTCGCGACCCGAGTGGCCCACCTCGACCACGAGCGGGTCGACGGACAGCACGCCGTGCACCGGCAGCGGTTCCCCGTCCTCCGCCGGGGGCACCACCCACTCCCACACGACCTCGAGGTTGGCGTCGTGCGCTCGCAGGCGGTTGCCGGTCTCGCCGTTCTCCGTGCAGGCCGACTGCGCGATCAGCAGCTCGCCGAAGACCGCGACCCTGGCCGCCCGGCAGCCGGGGCCCTCACTCCCGGCCGGGGCCAGGACCACCTCGCCGCTGGCGACGTCGAGCACACGTGCCCCGGCCTTCCCGGGGATCACCACCTTCTCCCCGAACACCGCGGGCACGTCGGTGGTGAGCACCTCCGCCGAGTCGGCGGGCGGCAGTTCGGTGGTGAACACCTCCTCGCCGGTGCCGATGTCGAGCACGGTGAGCTTGCCGCACTCGTAACCGGGGGACGACGGGTCCTCAGTGGACAGCAGCAGCGCCACCCGGAGCTTCGAGTGCTCCGGCGAGGACGGGCAGCGGTCCTCGAGCCCGCCGTCGAGCGGGAACTCCCAGGCCACCTCTCCGGTCTTCAGGTCGTAGGCGGCGACCCGTCCCGGGAGCCGGCGCACCAGGTGCTCGTCGGTGACCCAGTGGTGGCCGGCCGGGACGGCTTCCGGCGCCTCGCCCTGGGTGGCCTGCCACGCCACCTCGGCGGCCCCGACGGACTCGACTCCCGCGGTCCAGTCCTGCGCCGCCGCCATGTCCGGCTCGTCGGATCCCGAACCCGTCCAGAGCCAGACGCCGCCGCCGACGACCACCAGCGCCACGACGACGGCGACGGTGACGGCGACCCGCCGGCCGCGACCCTGACCGGGTGGTGGGCCCGCCCAGGCCGGAGCCGGCGGCGGCCCTGCCCAGGCGGCCCCGGGCGGGGCCGGGCGGCCCGGCGGTCCGTGACCGGGGTGCGGCTGGGGAACCGGTGTCGGCTGGTGCCCGCCGCTCAGGGAGCCCTTGAGCTTGCCGAGGCCGTAGAGCAGGTACCCGGTGACGACGACCCCGGCGAGCAGACCCCCGATCATGGCGGCGAACTCGTCACCGCCGGGATCGAGGAAGGGGTAGAGGTACTGGTAGACCTCGGCGGAGAGGAAGTACACCAGGTACGCCAGCGGGAAGGCGATCCACGTCAGCGGGTGCCACCACCTGGCGTCCCGCTGGTTGCGGCCGACGAACAGCCAGTCGACGAGCACGAGCAGCGGTGTGTAGACGTGCTCGAACGGCAGGTAGTCGAACTCGCCGCCCATCACCCCGAAGTACGTGCCGGTCACCAGCAGCAGCAGGACGGCCGTGGCACCACGCAGCCACGGCGACCTCGGCTCGTGCCGGCTGCCCCCGGTGACCGCGGGGTAGAGCAGCAGTCCGACGTAGACGATCGCGGTGGCGAGGCTGGCCTGCTGGCTGAGCCCTTCGAAGTTCGCCGACCAGCCGGTGGCGTCGCTGAACCCGTACAGCGCGCAGCCGATGATGGCCAGCCGCCACAGGCTGACCCCGACCAGCACCGCCGGGCTCACCCGCGGCGCCGGTCGTGGTGGGTACGGAGCGGGAATGCCGCCGTATGCCGTCATGGTCCCGGCTCCTTCTCAGTCCTGCTCGCCGAGCGCGTCGACGATCGCCCGGACCAGGTCGAGATCCTCCGACCGAGGTTCGGTGACAGTGCCGACGACGCCGTCGCCGTAGTTGGCGTTGATCACGAAGGTGCGTGCACCGAGGTTGACCCGAGCCTGCAACGTGCGCTGCTCCAGGACGGTGACCCGCGCCTCGTCGCCGATGTCGGGATGCGTGACGAGGTCCGGCGTCACGGCCTGGTCCTTCGCCGTCGCCGGGTCGGTGACCAGGGTGATGTCGAGGTTCACACCACCGTCACCGCCGAAGTAACAGCGCATGGCGCCCCCGTCGGACACCACCGACCGTGCGGACACCAGCGCGGTCCCCAACACCTCGCCGGCCAACTCGAGATCGATGTCCGCGCACCCGCCCTCCGGCTTTCCGTCCGGGATCACCACCTCGTCGGGCAGCCGTTCCACCGCCGTGCGCATCATGGCCCGGACGGCCTCCCCGCCGTCGAGCTCCGGCATGCCGCTGCCGTCTTCGCCGTAGATGTAGAAGAGGTGTAGTCCCCGGTCGCCGACGATCGTCCGGATCTCGAGGAAGTGCACGGTCGTGCCGTCCGCCTGGTACCCGATCGCCTCGGTGCGGTCGCCGATGCCCTCGAGCGGCAGGACGTTCTCGTACTTCTCGAACGGCGCGAAGAACCGCTCGGGGTCCGTCTCCGTCACCGTGTTGAGCTGCATCCCGAGCATTCCCGGCAAGTCCGCCGAGAAGTACCGGCAGCCGGCCGACGGGCTGCCGTCGACCAGCGTCATCGTCGAGCGACCCGTGACGTAGAGCGCCTCGACGCCGAGCCACTCAGCGGTCTCGCGCAGGTCCAGGAGGCCGCACTCGTCGAACCCGGGCTCCGCCTCGCTCTCCTCGCTGGTCGTCCCCGCCAGGGCGGCCGGCGTGCCGGACACGTACTCGTTGCCGCAGCCCGCGCTCGTCAGCAGCGCCGCGGCCCCCAGCACCGCCACCAGCCTGCGGGACAGCACACCCGTCCTCGGGATGGTTGCCTTCATGGTCCCCTCGCAGTTCGAACCGTTCGCCGGCACAGCCGGCCTGGTAGCCGCTGACCCCTCGACAGCGGCTACCGGTCAGGCGTCGCGCCGTGTGGCGCGAACGAGATGTGGGCGTCCAGAGTGGATTCACGCGACGATGCGCCGCCCGAGCATCACGGTAGGAGGACCGCGATCGCGGCCGTGTCCGGTGAACGCCCGACATCGGGTCCCCCCTGACGGCGTACAGGATCGTGATGGCGCTTTCGTCGGACTTTCATCGTCGGGAAAGCGCCGGCTGCGGACACTGGGGCCGGCCGAAGGGGGCGGTGGGGGTATGGAGTTTCGGGTGTTGGGGCCGGTGGAGGTCCGGCGAGGCGATCGGGTCGAGGTGTTGTCCGGCCGACTGCAGCGAACGCTGCTCGGCCTGCTGCTGGTGCGGGCCGACCAGCCGGTGCCGGTGGGGGTGCTGACCGACGCGCTGTGGGGCGACCGGCCGGACCCGCGTGCGGCGCAGCGGCTGCAGCTCCACGTGCACCGGCTGCGCGGGGTGCTCGACGACCCCGACCGGCTCTCGCTCGGCGCGGCCGGCTACCGGCTGCGGGCACGGCCGGAGGAGATCGACGCGGAGCGGTTCGACGCGCTGGTCGAGGCGGGGGTGGCGGAGGCGGAGCGGACGCCGCAGCGCGCGATCGAGTCGTTGCGGGCCGCGCTGGCGTTGTGGCGTGGCAGCCCGTTCGCGGACGTGGAGACGCCGGTGCTCGCCAGCTGGGCGCGGCGGCTCGCCGACCGGCGCCTCGCCGCGGCGGAGTCGCTCTGCCACGCGGAGCTGGCCTGTGGCCTGCACGACGCGGTCATCGGTGAGCTCGGCGACCTGGTGGCCGAGCACCCGCTGCGGGAGCGGCTGCACGGGCTGCTGATGACCGCGCTGTACCGGGCCGGACGCCAGTCGGAGGCGCTGGCCGCCTACCAGCTGGCGCGGCGCACGCTGGTGTCCGAGCTGGGCGTGGAGCCGGGGCCGGGGCTGCGCGAGCTGCAACGCCGCATCCTCGCCGGCGACCTCCCCGAGCCGGCGCCGGCGGCCGTCCCGCCGGATCGCCGCGACGCTCCGGCCCAGCTCCCGATGGACGTGCGGGCGTTCGTCGGCCGGGACGCCGAGCTCGCGGAGCTGGACCGGTTGCTGTCCGCCGAGGTGCCGGTGGTGATCTCGGCGGTGGCCGGCACCGCGGGGGTGGGCAAGACCGCGCTCGCCGTGCGCTGGGCGCACCGGGTGCGTGACCGGTTCCCGGACGGGCAGGTCTACGTGGACCTGCGCGGGTACGGTCCCGACGAGCCGATGTCGCCGGCCGACGCCCTGGCCGGCTTCCTGCGCTCGCTCGGTCTGGACGGCGCGGCGATTCCCGAGGACCTGGCCGAGCGTGCCGCCCGCTTCCGCACCCTCGCCGACCGGAGGAGGATGCTGGTCCTGCTGGACAACGCCCGCACCGTCGAGCAGGTGCGCCCGCTGCTGCCGGGTGGCTCGTCCTGTTTCACGCTGGTGACCAGCCGGGACGCACTGACCGGGCTCGTCGTCCGGCACGGCGCGCACCGGATCGGGCTGAACCGGCTCTCCTCCGCCGACGGGACCGACCTGCTGCGCGAGCTGCTCGGCACCCGCGCCGAGGACGAGCCGGCGGCGGTCGACGCACTGGTCGAGCGATGCGCCCGGCTGCCACTGGCGCTGCGGGTCGTGGCCGAGATGGTCCGCTCCAGACCGGGACGGGCCATCGGCGAGCTGGCCGGCGAGCTCGCCGAGGCGCAGGACGCGCTGGACCTGCTGGACGCGGACGGCGACCCGCACACCGCGGTTCGCGCGGTGTTCTCCTGGTCCTACCGCCGGCTGGAGCCGGCCGCGGCCCGGGTCTTCCGGCTGCTCGGCCTGCACCACGGGCACGACATCGACGCCCACGCGCTGGCGGCCATGGCCGGAACGGGACCGCGGGAGACCTGCCGGGCACTCGACGTGCTGGTGCGTGCCCACCTGGTCGACCAGACCTCCGATCAGACCACCGGTGAGCGGTACCAGCCGCACGACCTGCTGCGTGCCTACGCCGCCGAGCTGGCCGGGACCACCGACGACGCCACCGACCGCGACGCGGCCCTGACCCGCCTGCTCGACTACTACCTCGCCACCGCCTCCGCCGCGCTGGACGTCATCGCCCCGCACGAGACCGCACGAAGACCGAAGGTCGCCGCCCCGGCCGTCGAGCCGCCCGCGTTCGAGAGCTACGACGCGGCGTTCGCCTGGCTGGACCGCGAACGCGCCAACCTGCTCACCACCACCCAGCACGCCGGGCCCGGCCACGTCGTCACGTTGTCGGCCACGATCTGGCGCTATCTGAACACCGGCGGGTACCACGACGACGCCGTCGCGCTGCACACCCGCGCGTTGCGCGCCGCGCAGGCTCTCGACGACGTCGCGGCGGAGGCCGACGCGCGGCGGGTGCTCGGCGCCACGATGGTCCGGCTCGGGCTGGTCGCGCAGGCGATCGACCACCTGGAGCGGTCGCTGGACCTGTACGAGCAGGTCGGCGACCCGCTGATGCAGGCCGGCACGTCGAACAACATCGGTGTGGTGCACTGGCGGCGGGGAGACGTGATCACGGCCGCGGACTACTTTCGCCGCGCGCTCGCCGTCCTGCACGGGCTGAACGACCGGCTCCTGCGGGTACCGGTGACCAACAACCTCGCGCGCATGCTCTGCACGCTGGGTGAGTACGACGAGGCGCTCGACCTGTTCGAGGGGGCCCTGGTCGTCGCGCGGGACAACGGTGACCGGCCCAGCGAGGTCAGCGCGACCTGCGGGTTGGCGGAGGCGTGCGCCGCGGCCGGTCGCTACGCGCAGGCGCTGTACTACGCCCGGCAGGCCCGGACCGTCGCGCAGGGCACCGGTCACCGCGGGCTCGAGGGCACCGCACTGCGCGTGCTCGGTATCGCACACCGCCGGCTGGGAGACCATGAGCTGGCGATGCACAACCTCGACGCGGCAGTGCGGATCGCGCGTGCGGTGGGCGAGCCCGACGAGGTCATGGCGTCGCTGAACGGGCTGGCCGAGGCGCACGTCGACGCGGGGAACCCGAGCAAGGCCATCCAGCTCTACCAGGCGACACTGACCACCGAGAACGGGCACGGGCACCGGGACCTGTCCGCGCACGCCCTCGCCGGCCTCGGCGACGTCCACGCGGGCCTCGGCGATCACGACGAGGCCGGTGCGTACTGGCGGCGGGCACTGACGATCTACCGCGAGCTCGGCATGCCCCAGGCAGACGCCGTGGCGGAGAAGATGTCAGGTGAACACCCTACAGCGCGGCCTCGTTCAGTTCGGCTAGCGTGATGAGGCCGTCGTCGAGAGCGCGGGTGACGAGTTCGCTCTTGGTGCTGGCGGTGCGGCCGGCGTTGGCGTACTTCACCCGCACGCGGGCGATGTGCGTGTCGACGGTCTTGACGGTGATGTGGAGCTTGGCGGCGACGAGATCCTTGGAGGAGGCGGCGAACCAGGCACGGAGAACCTCGGTCTCGCGCGGAGACAGCTGTGGCCGGTCGGGCGCGTCGTCGGCGATGATCGCGCCGGACAGCGACGGCGCGGTGTAGGGACGGCCCGCCGCGGCCGCCCGGATCGCGGGCACCAGGTGCTCCGGTCCTTCACGTTTGGTCAGGTAGGCGAGTGCGCCGAGGTCGACGCACTTGATGGCGGTGGCGTTGTCGGCGTGCTGGGAGTAGACGACCACGCGCCGGCCGCTGTCGACGAGCCGGCGCAGCTCGCCGAACTGGGGACTGCCCGGCACCAGCTCCAGGTCGAAGATCACCACGTCGGCGGCCCCGCCCGGCCCGGTCCAGACGTCGACCAGCCGGGCACCGGCGTCGACGAGCGTGATCGGTGGGTCGGCCTGCTCGCACCAGTACCGCACCCCCGCCGCGATCGCCGCGTGGTCGTCGACGATCACCGCGCTGATGAGGCGGTCACGAGCTTCGTCGGCTGCCATTGCACCTCCGTCCAGACCATGGCGTCGTTGCCGAACGTCTCCACCCGCACCCCCGGCGTCTCCGGGCTGGGCACACTGATCTCACCGCAGTCGGCGACGACGCTGACCGACACCAGATCCACCTCTCCGACCACGGTCACCCGCGCCCACGACCGGGCGGTCGCCAGCGCGGTGAGCGCCGCCTCGGTGAGGTCGCGGCGTACGGCCACCGGCAGCGTCGGCAGCCGGCCGCGGGCGTCCAGCTCCACCTCCACGCCCTTGCGGTCGGCGACGTCGGCGCAGTGGCGCAGCTCGTGCAGCAGCGGGTCGGCCACGGTGTCGGTCTCGGCGAACAGCCGCCGCATCCGCGCGGCCTCGACGGCGCTGCGGCGCTGGACGGCGGCATCGTCCGGCGGGAGCGACCCGTCGGCGAGTCCTTCGAGCAGCGGAACCGCCGTGCCGGACAGCTCGGCGAACCGCTGTGCGCGGCGCCGGTGGGACTCGCTCGCCACCGCCTCCGCGGTGCGCACCCGCTCGATCTCCCGGGTGGCCGCCGCCGCGGCCGCGCCCACCCGGCGCAGCGCCACGGTCACCACCGCCACGCACAACGGGAACCCGAGCACGGTCACCGAGCCGGTGGCGAACCGGGCCAGCGCGCTGAGCGTGGTCTCCTCTATCAGGAGAAGGTCGGCCAGCGCCACCAGCTCGTGGGCCACCAGGAACGCCACCAGGCTCCGCAGCGGACGGTCGAGCAGGATCACGATGCCCACCCAGTTGGCGGCGCCGAACGCCCAGTCCCGGGTCGTCGCGGTGTGTCCGTCCAGGGTCGCGTAGGACAGCGCGGACACGGCGAGCACGACGAGGATGGCGGGCCGGCGCATCGCCAGCCACGGCCGCCGGCGTACCACCAGCACGGCCTCCCCGGCGAGCACGGCGGCCAGCACGGCGAAGGCGGCCAGCTGCGCGGCGGGCTGCGGGAAGGCGTCCAGCCGGCGGAGCACGTTCGGCAGGCTCAGCCCGAACAGGATCGCGGCGGCCGCCAGCAGCATCGCGGCCCGCAGGCCGCGGTGCAGCTGTGCGCGGGTCTGCTCCTCGAGGTCGTCAGTCATGACCCGGACCCCCAGCCCAGCCGCACGACCGTGCCCGCGCCCTCGACGGAGGAGACGGTCGCCGAGCCGCCGATCCGGCTCATCCGGCCGTGCACGGACTCCCGCAGACCGCGCCGGGTCCCCGGGACGCCGTCGACGGCGAACCCCGTGCCTTCGTCGGCGATCTGCAGGGACAGCGCCCGCTCGTCACCGTCCAGCCGGACCGTCGCCCGGTCCGTGCCGGCGTGCCGGCGCACGTTGTTGACGGCCTCCCGGGCCGCGTCGGCGATGGCGGTGGCCACGTCGAACGGGAGCGGCAGCCGCTCCGGGACGTGCAGCTCGACGGTCAGCTGGGTGACCTCGGCGTCGGTGCGGAGCAGGTCGACGAGGTCGGCGTGTTCGGGTGGCGGCGTGCCGCCGGAATTCAGCCGGTCCAGGTCGCGGCGGGCCTGCTCGGGCAGCCAGGGCGCGCCGGCCGGGACCTGCCCGGTGCCGACCATCAGCAGGGTGGTGGCCGCGGTGTCGTGCAGGGTGTTGGCGAGCTCGCGCTCCTCGGCCCGCACCGCCGCGGCGACCGCCGCCTCGCGCCGGACGTGCTCGGCCTCGGCGGCGATCCGGTCGGCCCGTGCGGCCGCGCGGACGACGAGCGTCCACGCCACCCGGGACAGCATCGCCACCACCAGCACCCACACGAGACCCCGCAGCGTGTTCGGCCCGCCCCCGGCCGCGGCGACGACCGCCAGCATCCCGCCGCCGACCACCAGCGCCGCGGCGCCGCCGGCGAGGGGCGGGGTGTGCCACTGCCAGGTCACGCAGGCGAAGGTGACCAGCAGCCGGATCCAGCCGGTGTTGGTGTCCGCGACGGCGTCGGTCCAGAACACGCTCAGGCACACGGCGAGCAGCACGGTCACGTCGACCACGAGCAGCGCCCGGCCGGTCACGGTGCGCGACAACCAGGCGCAGCAACAGGTCCACACCACCGCGACCCCGACCACCGGGACCGTGGCCGCCAGATGCTCCGGCGCGGCCCGCAACAGCCCGATCACCGCGATCGGCGGCAGGGTCGCGACCCGGACGACAGCCGCGTACCGGCGGCCGAACCGCACCAGCAGCCGAACGGCTTCCCCAGTCAACCGTCACCTCGCCCAGCCGGACTCCCCACCGGGAACACTACTAGCTAGGCATTACCCATGGTCGAGTCGGCTCCAGGCGACGGCGACTCGGCGATCAGCTCGGCGCCGGCTGACCGTTCAGCTGGCGCAGCGCCGCCTCGTACTTGATCCGCAGCCGCTCCTGGGTGCTCGGGTCCAGCCGGCCCATCCGGTCCGACGACATGTTGTCCGCGATGTCCGCGCGCTTCACCGCGAGCGCGATCGGGTTCGCCAGCACCCGGTCCAGGTACCGCGCCTGTGGCTCGTCCGGGGCCTGGCTGATCGCGGCCACCGCGGCGAGCACCTCGCGGGGGCAGCCGGCCGCGGTCAGGTCGTCGAGCGTGGCCGCGGTGTCCTCGACCACGTCGTGCAGTACCGCGGTCATCCGCTCGTGGTCCCCGCGGACCGAGCCCATCACGCGCAGCGGGTGCGCGATGTAGGGCCGGCCGGACTTGTCCAGCTGCCCCTCGTGGGCCCGACGGGCGAACTGGATGGCGTCATCCATCGTGAACGTGCGCATACGACCTCACCGTGTGAAGACGATCTTCCCGGCGGTCTCGCCGGCGAGCATCTGGCCGAACCCGTCCGCCGCTTCGGTCATCGGCAGCTCGCTGCCGATCCGCGGCCGGATTCCGCTCAAGCGGCAGAACTCGAGCAGCCCGGCCAGCTCGTCCCGGGTACCCATCATCGAGCCGATCACGCGGACCTGCATGAAGAACAGCCGCTGCAGGTCGGCGCTCGGGTCGGGGCCGCTGGTGGCGCCGGAGACGACGATCGTGCCGCCGGGCTTGACCGAGCGCATCGAATGCGCCCAGGTGGCCTTGCCCACGGTCTCGAACACCGCGTCCACCCGCTCGGGCAAGCGCGCCCCGGACTCGAACGTCTCGTGCGCGCCCTGCTCCGCGGCGACGGCGCGCTTCTCCTCGCTGCGGCCGGTCACCCACACCCGCATCCCGGCGGCCCGGCCGAGCGTGACCAGCGCGGTGGACACCCCGCCGGACGCGCCCTGCACGAGCATCGTCTGCCCCGGCCGCAGTCCCGAGCGGGTGAACAGCATCCGGTACGCGGTGAGCCAGGCGGTGCCCATGCACGCGGCCTCGGCGAAGGACAGCCCGTCCGGCTTGGGCAGCACGTTGCGGGCCGGCACGACCACCGTGTCGGCGAACGTGCCCTGGTACTTCTCGGTGAGCAGCGTCCGCCTCGGGTCGAGCGTCTCGTCGCCGTACACCGACGCGTCGCCGACCACACTGTGCAGGACGACTTCGGACCCGTCGCCGAGCGTCCCGGCGCCGTCACAGCCCAGGACCATCGGGAACTGGTCGGCCTTGATGCCCACGCCGCGCAGCGTCCACAGGTCGTGCATGTTCAGGCTCGCGGCCCGCACCGACACGGCCACCCAGCCGTCCGGGACGTCGGGGTCCGGCCGCTCGCCGACGCGCAGGGCGTCGAGCGGGGCGTCCGGGTTGGGCTCGGCGGCGTAGACGGCGAACATGTCTGGCAACTTACCCACTTCGCGGTCCGTCCGACGGGCGAAGTGGCGTAGGTCTACTCTGGGAGCATGCTGGCGGACTGGTGGAACGGCGTCGAGCTGTGGGTGCTCGGCCTGGCCTTCCCGTTCCAGTTCGCGCTGGTGATGGCGGTGTTGCTGCCGCTGGTCCTGGTGATCGCCTACCTGATCGACCGGTTCGTCGACCACGCGTCGGCCTGGCTGCGCCGGTCCGCCGCGGCGGACCCGCCGATCCGCACGGCTCACCCGAACCCCGAGCGTGCCTCGAGCCAGGACGAGGAGCGGGTGCCCGAACCGGCGGGTAGGTGAGTTCCTAGGCTGGGGGCGTGGGGTCCTCGCGTCGCATCACTGTCGCACTGGTCGGACTCGTCGTGCTGGTGGTGGCCGGCTGGTTCGTCCGGGCGGTGGTGCGGGAGGACGGCGCCGAGCCGCGTGACCGACCAGGAGCGGTGATGGAGCACTCGATCGACGGAACCTCGATCCGGACCAAGGCCGAGTTCATGGCCGCGGTCGCGGACGCGTTGTCCTTCCCGGACTGGTTCGGCCACAATCTCGACGCCCTGCACGACTGCCTGGGCGACCTGTCCTGGCTGCCGGCCGGCGAGCACGTGCTGGTGTGGTCGTCCCCGGAGGTCCTGCGCGAGGCGGACCCGCGTGTCTACGACGCCATCGACGACGTGCTCCGCGACGCCACCGAGCCGGGCCGGTTCCGGGTCGAGCTCAACCCTCGCTGACCGGCACCCACGAGGCGGGCCGCTTCTGCGCGAACGCCGCGATGCCCTCCTGGCCCTCCGCGCCGGCGAAGAACCCGGCCGACAGCTCCAGCATGTCGGCGAAGTCGTCGGCCAGGTCGGCGGCCCGCGCCCGGCGCAGCATCTCCTTGGTGGCGGCCAGCGCGGTCGGACCGCCGAGCGCGAGCATGCCGGTGTAGCGCGCGACCTCGTCGTCGAGCCGCTCGGCCGGCACGGCGGCGTTGAGCAGGCCGATCTCGACCGCGCGGGCCGCGTCGAACTTCTCGCCGGTCAGGAACAGCTCGTGCGCGGCGCGGGGGAGCAGCCTCGGCAGCACGGTCACCGAGATCACCGCGGGCACCAGTCCCAGCCTGACCTCGGTGAACGCGAACGTGGCGTCCTCGACCGCGACCGCGATGTCGGCCGCCGCGACGATGCCGACACCGCCCGCGCGGGCGGGGCCGGCGAGCCTGGCCACCACCGGCTTCGCGCTCGTCCAGATCCGGGTGAGGATGTCGGGGAACTCGTTCACCCCGTCGGTGGCCGAACCGGAGCTGCCGGCCTCCTTGAGGTCCATGCCGGCGCAGAACACCGGCCCGGTGTGGTCGAGCACGATCACCCGCACCGCGTCGTCGCCGGCCGCGGTGGCCAGGTGGTCACGCAGCTCGCGGCGCAGCTGCGCGGACAGCGCGTTGCGGTTGTGCGGGGAGTCCAGCGTGATCGTCGCGACACCGTTCGCCGTCGAGTAGTGCACCAGCTCAGCCATGCCAGCGACCCTAACCTGCCGTTCAGGACTGGAAGTGCACCCGGCCGCGCAGGGCGGGGCCGTCCGGCCCGCCGCAGCGCTGGGTGAAGCCGGCGTCGAGGGCCACCAGCTGTCCGGCGGCGTCGCGTTCGAGCCGGTCGACGGTGAACTCGCCGTACACGTCGCGACACCCGAGGCTGCCCGAGATGACCAGCATGCCGGGGCCGTCGGGCACGCGGTCCCGGTCGCGCGCGTCCGGGTAGTCACCGACCTCGAGCGGAACGCGGTCGGGGCCGTTGAGCTCGACTCGGATGTATTCGACGCCGTCCTCGGCGGCGGCGTCGATCTTCACGATGTTCTCGTGCTCCCAGACCATGATCTCGCTGGCCGGGGCGACCCACTCGCCGGAGCGGCCGTCCACCGGATGCGCCCCGTCCTCGGCCTCGAAGACGAAGCTGGCGCCCGGAACCGGCGGACCGGGCGAGTAGCTCGGAACCCCGCCCGTCGCGTTCGCCGCACCGCACGAGGCCACGACCAGCATCGACACCGCCACCGCGGCCGCTCGTACCAGAGCCGTCATGGTCCCCCCAGTAGATGTCGACCCGAGTTTACGCCCCGTCGATGTCGAAATGGTGGCTTCCGGTTCGACGTGGTGGTGACAGGCGACGATCGAGACCACGGAGACGAGTGATGACGGTGGAGACGAAGGCGACGGCCGGACGCCGCGAGTGGACCGGGCTGGCGGTGCTGGCGCTGCCGACCCTGCTGCTGTCGTTGGACATGAGCGTGCTGCACCTCGCGGTGCCGCATCTTGCCGCCGACCTGCGGCCCAGCAGCACCGAGCTGCTCTGGATCATCGACGTCTACGGGTTCATGATCGCCGGCTTCCTGGTCACGATGGGGACGCTGGGCGACCGGATCGGGCGCCGGCGGCTGCTCATGATCGGCGGCGCCGCGTTCGGGCTGGCGTCGGTGGCGGCGGCGTTCGCGGCCAGCCCGGCCGTGCTCATCGGGGCGCGGGCCCTGCTGGGGATCGCCGGGGCGACGTTGATGCCCTCGACGCTGGCGCTGATCAGCAACATGTTCCAGAACCCGAGGCAGCGCGGCACCGCGATCGCCGTGTGGATGAGCTGCTTCATGGGCGGCATGGTGGTCGGGCCGGTCGTCGGTGGCCTGATCCTGGAGGTCGCCTGGTGGGGTGCGGTCTTCCTGCTGGCCGTCCCGGTGATGGTGCTGCTGCTGGCCGTCGCCCCCAAGCTGCTGCCGGAGTACCGCGACGAGCGCGCCGGCCGGCTGGACCTGGCCAGCGTGGCCCTCTCGCTCGGCGCGATCCTGCCGGTCGTCTTCGCCCTGAAGGAGATCGCGAAGGCCGGCCCGGACCCGCGCAACCTCGTCGCGCTGGTGGTCGGGCTGGGCGTCGGCGTCGTGTTCGTCCGGCGCCAGCGGCGGCTGGCCGAGCCCATGCTGGACCTGAGCCTGTTCCGCAACCGGACGTTCAGCGCGGCGCTGAGCATCATGCTGGTCGGCGCGATCACCATGGGCGGTGTCTTCCTGCTGGTCAGCCAGTACCTCCAGCTGGTCGAGGGTCTCTCGGCCTCCCAGGCCGGGCTCGCGCTGGTGCCGCAGGCGGGTGCGGTGGTGGTCGGGTCGCTCATCGCGCCGCGACTGGCCAGGCGGATTCGCCCGGAGTTCGTGCTCGGCTTCGGCATGCTCGTCGCCGCGGTGGGGCTGCTGCTGTTCACCCAGGTCGACGGCGGTGACGGTGTCGTGCTGGTGGTGCTGGGCCTGTCGGTGGCCGGGTTCGGGATGGGGCCGCAGGGCGTGCTGTGCACCGAGATGGTGGTCGGCTCGGTGCCGCCCCGCAGGGCCGGCGCGGCCTCGGCGATGTCGGAGACCAGCGGGGAGTTCGGGATCGCGATGGGGATCGCGGTGTTCGGCAGCGTCGGCACGGCCGTCTACCGCGACCAGGTGACCGTTCCCGACCAGCTGCCGGCCGACGTGGCGGCCGAGGCCACCGAGAGCCTGGCCGGCGCGGTCACCGTCGCTCGAGGGCTCGACGAGCAGGCCGCCGGGGCGCTGCTGACCTCCGCCCGGGAGGCGTTCGCCAGCGGCCTGCACACCGTCGCCGCCGTCGGCGCGGTCGTCGTGGTCACCTTCGCGGTCGTCGGCATGGTGGCGCTGCGCCGCACCCGCCCGGCGGCCCCCGAGGTCGCTCCCGCCGCCGAGGAGCTCGTCGCGGCCCGCTAGGCGCGGCGGGCGGTGACCAGCCAGGTCGCCGAGTCGTAGTGGTCGGCCGGCGTGATCGCGGCGGCGTCGAGGAACCGCTCCTGGTAGCCGGCGACGCCCGCGTTGAACCGCTCGGCACGCTCGGTCCAGTAGGCGCCCTGGCGACCGTTCCAGTTCTCGAGCTGACCGGTGTTGGACACGTCGGCGGTCATGCCGGAACCATATGCGGCCGGCTCAGGCGTAACGGAGGCTCGCCGGGACGGCGGCGGCCTCGGCGTACCGGTCGAGGACCAGCTCGGCGAGGGTCGGGTCCGCGCCGAGCGGCTCGGCGATCACCGCCTCCGGGTCCGCGGCGCGGGCCTGGGCGATCACCCGGTCCGGCAGCCGGCCCGGGGCGAGGAACCAGGACGCCAGCGCCAGCCGGCGCGCACCTCGCTCGCGCTGCAGCGCCGCGGCCGCCGGCACGTCCGGCCGGGCGGCGCTGGCGAACGCGGCCACCACACCGCCGAACAGCGGCGACCACTCCCGCGCCACCTCGGCCACCGCGGCGTTCGCCGGCGGATGGGACGAGCCGGCGCCGGCCAGGATCACGCCGTCGCCGGGCTTCGCGCCGGCCTCGCGCAGGCGGCGCAGGGCCAGCGCGGGCAGCCGGGGGTCGGGGCCGAGCACGCCGGACACCGACACCGACAGGCGCGGCAGCCGGGCGTGCGCCTCGGCGACCATCGACGGCAGGTCGACCCGCGCGTGGAACGCCTCGCCCAGCAGCAGCGGCACGACGACCACGTCGCGGTGCCCCTCGCCGTGCAGGGCGCCCAGCACGTCGGGCAGCCGGGGCGCGGACAGGTCCAGGAACGCGGTGCGCACGTCCAGCGCCGGGTCGAGCGCGCGCACGACCTCCACCAGCGCGGAGATCGTGGCCGCGCTGCGCGGGTCCCGGCTGCCGTGCGCGACGGCGACGAGCGGTGGTGCCATCTAGTCCCGCTCCAGTCCGGGCAGCGGCGCGCCGACCAGCCCGGCGGCCAGCGTGGTGCCGTCGGCCGGGTCGATCACCAGGAACGCCCCGGTGCGCCCGTGCGTGCGGTAGTCGTCGACCGGCACCGGCTCCGCCGTGCGCAGCGACACCTGGCCGATCTCGTTGAGCTCCAACGACTCCGGTGCGTCCGTTGTGGACAGCTGCTGCTCGTCGAAGCGGGTGCGCAGCTCGCCGACGACGGCCGCAACGGTGCGGGCGCCGTGCTTGACCAGCACCCGCGCGCCGGGCCGCAGCGGTTTGTCCGCGAGCCACGCCAGCGTCGCGTCGATCTCGTCGGTGACCTCCGGCCGGTCGATCCCACCGGCGACCAGGTCGCCGCGCGCGATGTCGAGGTCGTCGGCCAGCAGCAGCGTCACCGACGCGCCCGCGCTCGCCTCGGCCAGCTCCCCGTCCGGCGTGTCGACGCGGGTGACCCGGGTGCGCGTGCCGCTCGGCAGCACCACGACCTCGTCGCCGGGCCGCACCGTGCCGGCCGCGATCTGGCCGGCGTAGCCCCGGTAGTCGGGGTGCTCGGGCGTGCGCGGGCGGATCACGTACTGCACCGGGAACCGGAACGGCGCGGCGTGCGGGTCCTCCTGCGCCGGCACCGTCTCCAGGTGCTCGAGCAGCGTCGGGCCGGTGTACCAGGGGGTGCGCTCGGAGTGCTCCACCACGTTGTCGCCGACCAGCGCCGACACCGGGACGGCCAGCACCGTGCCGGCCGCGTAGCCCAGGTTGGCCGCGTGCGTGGCGAACTCCTTGGCGATCACCTCGAACGTGCCCTGGTCGTAGTCCACCAGGTCGATCTTGTTCACCGCGAGCACCAGCCGGGGCACGCCCAGCAGCGCGAGCACCGCCGCGTGCCGGCGGGTCTGCTCGACCACGCCCTTGCGCGCGTCGACCAGGAGGATCGCCAGCTGCGCGGTGGAGGCGCCGGTCACCGTGTTGCGGGTGTACTGCACGTGGCCGGGGGTGTCGGCGAGCACGAACGTCCGCCTCGGTGTGGCGAAGTACCGGTACGCCACGTCGATCGTGATGCCCTGCTCGCGTTCCGAGCGCAGCCCGTCGACGAGCAGCGACAGATCCGGAGTGGACAGTCCCCTGTCGACACTGGCGCGGTGCACGGCGTCCAGTTGGTCGGCCAGCACGGACTTGGTGTCGTAGAGCAGCCGGCCGACCAGCGTCGACTTGCCGTCGTCCACCGAGCCCGCCGTCGCGAGCCGCAGAAGGTCACTCATCAGAAGTAGCCCTCGCGCTTCCGGTCCTCCATCGCGGCCTCCGACAGCCGGTCGTCGGCGCGGGTGGCACCGCGTTCGGTGAGCCGGCTCGCGCCGACCTCCGCGATCACCTCGTCCAGAGTGGACGCCTCCGACTCGACCGCGCCGGTGCAGGAGCCGTCGCCGACCGTGCGGTAGCGGACCGTCTTGCGCAGGACGGTCTCGCCGTCGCGCGGGCCGCCCCACGGGCCCTCGGTCAGCCACATCCCGTCGCGGAGGTACACGTCGCGCTCGTGCGCGTAGTAGATCGGCGGCAGCTCGATCCCCTCACGGGCGATGTAGCGCCACACGTCCAGCTCGGTCCAGTTCGACAGCGGGAACACCCGCACGTGCTCACCGGGGCGGTGCCGGCCGTTGTAGAGGTTCCACAGCTCCGGGCGCTGCCGGCGCGGCTCCCACTGGCCGAACGCGTTGCGCAGGCTGAAGATCCGCTCCTTGGCCCGCGCCCGCTCCTCGTCCCGGCGGCCGCCGCCGAACACCGCGTCGAACCGGTGCTCGGTGATCGTGTCCAGCAGCGGCACGGTCTGCAGCGGGTTGCGGGTGCCGTCCGGGCGCTCGGTGAGCCGGCCGTCGTCGATCCAGTCCTGCACGCTCGCGACCACCAGCCGCAGCCCGTGCCGCTCGACCATCCGGTCGCGGAAGTCGATGACCTCGCCGAAGTTGTGCCCGGTGTCCACGTGCAGCAACGGGAACGGCACCGGCGCCGGCCAGAACGCCTTCACCGCCAGGTGCAGCAGCAGCGTCGAGTCCTTGCCGCCGGAGAACAGGATCACCGGGCGGTCGAACTCACCGGCCACCTCCCGCATGATGTGGATCGCCTCGGACTCCAGGCGGCCCAGGGCGTCCAGGCGCGGTGCGGCGTGGACAGGGGCGTCAATCGTGGCGGTCATCCGTGCAACCCACATTCGGTCTTGGCCTGGCCGGCCCAGCGGCCGCTGCGCGGGTCGGAGCCCGGCCGCGGCTTCGCCGTGCACGGCGCACAGCCGATCGACAGGTAACCCTCACTCACCAGCGGGTTCTCCAGAATCCCGTTGGTCGCGATGTAGTCGTTGAACTCCTCGTCGGTCCAGGGCGCGATCGGGTTGACCTTCACCAGCCCGTTGCGCTCGTCCCACTGCACGATCGGCGTGTCCGCCCGGGTCGGCGCGTCGACGCGGCGCACCCCGGTGACCCACGCGTCGTAGTTCGCCAGCGTCTTCCGCAGCGGCTCGACCTTGCGCAGGAAGCAGCACCGGTTCGGGTCGGTCCGGTTGAGCGGCCCGAACTCGGCCTCCTGGTCGGCCACCGACTGTTCGGCCTGCGCGTTGACGATCCGGATGTCCGGGTAGGTCAGCGCGATCGCGTCGCGGGTGCCGATGGTCTCGGCGAAGTGGTAGCCGGTCTCCAGGAACAGCACGTCGACGTCGGGCTTGGCCCGGACGGCGAGGTCGACGAGCACGGCGTCCTGCATGTTCGACGCGACGATGAAGCCGTCGCCGAACGTGCGGGCGGTCCAGTCGAGGGCCTCGGCCGCGGTGGCGCCGGCGAGCTCCGCCGACGCGTGCTCGGCCAGGGTCCTGTGGTCGGTTGTGGTGGTCATCTGCTCGCCTCCGCCTGCGTCAGGTTCAGACCGACGAACTTCACGGTGAACACGCGCCGGCAGCCGGTGCACAGCCACGCCGCGTGCGGCTCCTCCTGCGGGCGCAGGTCCTCGTCGCCGCAGTAGGGGCAGTAGAAGGGGGTCGCTCGCTCAGTCATGGCCGCCTCCGCGGCGGGGAGTGGGTCGGCGGGCGGTCATTTCAGGTCGTCCTCGTCCGCGCGGGTGACCCACTGGGCGAACCGCTCGTCGGGCTCCCGCCTGGCGACGAAGTTGCGCACCACCCGCTCGACGTAGCCGGGCAGCTCGTCGCCGGTGACCTTGTGGCCACGCAGCTTGCGGCCGAACCCGGCGTCGAGGCCGAGGCCGCCGCCGAGGTGCACCTGGAAGCCCTCGACCTGGTTGCCGTCCGCGTCGGTGACGATCTGGCCCTTGAGGCCGATGTCGGCGGTCTGGATGCGGGCGCAGGAGTTGGGGCAGCCGTTGATGTGCACGCTGATCGGCGCGGTCACCTCGCCGGTGATGTCCGCGAGCCGTTCCTCCAGAGTGGACACCAGGTCGACCGCGCGGGCCTTGGTCTCCACGATGGCGAGCTTGCAGAACTCGAGCCCGGTGCAGGCCATCACCCCGCGCCGCCACGGCGACGGGTCGGTCTGCAGGCCGAGCTTCGTCAGCTCCGTGCGCAGCCCGCCGATCTCGGACTCCGGCACGTCGAGCACGATCAGCTTCTGCAGCGGGGTGAACCGCACCCGGTTCGAGCCGACCCGCTCGGCGGCCTTGGCGACCGCGACCAGCGTCGACCCGGACACCCGTCCGGCGACCGGCGCGGCGCCGACGTAGTACAGGCCGTCCTGCTGCCGGTGCACGCCGACGTGGTCGCGCTGCGCCTCGGGAACCTCGGGCGCCGGCCCGTCGAGCAGCGGGCGCTCGAGGTACTCGGTCTCCAGCACCTCGCGGAACTTCGCCGCGCCCCAGTCCTTGACCAGGTACTTGAGCCGCGCTCGGTTGCGCAGCCGCCGGTAGCCGTAGTCCCGGAAGACGCCGATCACGCCGGCCCACACCTCGGCGACCTCGTCGAGCGGCACCCAGGTGCCCAGGCGCTGGCCGATCATCGGGTTGGTGGACAGGCCGCCGCCGACCCACACGTCGAACCCCGGCCCGTGCTCGGGGTGGTGGACGCCGACGAACGCGACGTCGTGCACCTCGTGGGCGACGTCCGGCAGGCCGGAGATCGCGGTCTTGAACTTGCGCGGCAGGTTCGCGAACGCCGGGTCGCCGACGTACCGGCGCTTGATCTCGTCGATGGCCGGGGTGGCGTCGATGACCTCGTCCTCGGCGACCCCGGCGACCGGCGAGCCGAGGATCACGCGGGGGCTGTCGCCGCAGGCCTCCATCGTGGTGAGGCCGGCGCCCTCGAGCTTGGCCCAGACGGCGGGGACGTCCTCGACCCGGATCCAGTGGTACTGGATGTTCTGCCGGTCGGTGATGTCGGCGGTGTCGCGGGCGTAGGTCTGCGAGACCTCGCCGATGGCCGCGAGCTGCTCGGTGGTGACGGCGCCACCGTCGATGCGCACGCGGAGCATGAAGTACTCGTCGTCGAGCTCCTCCGGTTCGAGCGTGGCGGTGCGGCCACCGTCGATGCCGGGCTTGCGCTGGGTGTAGAGCCCGTACCAGCGGAACCGCCCGCGCAGGTCGGCCGGGTCGATCGAGTCGAACCCGCCGCGGGCGTAGATGTTCTCGATGCGGTCGCGGACGTTGAGGGGGTGGTCGTCCTTCTTGCTCTGCTCGTTCTTGTTGAGCGGCTCGCGATAACCGAGCGCCCACTGCCCCTCACCGCGGCGGGCTCGCGCGGTTGGGGCCCTGCGCGGCGTGGTGGGAGATGACACCCGTCCGTCCTCCGGAATCCCTGGGCGGCACGGGCACACCGGTGGACCCCTGGGAACGTGGAGTCAGCAGCGGCGCACCCGGCGCCGGCTGACACGACAAATAGCGGCGCTGGATTACGGGTCGCGCCGGCACATCGCGCTGGAGACACGAACGAAGTCCACGTGGCGCCGGGCCACGAGGAGGACTTCGGTCGCTGCTGACATGCCTTCGAGCGTGCCACGGGTCCACGTACTGGTCCACCGGCATCCGCATCGTGGGACGGAGTGACCGGGGTCACGTCTTCGCGGTGTCGGTCCGGCCAGCGATCGATCAGTCAGCGGGCCGGGTCGCGGACCGCTCCTTCCGAGGCGTCGGTGGCCAGGCGGGCGTAGGCGCGCAGGGCCGCGGTGACCGAGCGTTGGCGGTCCTTGGGGTGCCACGGCCGTTCGCTCGACTCCATCTTGGCTCGGCGGTCGGCGAGGACCTCGTCGGGGACGTGGAGTTCCAGGCGGCGTTCGTGCACGTCGATCAGAATGTGGTCGCCGTTCTCGACGAGGCCGATCAGGCCGCCGCCGGCCGCCTCCGGGGAGATGTGGCCGATGGACAGGCCGGACGTGCCGCCGGAGAAGCGGCCGTCGGTGATCAGGGCGCACTTCTTGCCCAGGCCGGCGCCCTTGAGGAACGCGGTCGGGTGCAGCATCTCCTGCATCCCGGGGCCACCGGCCGGGCCCTCGTAGCGGACCACCAGCACCTCGCCGGGCTGGATCTCCTTGCCCAGGATCGCCGACACCGCCTGTTCCTGGCTCTCCACGACCCTGGCCGGGCCCTCGAAGTGGAACAGCTCCTCGTCGATCCCGGCCGCCTTGATCACGGCGCCGTTCTCGGCCAGGTTGCCGCGCAGCACGGCCAGGCCGCCCTCGACGGTGTAGGCGTGCTCCTTGTCGCGGATGCAGCCCCCGGAAGCGTCGGTGTCCAGGGACGACCAGCGGTTCTCCGTGGAGAACGCCTTCGTGGTGCGGACCCCGCCGGGCGCGGCGTGGTACAGCTCGACGGCCTCCGGGGACGGGTCCGCCGCGCGGATGTCCCACCGCGACAACCACTCCGCCAGCGTCGGGCTGTGGATCGTGTGCACGTCCTCGTTCAGCGCGCCCGCGCGCCACAGCTCGCCCAGGATCGCGGGGATGCCGCCGGCCCGGTGCACGTCCTCCATGTGGTAGTCGGAGTTCGGGCTCACCTTCGACAGGCACGGCACCCGCCGGCTGATCGCGTCGATGTCGGCCAGGGTGAAGTCCACCTCGCCCTCGCGGGCGGCGGCGAGGATGTGCAGCACCGTGTTCGTCGAGCCGCCCATCGCCATGTCCAGGGCCATCGCGTTCTCGAACGCCTCCCTGGTCGCCACCGAGCGCGGCAGCACGGACTCGTCGTCCGAGCCGTAGTAGCGCCGCGCCAGCTCCATCACCGTCGTGCCCGCGCGGGTGAACAGGTCGCGGCGGGCGGCGTGGGTCGCCAGGGTCGAGCCGTTGCCGGGCAGGGCCAGGCCCAGCGCCTCGGTCAGGCAGTTCATCGAGTTCGCGGTGAACATGCCCGAGCACGAGCCGCACGTCGGGCAAGCCGACTGCTCCACCGCGGACAGGCCCAGCTCGTCGACCCGCTCGTTGGCCGACGCGGCGATCGCGGTGATCAGGTCCGAGGACGGGTGCGCGACGCCGTCGACCACGACGGCCTTGCCGGCCTCCATCGGACCACCCGACACGAACACCGTCGGGACGTTCAGCCGCATCGCGGCGTTGAGCATGCCCGGCGTGATCTTGTCGCAGTTCGAGATGCACACCAGCGCGTCCGCGGCGTGCGCGTTGACCATGTACTCGACGCTGTCGGCGATGATCTCGCGGCTGGGCAGCGAGTAGAGCATCCCGCCGTGGCCCATCGCGATGCCGTCGTCCACGGCGATCGTGTGGAACTCCCTGGCGGTGCCGCCGGCCTCCTTCACCGCGTCGGCGACGATGTCCCCGAGGTCGCGCAGGTGCACGTGGCCCGGCACGAACTGCGTGTAGGAGTTGGCGATCGCCACGATCGGCTTGCCGAAGTCGCCGTCGGTCATGCCGGTGGCACGCCACAGGGCGCGGGCGCCGGCGGCGTTGCGGCCGTGGGTCGTGATGCGGGAACGGAGCTCTGGCACGGCTCCTCCAGTCAGTTCAGTGTTCGTCTTCGGAGTCAGGCTCGGGTGCGGCAGCGGGCGGCTCGGTGGGATCGTCCAGCCGGCCGCCGCTGATCACGGCGAGAGCGGGCAGGTGCCGCGTGCGAACCGTGGGCAGTGGCTGCTCCGTCCCGTTCGTCAGCACCGCGCGCACCCACGACCGCTCGGACACGCGCAGCGCCCGGATCTCGCCCCACGGCAGCTCGTGGCGGCCGAAGGTGGTGCGCGCCACCAGGCCGTCCGCGTCGGCGGTGGTGCGCAGGCGCAGCACCAGCACGATGGCGGCGAGCGGCACCAGGAAGACGAGGAACAGCCAGGGCGCGGCGAACGCGAACGGGATCGCGGCCACGGCGAGCAGCAACGCGCCGAGCACCGCGGTCGCGGGTGTCCGGAACACGAGCCGGGAGGGCCTCTGCTGCTGCGTGGTGGTCACCCCGTCGATTGTGCCACTGCCCAACCAGTGGGATTCGGATCCCACGGAGTTGACGCTGTACTGCGAACGCACTAACGTCTGCTGGCGTGCCCCAGCAGACCGGTCTCGTACTTCCCCAGCGCGTTCGACGCTGAGGAAGCTCAGGCTGCGTCGAACGCGCGACCCTCGTACGACCACTGGTCGGCGGGGGTTTTTTCATGCGTGAGAGCCTGATCCGCGAGCCACTACACACCCAGAGGCAGAAGCCGATGACCAGTGCGACACAGCGCCCCACTCCGGGCCCGACCCCGGTCGCCACTCCCGGGCCGGTGCGGTCCCAGGGAGCCCGACCCAAGCCCGCGCCGCCGACGGGGACCCCCGTTCGGGTGACCGGCGCCCAGTCGCTCGTCCGGTCGCTCGAGGCGGTAGGCGTCGAGGTGGTCTTCGGCATTCCGGGCGGCACGATCCTGCCCGCCTACGACCCGCTGCTCGACTCGACCAAGGTCCGGCACGTCCTGGTCCGCCACGAGCAGGGCGCCGGCCACGCCGCCACCGGGTACGCGCAGGCCACCGGCAAGGTCGGGGTGTGCATGGCGACCTCCGGTCCGGGCGCGACCAACCTGGTCACGCCGCTCGCCGACGCCAACATGGACTCCGTCCCGGTCGTGGCGATCACCGGCCAGCAGAGCCGGGCGCTGATCGGCACCGACGCCTTCCAGGAAGCCGACATCTGCGGCATCACGCTGCCGATCACCAAGCACAACTTCCTGGTCACCGACCCCGCCGAGATCCCGCAGACCATCGCCGAGGCGTTCCACCTGGCCGCCACCGGCCGGCCGGGCCCGGTGCTGGTCGACATCCCGAAGGACGTGCTGCAGGAGGCCACGTCCTTCGCCTGGCCGCCGGAGCTGCGCCTGCCCGGGTACAAGCCGACCACCCGCCCGCACGGCAAGCAGGTCCGCGAGGCGGCGAAGCTGATCACCGGCGCCCGCCGGCCGGTGTTCTACGTCGGCGGCGGCGTGCTCAAGGCCGAGGCCTCCGCCGAGCTGCGGACGCTGGCCGAGCTGACCGGGATTCCCGTGGTCACCACGCTGATGGCCCGCGGCGCGTTCCCCGACTCGCACCGCCAGCACCTCGGCATGCCCGGGATGCACGGCTCCGTGGCCGCGGTCGCCGCGATGCAGAAGGCCGACCTGCTGGTCGCGCTCGGCGCCCGGTTCGACGACCGGGTGACCGGCCAGCTGTCGTCGTTCGCGCCGGACGCGCAGATCGTGCACGCCGACATCGACCCGGCCGAGATCTCCAAGAACCGCCGAGCCGACGTGCCGATCGTCGGCGACTGCAAGGAGATCATCACCGAGCTGACCGCCGCGGTGCGGGCCGAGCACGGCAACGGCGGCACGCGGGCCGACCTGACCGCGTGGTGGCAGCAGCTCGACCGGCTGCGGGAGACGTTCCCGCTCGGCTACGAGTGGCCGAGCGACGGGGCGCTGTCGCCGCAGTACGTGATCGAGCGGATCGGCGCCATCGCCGGCCCGGAGGCGGTCTACACCGCCGGGGTCGGCCAGCACCAGATGTGGGCCGCGCAGTTCATCTCCTACGAGAACCCGGCCACCTGGATCAACTCCGGGGGCCTGGGCACCATGGGCTTCGCGGTGCCGGCCGCGATGGGCGCCAAGTTCGGCCAGCCGGACAAGGTGGTGTGGGCGATCGACGGCGACGGCTGCTTCCAGATGACCAACCAGGAGCTCGCCACCTGCGCGATCGAGGGCGCGCCGATCAAGGTCGCCGTGATCAACAACGGCAACCTGGGGATGGTCCGGCAGTGGCAGAACCTGTTCTACTCGGAGCGCTACTCGCAGACCGACCTGGGCACGCACAAGCACCGGATCCCGGACTTCACGCTGCTGGCCGAGGCGCTCGGCTGCGCCGGGCTACGCTGTGAGTCCAAAGAGGACGTCGACACGGTGGTTCAGCGGGCGATGGAGATCAACGACCGGCCGGTCGTGATCGACTTCGTGGTGGGCAAGGACGCCCAGGTGTGGCCGATGGTCGCCGCGGGCACCGGCAACGACGAGATCATGGCCGCGCGCGGCATCCGCCCGCTGTTCGACGAGGACTGATACGCGATGAGCACCCACACCCTGTCGGTTCTGGTCGAGAACAAACCCGGTGTCCTGGCCCGTGTGGCGGGACTGTTCTCCCGGCGT
>DATABL010000214.1:0-2479 GCA_036259595.1 Actinophytocola sp.
GCTCGCGACGGAGGAGAACAGCACGAACAGGTCGAGGTCGCCGGTCAGTTCGTGCAGGTTCCACGCGGCGTCGACCTTGGGTCGTAGGACGGTGTCGAGTTGCTCGGGGGTGAGGGTGTCGATGGTGCTGTCGTCGAGCACTCCGGCGGCGTGGATCACGCCGGTGAGTCGGGGGATTCCGGTGAGCAGGTCGGCGAGGGCGTCTCGGTCGGTGGCGTCGCAGGCGACGATGTCGACGTGGGCGCCCAGCGTGGTCAGCTCATCGTGCAGGGTGTCGGCGCCGGGGGCGGCTGGTCCGCGTCGTGAGGTGAGGACGAGGTGGCGGGCGTTGTGGTTGGTCACCAGGTGGCGGGCGAGGGCGGCGCTGAGGGTGCCGGTGCCGCCGGTGATCAGGACGGTGCCGTCGGGGTCGAACAGGCGACCGTCGCCGGTTGGGGTGGTCTTGGTGAGGCGGGGGACGGTGATCGTGTTGTTGTGGAGGGCGAGTTGGGGTTCGCTGGTCGCGACCGCGGTGTCGAGTGCTGGATCGGGTTCGTCGGTGTCGATGAGGACGAACCGGTCGGGGTGTTCGGTTTGGGCTGATCGGACCAGGCCCCACACGGCGGCGCCGGCGAGGTCCGTGCCGGACACCGCGCCGCGCGTCACCACGACCAGTTGTTCGGGTCGGTCGTCGGCAAGCCACTCGTGCAGTGCCGCGAGCACGTTCTGGGTGGCCGTGCGGACCGCTTCGGGGTCGTTGCCGGGCTCGACCCGCAGCTCCGTCCACTGTGGAGACTCCGCACCCGAGGCGGGCGCCGGCACCCAGTCCGTCGTGTACAGCGCCGCCGCCGGTCCGGTGTCGGCACCGCCCAGCTGGGTCGTCGACACCGGCCGCACCGCGACCGAGTCGGCCACGAGCACCGGGTTCCCCGCCTCGTCCGAGGCGATGACCCGGACCGCGCTCGCGCCGTCCGGCACGAGCCGCACCCGCAGCGCCGCGGCGCCCCGGCTGTGCAGCCGCACCCCGCGCCAGGAGAACGGCAGCCACGCCTGCCCCGGCTCGGCGCCCCCGGCGTCCAGGTGCAGCACCATCGCGTGCATCGCCGCGTCCAGCAGCGCCGGGTGCACCCCGAACCGGGCCGCGCCCGCCTGCTCCTCCTCGCGCAACGAGACCCGCGCGAACAGCTCCTCGCCGCGCCGCCACACCTCCTGCACGCCCTGGAACGCCGGGCCGTAGCAGAACCCGCGCGCCAACAGCCAGTCGTAGAAGTCGCCCACCGTCACCGGCTCCGCGCCGGCCGGTGGCCACTCCGCATCAGCCGGCACGGGCGTCGCGACCGGCTCGGCCGCCAGCACCCCGGCGGCGTGACAGGTCCACTCGTCACCGTCCGCGGCCCGTGAGTACACCTCCACCGAGCGCCGGTCGTGCTCGTCCGGCGGCCCGGTCCACACCTGCAGGTCCACCGCGTGCTCCGCGGTCAGCGCCAGGGGCGCCCGCAACGTCAGCTCCTCGATCACCGAGTGCCCCGTGTGCTCGGCGGCCCGGGCGGCCAGCTCCACGAACGCGGTGCCCGGCAGCAGCACCGTGTCGAGCACCGCGTGGTCGGCGAGCCACGGGTGGGCACCCGGGGACAGGCGGCCGGTCAGCACCAACCGGTCGGCGTCGGCGACCCCGAGCAGGGCGCCGAGCAGCGGATGACCGGTCGGGGTGAGACCCACCGCCCCGACATCGCCGGCGGCCTGCCCGCGCAGCCAGTACGCGCGGCGCTGGAAGGCGTACGTCGGCAGCTCCACGAGCTCGGCACCGGCGAACAACGTCCCGGTGTCCACAGTGGCCCCGGCGGCGATCAGGGCGCCGACGGCCTCGACCAGGGTCCGCGCCTCGTCCCGGTCCTTGCGCACCGCCGGCACGAACTCCGCCTCGGCGGTCTGTTGTCCCATGGCGGTGAGTACCGCGTCGGGCCCGATTTCCAGGAATGTGGTGGCGTTGGTGGTGTGGAGGGCGTGGGTGAAGCGGACCGGTTGGCGGACTTGGTCGACCCAGTAGTCGGGGTGTTGGAGGTCGGCGTCGGTGGTGACGGTGGAGATGATCGGCAGATTGGGCTCGTGATAAGTGATGGTTTCGGCGATGGTGCGGAACTGGTCGAGCATGGGTTCCATGAGTGGGGAGTGGAACGCGTGGGACACGGTGAGTTGTTTGGTCCGGCGGCCCCGGTCGGCGAGTTCGTCGGCGACGGCGAGTACGGCGGTCTCGTCCCCGGAGACCACGACTGACTGTGGTCCGTTCACCGCCGCCACACCGACCCGCTCGGACAGCAACGGGGTGACCTCGTCCTCGGTGGCCTGGACCGCGACCATCGCCCCGCCTGGGGGGAGGGCTTGCATGAGCCGACCACGGGCGGCCACCAGCCGAGCCGCGTCCTGTAGCGACCAGATCCCCGCCACGTGCGCGGCGGCGAGTTCACCAATCGAGTGACCGACCAAACAATCGGGCCGCACT
>DATABL010000215.1:0-6393 GCA_036259595.1 Actinophytocola sp.
ACGGCGCTCGTGGGACACCAATGCCCCACGAGCGCCGTTCAGGGCTTTTGGTCAGCGGGTGAGGCGGCCGGTCTTCACGGCGGCAAGCAGCGGACGCAGCTCCGCGACCACCGTCGGGCCGGCCGGGTTCTTGCTGTCTCGCACGGCGCCCGTGTTGGCTAACTCCACGCAGTTGGTCTGTGTGCCCGACCTGGACGCCTTGCGCCACCTGACCGTCATCGCCTGCCCTCTCGTTGCTCAATGAGTTTCCTCAGCATATCCCGGCTTTCCGCCGTGGAAAGAGCGATCTTCCGGAGCGCGTCCCGATCTTCGGCGAACCGTGTCACTTCGGGTTCATGCATGAATACCCCGCCCCGCAACAGTTCGACGTGTGCGATTGGGGGCGAGGCCGGGAACTCAAGCAACATCCAGGAGTGCAGCAAGGACGCAATAGGGCGGTGCTCGGACACCACACGAATCCCGATCCCTCTGTGGGTGGCGTCGACAAGGTGCTTGAGTTGGTTGACGAACGCCCGGCCGCCGAACGGAGTTCGGAGCGCGGCTTCTCCGATGTAGGCCGTGTAGTCGACCCTGGGTACGACCTGCTGCCGGCGCAACCTCGCCATCCAGATCATCTCGCTGTCTTCTTTTGTCGCACCATCTTCGAAGGCGTACGCCATCGTGTACTCGTAGATCTGCAACAGACCGGGGATCATGTTGATCGACCAGTCGGTGATCACGTTCGCGCCGGCCTCGTAACTGGCCAGCGCGCCGAGTTCTTCCGGGACGCCCGGCAGTGGGCGCGACCACCAGCCGGGCTCGTCGATCGCCTTGGCCTGACGAACCAGTGAGTCGCGCTGGTCGATTGGGACTCTGTAGACGGTGAGGATGCTGGCGACCTCCTCGGCGGTAATGTGGCGCTTGCCGTTCTCGGTCCGGCTCATCGTCGCCGAGGACCACTGCAGCAGCTCCGCCGCCGCCTCCAGGGAGAAGTCGGTCTGCTGCTCGCGGATCGACTTGAGCTGAGCACCCAGTGCCCGATCTCTCGCCTGCGGCGGTTTGCGTCGTCCAGCCATGTCCCCAGGGTCCTTTCCGCACATGTAAGACGAAGTCTTGCTTACGTAAATTTCATAGAGTGAGCGAATGGAATCACAACGTCACGAAACCAGCCACTCGAAGCCGGTGGTCGGCGCCTGGGTCCGGATCGACGACGACTGCCCGGTCAGCCACCGCGTGCTCGGCACCGAGACCGAGTTCGTCTGCGGGTTCGGCCAGGACGTCTTCGAGTTCGTCCTCGGGCGGGAGGCGCTGCGCGAGTTCCTGCGGCACGGCGCTGAGGCGCTGGAGGCCATGAACACCAGGTAGGCCGGGTTCCGGAGGGCCGGGAAGTCTGGTCGGCAGCACGATGATCCTGCGCGGCCGAAAGGACACCTGTGACACGACGGCTTCCGGCCGTCGGCGAGGCGGCATCGTCCTCCTGGCCGCCGCGACGGTCGCTGGTCGCGGCAAACGGGCCGTGGGCCGACGCCTACCAGGCGGTGCGCGATGCCTCGGCCGGGCCGGTCGCGCTGCACCTCGACCTGACCGTCGGCGACTGGGCCAAGGACGGGCTGCTCGCACTGTTCTTCTTCGTCGCCATGCTCGGCGGGGTCGGGTTCACCGTCAGCCTGCTGATCGCCGAGCTCGCGCTCGACGGCGAGGACGTGACGGTCGCCAAGGGCCCGGTGCTCGTCGCGTCGATGGTCGCCGCGATGGTCGCCGCAGGCCTGCTGTGGCGGCGCGGCGGGCTCACGAGGAGTGAACGGCGCGCCCGGCCAGCCTCGGTGATCCGAACATGGCACGATGACGCGGTGACCAGTGCGCGCGAGAACTCAGACGGCCTGCCGCGGGTCCCGTCCATCCCGCTGGCGGACGAGACCAGCGGCGTGGGCGACCAGTCGATCGGGAACTTGGTCAAGGACGCGACCTCGCACCTGTCCACGCTGGTCAGGGCCGAGGTCGAGCTGGCCAAGTCCGAGGTCGCGGGCGAGCTCAGGAAGGGGCTCAAGGGCAGCGTCTGGTTCATCCTCGCCCTGGTCATCCTGCTCTACAGCTCGTTCTTCCTCTTCTTCTTCGCCGCCGAGTTGCTGGACACCTGGCTGCCGCGCTGGGCGGCGTTCCTCATCGTGTTCGGCGCGATGCTGGGGGT
The DNA here is from genome assembly GCA_036259595.1 of Actinophytocola sp. Lineage (GTDB taxonomy): Bacteria > Actinomycetota > Actinomycetes > Mycobacteriales > Pseudonocardiaceae > Actinophytocola. Next base: position 2,168 of record DATABL010000215.1, read on the forward strand.
CGCCGGCCTCGCCGGGTACCTGGGATACCGCAAGGTCCGGGCGATCCGCGCGCCGAAGCGCACCATCGAGACGATGAAGGGCAACGCCGCCGTCCTGCGCCACCGCGGCGACAACGGCGACGAGCTCGCACCGGTGCCCGGTGACGCGGCTCGCCGTGTCTGATCGGGCCCGGCGCTGAGCACCGCCGCCGTGCGCTCCCGGCCCGACCCGTCGACCGTCCGGATCGACGGGCCCTGGCAGCACCGGGACGTGCACGCGAACGGCATCCGGCTGCACGTCACCGAGACCGGCGAGGGCCCGCTGGTGCTGCTTCTGCACGGGTTCGCCGAGTTCTGGTGGACCTGGCGCCACCAGCTCACCGCGCTGTCCGGCGCCGGTTTCCGCGCGGTCGCGGTGGACCTGCGCGGCTACGGCGACTCGGACAAACCGCCGCGCGGCTACGACGCGTGGACCCTCGCCGGCGACGTCGGCGGGCTGGTCAAGGCACTGGGTGAGCCCCGGGCACACCTCGTCGGGCACGGCTGGGGCGGCGCGCTCGCGTGGACGGTCGCCGCGATGCACCCCCGGCTGGTGCGCTCGGTCAGCGCCGTGTCGGCCGCGCACCCGCTGGCGCTGCGCCGGGAGATCCGCCGGACCGCGTTGCGGCGCAAGCCCGACAACCAGGCCCGCGCGCTCGGCCACCTGTTCCGCGCGCAGGTCCCGCTCGTCCCGGAGCGCTGGCTGACCCGCGACGGCGCGGCCACCGTGGAGACGCTCCTGCGCCGCTGGTCGAGTCCCGAGTGGACTGTCCAACCGGGATTCGACGACGTGGTGGAACGGCACCGGCAGGCCATGCTGGTGCGCGGCGCGGCGCACAGCGCGCTGGAGTACTACCGCTGGGCGGTGCGTGCGCAGCTGCGCGGCGAGGGCAGGCGGTTCGGCGAGGTCATGCAGCGGGAGATCACCGCGCCGGTGCTGCAGCTCGCGGGCGCGGCCGACCCGTGCGTCCTGCCGGGGACCGTGCGCGCGTCGGCGGCGTGGGCGCACGGCCCGGTGCGGACCCGGCTGCTGGACGGCGTCGGGCACTTCCCGCACCAGGAGGCGTCGGCGATCAGCAACCGGGTGCTCACGGAGTTCCTCTCCGGGTCGTGAATCCGGGCCGGCTGGGGGACTTCCCGGAGCCCGCGGCGGCCGGCACCGAGCAACATTCGACCAATGAGACTGCTCCGCACCACGACACTGCTCGCCGCGGTCGCGATGGGCGCCACGCTCGCCGGCGCCACCACCGCCGCCGCCACAACGGACCTCGTCTGGGCGCCGTGCGAGGACAACGCCGAGGTCGAGTGCGCGACGGTGACCGTGCCGATCGACTGGTCCCGCCCGCGCACCGGCACGATCGAGGTCGCCGTCGCCCGCCGTGCCGCCGAGGACCCGATCGGCACGCTGTTCTACCTGCCGGGCACCGGCGACTCGGGTGTGGACCGGTTGATCGACCGGAACCCGCTGCCGGCCGAGATCGGCTCCCGGTTCGACGTGGTCAGCTTCGACCCGCGCGGCACCAACCGGAGCGCCCCGGTGCGGTGCGACGCCGACCTCGTCGCGACCCTGCCCGACGCCAACCCCGAGGCCGGCGCCACGCTCGCCGGACTGCGGGACCACGTCCGCGCGCTCGGCGAGAGCTGCCGCGAGCACACCGGCCCGCTGCTCGACCACGTGGACAGCGTCAGCGTCGCCCGGGACGTCGACGCGATCCGGGCGGCGCTCGGGGAGCGCCGGCTGTCGCTGTACGGGCGGTCGTACGGGACGCTGGCCGGGGCGATGTACGCCGAGCTGTACCCGCACCGGGTGCGGGCGCTGGTGCTGGACAGCGTGTTCGACCACAGCCTGTCGCCGGCACGGTTCCTGCGGACGCAGGCGGAGACCGGCGAGGACTCGTTCCGCGAGTTCGCCTCCTGGTGCGACCGCGCCGAGGAGTGCGCACTGCACGGCCGGGACGTGGCCGAGGTCTACGACACGCTGTACGCGCGGTCGGTCGCCGGGCAGCTGGTCGACCCGGCCTCCGGCGAGCCGGTGCGCCCGATGGAGCTGGTCGACCGGACGATGGACTTCTTCTACGGCCCCCGCTGGACCGAGGCGGCGGCGTTCCTGCGCTCACTCGCCGACGACGGCACGCCGACCGCGCGGGCGGCGCGGGCGGAGGCGGTGCCGTTCCCGATCGCCGCGTTCTGCACCGACCACCACATGCCGATCCGGTCCGAGCGGCAGTGGCTGCGGCTGTGGGAGCGGCAGAACCGGGCGGCGCCGACCCTGCGCACGCACCCCGCCTGGCTCGCGGTGACGATGTGCTCGGCCTGGCCGGCGGCGACGAACAACCCGCAGCACCGCCTGGACATCGACCACCCGCGGGTGCTGGTGCTCAACTCCGCGCACGACCCGGCGACGCCGATCGCGTGGGCGCGCAACGTCACCCGCCAGATCGACCACGCCCGCCTGCTCACCTACGAGGGCTGGGGCCACGGCGTCATCAACCGCACGCCGTGCACCGGCGCGGTCGCCACCCGCTACCTGGTCGACCTGGACCTCCCCGAGCGAGGTGCCACCTGCCCCGTTGACAAAATCTAGTTTTATGTAAAGACTGAATTTTATGACACAGACCCTGACCGTCGACGTGTTCCTCTCGGTGGACGGGTGGGCCGGCAGCGCCGTCTCACCCGGCTACTTCGGCTACCACGGGCCGGAACTGGAGAAGTGGATCGACGACCAGCTGGGCGAGCCCCAACTGGTCGTCTTCGGCCGGCACACCTACGAGTTGCTCGCGGATCCGCCCGAGGAGGCGCGCGACGCCTCCTGGCACCGGCTCACCGAGCTGGACAAGATCGTGTTCTCCACCACGCTGGAGACCGCCTCCTGGCCGAACACGCGTGTCGGCCGCGACCTCACCACCGAGATCGCTCGCCTCAAGCGCGACGGCGACGTCCCGCTCCGCACCGTCGGCAGCCTGTCCGTCACCCGGCAGCTCTGCGCCGCCGGCCTGGTGGACCGCCTGCGGCTGATGACGTTCCCGCTGCTCGTCGGCCCGGCCGGCCGTGAGCCGTTCTTCGCCGACGCGGTCTCGACCGACCTTGAGCTGGTCGGCCACCGCGCTCTGGACGGCCGGGTGCTGCTGATCGAGTACCGGCCGACCGGCCGGGACATCCCCCGCGGTTAGGCCGCGCAGGACCCGGTTCCGACCGATCGGGACAGCCCGGGCGCGGCCTCCACCTCGTCGGCGACCTCGTCGGCGGTCAGGGCGAACCCGGTCTCCGACTTGTCCACCGCGGCACCGAAGATCACCCCGATCACCCGGCCCTGGGTGTCGACCAGCGGGCCGCCGGAGTTGCCGCTGCGCACCAGCGCCCGCAACGTGAACACCTCGCGGGTCACCGTGCGCGAGTCGTAGATGTCCGGCCCGGTCAGGTTGATCCGGTCCCGCACCCGCGCGGGCGACGCCGTGTACGGGCCGTCCAGCGGGTAGCCGAGCACGATCCCGTCCTGACCCGACTGCGCCGGCTCGTCCGCGAACGGCAGCGCACTCGCCGACAGCCCCGGCACCGCCAGGATCGCGACGTCGGTGCTCGGGTCGTAGTGCACGACCCGCGCGTCCAGCGGGCCCTCGTTGGTCTCCACGCTCACCTCGCTGGTGCCGGCGACCACGTGCGCGTTGGTCATCATCCGCTCCGGCGAGATCACGAACCCGGTGCCCTCCAGCGCCCGCGAGCACGACGGCGCCTTCGCGTGGATCTTGAGCACGCTCGGCCGCACCCGCTGCACGACCGCGCTGTTCTGCAGCGCCGGGTCCGGCGGCGCGACGTCCTTGCTCGGCGTCCGGTCGAACGGGTCGACCGCCGCCGGGAAGCCCGAGACGTCGAGGAGCTTGCGCAGCTCGTCGGGCAGGTTCTGGGCGGCCGAGGGCATCACGTTGTTCACGCCGCCGAGCACGGTCGAGCCGCGGATCGCCGACGCCAGGCCCGGGAGCCCGCCGACCGTGACCAGCGGGAGAGCGATCAGCCAAGCCACCACGAACACCACCGCGCCCTGCACGACCGCGCCCAGCGCGTTGTCCACCCCGGCCAGCTTCGGCGAGGAGATCCGCTGCCGGATGCTGCGCCCGAACCACACCCCGAGCGTCTCCCCCAGCGCGACCAGCAGCACGAACACCGCGACCGCGAACGCCACCCTGGTCGGCGTCGACTCGATGTGCCGCACC
>DATABL010000216.1:0-13267 GCA_036259595.1 Actinophytocola sp.
TCGCCGATTTGACAGCCGCTGGGGGTGGGCGGAGGCTTGGCCGGTGATGATCTACCGGGTGTGCGCCGCGGCGATCCTCATGCTGGGGTGTGTCGGCTGTGCTGCCGAGGAGCGGGTGGCGACGTCGTCGGACGTGGCCGACGAGTTCCTGGCCGCCGTCGAGGCCGGTGACGCAGCCGCCGCGTGTGCGCTGATCGCGCCGAAGACCCGCGAGGAGTTCGAGTTCGGCGAGGGCGAGCCCTGTGCGGACACGCTCGGCTCGCTGGACCTGCCCGCGGGCGGCACGGTCGACGAGGTCGAGGTCTGGGGCGACCGCGCCCAGGCCCGCGGCGAGACCGACACGCTGTTCCTGGTCGAGACCCACGACGGGTGGCGGGTCGCGGCGGCCGGGTGCCTGCGCGGGGAGGACGAGACCTACGACTGCCTGCTGAGCGGCTGACGGGGGAGCCATGCGTCGCACGATCTTCGTGCTGTACCTGGGTGTGATCGTCGCCGGTCTGGCGTACTTCATCGTCGTCGGTCTGCTGGCGATGTAGGGGGAGGGGTATGAAGCGCTTTCTCCGGGACAACGGGCTCAGCATCGTGTTCGGGCTGCTGTTCCTCGGCACGCTGGTGGGCCAGGCCGTGGCCGGGCAGGCCCACTTCAACAACCGGCAGGTCGTCGAGGGCGGCCAGGAGGTCTCGTTCTGGGCCTTCCTGACCACCTCGGAGTTCGCCGTCGACGTCGCGGAGAACTGGCAGTCGGAGTACCTGCAGTTCTTCCTCTACATCTTCGCCACCGTCTGGTTCATCCAGCGCGGCTCGCCGGAGTCCAAGACCCCGGACACCATCGGCACCGAGACCGACGAGCAGCAGCAGGTGGGGCGGTACGCCACCGCGGACTCACCGAAGTGGGTCCGCGCCGGTGGCTGGCGCACCGCCCTGTTCTCCCGCTCGCTCGGGTTCACCATGGGCGGGTTGTTCCTGCTGTCCTGGCTCGCCCAGTCGATCGCCGGGCTGTCGGCCTACAACGCCGGCCAACTCGCCCAGCTGACCGATCCGCTGACCTGGCCGCAGTACCTCGGCAGTGCCGACTTCTGGAATCGGACGCTGCAGAACTGGCAGTCCGAGTTCCTCGCCATCGGCTCCATGGCCGTACTGAGTGTCTACTTGCGACAGCGCGGGTCACCGGAGTCCAAGCCGGTCGGCGCCGCACACGCGGTCACCGAGGACACGGGTTAGCGCACGCCGCCCGGCGGGATGCTGCGGCCGGAGTTGCCGCCGATGTCGCGGGTCCCGGTGTGCTCGCCCTGCTGCGGCGAACGGGCCACGTCGCCGCGCCACTCGCCGGTCTCCTGGCCGCGTCCTTCGATGTACTCCTTGAAGCGCTTGAGGTCGCCCTGCACGCGGTTGGAGACCACGCCCAGCGCGGCGCCGGCCTTCTCGGTGAACGACTCCGGCGAGTACTCCATCTGCAGGTGCACCCGGGTGGTCCGGTCGTCGATCCGGTGGAAGGTGACGACCCCGGAGTGCGGCGGCCCGTCCACCGTGCGCCAGGCGACCCGCTCGTCCGGGTGCTGCTCGGTGATCTCGGCGTCGAACTCGCGGGCCACGCCGCCGATGCTGGTCTGCCAGTGCGTGCGGGTCGGCGTCTCCTGGGTGATCCGGTCGACCCCCTCCATGAAGTTGGGGAACGACTCGAACTGCGTCCACTGGTTGTACGCGGTGCTTACCGGGGTCGAGACGTCGACCGACTTCTCGATGGTGGTCATCGTGAGCACTCCTTGTTCGAATCGGGTACCCGCACCGGCTACCCGCACGGGCCGGGGCTGACACGCCGGGTTCGGGGGATTGGCCCGCACCCGGCCGGGTACTCGCGGCTCATGCCCAGCTTCGGATACTTCCTGTCCTGCGAGGAGTTCGGCCCGCGTGACCTGGTGCGGCAGGCGCGGATGGCCGCCGACGCCGGCTTCGAACGGTTGTGGATCTCCGACCACTACCACCCGTGGAACTCCGAGCAGGGCCAGAGCCCGTTCGTCTGGTCGGTCATCGGCGCCATCTCCGAGGCCGTCGACCTGCCGGTCACCACCGCGGTGACCTGCCCGACCGTCCGCATTCACCCGGCGGTGATCGCGCAGGCGGCGGCCACGGCCGCGGTGCAGCTCGACGGCCGGTTCGTACTGGGCGTCGGCTCCGGCGAGGCGCTGAACGAGCACATCTTCGGCGACCCGTGGCCGTCGGCGAACGTCCGGCTGGAGATGCTGGAGGAGTCGATCGAGGTCATCCGCGCGCTGCATGGCGGCGGCGTGGTCAACCACCGCGGCAAGCACTACACCGTGGAGGGCGCCCGGCTCTACACCGTCCCGGAGAACCCGGTGCCGATCTACGTCTCCGGCTTCGGCCCCAAGGCGACGAAGCTCGCGGCCCGCATCGGCGACGGCTACGTCGCGACCATGCCCTCGGCCGAGCTGGTGCGGATGTTCCGCGAGGAGGGCGGCGGCGACAAGCCCGCTCAGGGCGGGTTCAAGGTCAGCTACGCGCGGACCGAGGACGAGGGCCTGGACACCGCGCACCGGATCTGGCCGAACACCCAGCTGCCGGGCGAGCTGGCCCAGGTGCTCCCGCAGCCGAGCCACTTCGAGCAGGCCTCACAGCTGGTCACCCGGGACATGATGGCCGGCACGCTGCCCTGCGGCCCGGACGTGGAGGCCTACCAGCGGACAGTCAAGTCCTATGAGGACGCGGGCTTCGACGAGGTCTACGTGGCGCAGATCGGCCCGCGCCAGGAGGAGTTCTTCGACTTCTGGCGCACGAAGGTCCGTCCCTGACGCACTACCGGCGTTCCTTGCGGATCCGTTTCCCGGTGCCCGCGCGGAACCCGTGCTTCACCAGCCGGGCCTCGGTCAGCTCGTCGGCGCTGGTTACCGTGAAGAACAGGCTGGTCACCAGCGCGAGCGCGAGTGCGGCCAGCACGAACCCGACCGGCACCGGCGTGAACAGCACCAGCACCAGGAACCCCAGCACCAGCCACGGCAGGGTTTCCACGAGCACCCGCACGGCGAACCGCCACAGCCAGTGCTCGGAGGTCGTGTCGTGCAGCACCCAGTCCCGGTACCGGTCCGGGAGCCGCCCGCCGAAAGCGTAACGCACCCACTGCACGGGGTTCGGTCGTTCCATGCCTCCCGGGTACCCGCGGCGGAGCGGGCTCTAACGAGTTACCCCGCCGGTCTCGGTGACCACGCGGGCCACGTCGCGCAGCTTCACGTTGTGGTTCTGGGACTCCTTGCGCAGCAGGTCGAACGCCTGCTCCTCGGAGACCTTGTACCGCTCCATGAGGATGCCGACCGCCTCGCCGATCTCCTGCCGGGTGGCGATGGCCGCGCGCAGCTGGTCGTCGGTGCGCGCGCTGGCGAACGCGACCGCCGCGTGGGAGGCCAGCAGCCAGCCGATGTGCTCGGTACGCTCACCGAAGGCGTTCGGACGTGACGAGTACATGTTCAACGCGCCCAGGTTCTCGTCCTCGGTGAACAGCAGGAACCCCATCGCGCTGCCGATGTCCAGCTCGACGGCGCGGGGGCCGTACTTCGGCCAGCGCTCGTCGGCCACCATGTCGGGGATGCGGAAGGCCTGTTCCTCCCGCAGCGTGGCGTCCAGGCAAGGCCCCTCGCCCACCTCGCCCTGGAGCAGGTCGGACGCGCGGGCGCGGTCGTCGGTGGCGGCGAGGGCCTGGACCTCGCCGCGGCGGACGATGAGGATGCCGGCCGACTCGCAGCCATCCACGAGCTCCACCGCGTGCGCGACGATGCGGTCCAGGGTCGCCTGCACGGTCGGCTGGGCCAGCAGGTCGCGCGCCATGCTCGCCAGGGCCGTCGGGAGGTCTTCGGAGTCGATACCCGGATGTGCCATCACGCCACAAGATAACCCCGCACGCGGCCGCCCGACGAGACCGAGCGGAGGTTCATCACCGCGACAACCTACGGGAGCACTGGTTCATCCGAATGGGGGAAGCGGCTACGAGCAGTGAGCGACCGCGGAGACCGCGTCGACCGCGTGGGGGACCGACTCGTAGGTCGGCAGCTGTTCGCGCAGGCCGAGCAAGTCGAGCGGGCGGATCACCGGGCGCGTGTTGGCCACCAGCGCCCAGGCCAGGTTCTTCCGGCCGGCCCGGTCCTCGGTGTCGGCCAGCACGGTCACGCCGGCCGCGGCCATGAAGTCGACCCGGCTCAGGTCCAGCACCATCCCGGTGTCCTCGGCACCGGTGCGGTCCATGCAGTCGGTGACGCAGACGCGCAGTGCCGGCGCGGTGAGCAGGTCGATGGAGCCGGTCACGTGGGCGATGACCGGCTGATCCGGTTGTCGTTCGACGGCGATGTCGAAGTCGAGCAGGTGGACTGGGAACAGCTCCAGGTCACCCGGCCCGCGGGGGCGGGGGGTCTGTGCTTCGCCGCCGGTCCACAAGGGGAAGTTGTGCACGACGACCGCCCTTCTCGTTTGGCTGACGAGTAGCGGTGAACGCCTGCTTCACAGTGCGCCGCCACCACGGGAGCTGAGACGGCTCCCGGACATGAGCACGGCTGCCTGCTCAACCGCGCACATTCACCGTAGGCTCGTCGCCGCTACTTCTCAAGTCGAGCGGCGGCGCGGAAGCCTATTGGGCGACAAGGGCAGTCGCGTGATAAGTCCGTCCACAGAGGACGTGTCAGTCGCCGTCGGCGGCCGCCTGGTCGGCATTCGCGAGTGCGGTCGCCACGCCGGTGACCACATCCGGGTGGCCGAGCGGCAGGGGAGCGGCGACCCGGTCCAGGTCGGGATCGGTGTCCCCACCCCGCTCGGTGCTGCGGGCGACGACCGTCGCCAGCGTCGAGTCGGGCGTCTCCGGCCCGGGGTCGACGAGCAGCACCTGACCGACCAGGTCGTCGAACTGCTCGCCCACGGCGACGGCCGCCGGACACGCCTCCCCGGAGGCCACCACGGCGACCCGCGGCGGCTGCCGCTCGGCGAGCGACTCCAGCACGTCCTCGATGTCCTCGAGCGACCGGCGGCTCGCCGGCAGCCGGCACCAGGCGATCTGGTGGGTCTCGGCCAGCTTGTGCCAGGTGGCGGGCAGCTCCGCGTGTTTGGCGGTGCCCATCGGGTCGATCACGACCAGCGCCGGCCCCAGGTCCGGGCCGGTCCACACCACGGGCGGCCCGTCGGCACGGGGGCCTTCCTTGTCGAACTCACGCACGTGCATCACCTCGACGGCGGGAGTACCCGGAATCCGCCCCGGCTACCACGATTCGCGGATCACCTCGACCGCCGGCTTGTCGGTGCGCAGGCCGCCGAAGCGCGGGTGGCGCAACCGCCCGACCCGCGTCCACTCGCTGAACCCCACCTGCACCACCAGCTCCGGGCGGACCCAGTGCGCGGTCGGCTCGAGCACCTCGTCGGAGAACGGGCACTCCGCCTGCACCATCGTGTCCATCCGGGCGCGCAGCTCGCGCAGGGTGGCGTGGTCGTAGCCGGTGCCGACCTTGCCGGCGTAGCGCAGCCGCCCGTTCTCGTGGTAGCCGATCAGCAGGGCGCCGAATCCGGCGCGCGAGCCCTGCGGGTCGGTGAAGCCGCCGACCACGAACTCCTGGTCGCGCACGCACTTGAACTTCAGCCAGTCGGCGGACTGCCCGCCGCGGTAGGGCGAGTCGGCGCGCTTGGCTATCAGGCCCTCCCAGCCCTGCGCGCAGGCGTGCCGGTAGTAGGCCTCGCCGTCGCGGTCGCGGTGCTCGCAGTAGCGCAGCGGGTCGCGGAAGTGGAAGGCCGAGCGCAGCAGCCGCTTGCGCTCGCGCAGCGGTCGCCCGCACAGGTCCTGCCCGTCGAGGGAGAGCAGGTCGAACAGGTAGTAGTAGACCCGCGTGCCCGGCCGGCGGGGCTCCAGCGCGGCGACGCTGTCCCGGCCGTCGAACGCGACGATCTCCCCGTCCGCGACGAACCGCTGGCCGCCGAGCCCGGCGAGCGCCTCGACCAGCTCCGGGAAGCCGCCGTCGACGCGCTTCTGGTTGCGCGACCAGAGCTGCGGGCGCCAGCCGTCCCGAATGGACAGTGCGCGGACGCCGTCCAGCTTGCGCTCGAAGACCCAGTTCTCGTCGGAGAACCGCCGGTTGGTGATGGTCGCGAGCATCGGGTTCAGCCGGCCGTTCACGGCGCGACCCACCGGCAGCGGGGCATGACGGTACCGTACCCGTAGGGGAAAGTTGCGAAACGCACGTTTCGTTCAACGAACGCGTGACGACGAGGATACGCTAGGTGATCACCGGCACCGGGTTCCGGCGATCCGCGCAGGTCAGACCGGGTCGGCGGAGCTGATGCCGGGGATCTGGCCGCCGCGGAAGGCGTCGACGAACAGCCGGTGGTCGTGGCGGGTCTGCACGGCGTAGGCCATAGCGAACGAGGTCACCGCCTCGACCAGCCGGTCCTCGTCGTCGATCACCGCGGCGATCGCCTCCTCCACCTGGAAGTCCACCAGCGACTGCTCGGAGTCGGAGTCCGACACGCAGTGGGTCTTCGCCGTCGCCGCGCCGAGGTAGTCGAGCACCGGGTCCATGTCGGTCGGCTCGGTGAGCTCGGACCAGTCCAGGTCGCTGGTGTACGGCGAGAGCTCGGCGACCACGAAGCCGACGCCGCCCATCTCGGTGTGCCCGAGCCACGGGTCGGCGTGCGCCTGCAGCGCGCGCTGCGACACGGCGGTCCGGTGGCCCTCGTGGGCGAAGTAGTCGCGGATCCGCCGCTCGTCGACGATCCGGCTCGGCGCCGGCACGTTGCCCTGCTTCATCGACAGCACCACGTCGTTCTCCAGCGCCTGCGTGTTGCCCTCGACCAGCACGTTGTACGCGGGCAGCCCGGCCGACCCGATGCCGAACCCGGACCGGCCGACGATGTCCTTGACGTGGTAGGTGCTGCGCCCGAACCGCTTGCCCTGGGGAATGGTGTCCAGGTAGGACTCGAAGGCGCGCAGGGCGCGGTCCCGTTCGTCGTCGCCGAGCTCGCGCACGCCGATGCCGCGGGTGAAGCGCCGCTCGTACTCGGCCACCGTGGTCATCGAGTCGAGCAGGTCGATCCGGGTACGCAGCCGTGCCCGCAGGAGCACGTCGTGGATGACGCCCTCGGTCGACCCGAGGTGCAGCCGCACCATCTCGTCACCCGGCTTCTCCACGAAGGTGCGCACCTGGCGGACGTAGGCACGCACGAAGGTGGCGATGAGCGCGGTGATGTCGCGGTCGGAGATCGCCTTGCTCCACGCCATCAGCGCCACGCTCGCCGCGAGGCGCTTGATGTCCCAGGTGAAGCAGCCGAGGTAGGCCTCGTCGAAGTCGTTGACGTCGAACACCAGCGTGCCGGAGGAGTCCATGTAGGTGCCGAAGTTCTCGGCGTGCAGGTCGCCCTGGATCCACACCCGGCTGGTACGCTCGTCGGCCCACGGGTCGTCCTCGTGGACCATGTCGGCGTAGAACAGGCACGCGGTGCCCCGGTAGAACGCGAACGGCTCCGCGGCCATCTTGCGGAACTTGCGCCGGAACGCCACGGGGTTGGCCCGCATCAGCTCGTCGAACGCGTCGACGAGCACCTCGACGATCTCCTTCTCCCGCGCCTGCTCGCCGCGCTCCCGGATCCGTTCCACGGCACGTGCCATTCCCGCGTCCTCCCAGGGTCGTCGTTCGGGTTGGTCCCCACCCTGCCACCGATCGGGGCGGAAGGCACTTACCCGGGATGGGACGCCCGCTCAGCGGGAAGGTTCCGCGTCCCGCAGGTGGCCGAGGTCCTCGACCGTCGGGGCGGCCAGCAGCGCCGCGGTGACCAGGTGGTTCTGCAGCACGCGCAGGTCCTCGGCCATGTCGGTGAGCGCGTCGCCGGGCTTCCAGTGCTCGCCCCGGTCGTCGACGAGCCGGTCGGCGTCCACCGCGGCCACCTGCTCGACGAGCCGCCCGCACAGCTCGGCCAGCGCGCTGGACTGCTCGACCGCCGCGTCCAGCGCGGTGCGCAGGTGGGCCAGGGTCGGCGCGGTGTCCGGTCGCTCCGGCGGGCCGACGAACCCGGCGAGCGCCTCGGCCAGGTTCGGCCGCACATTGAGTGCCTCGCGCTGCCCGGTGACGTCGAGCACCCGCAGCACGGTCGGCTCGGTGGCGACCACGCGCAGCAGCGCGCCGCGCCCGTGCACCTCGGTACTGGCATCGAGGAGCACGGAAACCCCGGAGCAGGCGAGGAAACTCACCCGTGACAGGTCGCAGACCAGCAGCCGCGGCTCGGATTCGGCGGTGGCCGCGGCCAGTGCCTCGGCGAGCGCGTGCCGGTTGGCGAGGTCGACCTCGCCGACGGCCGAGACCAGCACGACGCCGGTGTCCACGGTGGACGTACGGAGATCGAGCCGGGTGTCCGGCGAGGTGAGGCGTTGGCGGCGGCGCGTCCTGGACCGGGGATCGTGCCGGAGGAGGGGGAACGTTTCGGCCATGTGGACCTCCGATGGCTTCAAGAGGACACACGGCTGACTGCGTAACCGTGACGGGAGTTGCCACAACCTTAGCCCACGAAGCAGACTCCCTGAAATGGCAGACGACATCCTCACCGTGGCGCGGGAGCTCGCGGAGGTCACCCGCCTGGTCGAGGCCGACGACTTCGGGGCCACCCTCGACCGGTTCGTGGCCCGGATCGTGCGCACCATTCCCGGCTGCGACGCGGCCACGATCACCGTCCGCTCCCCGGAGGGCGTGGAGACGGTGGCGGGCGCCGACCTGGACCTGGACCCGATCGTGCCGGGTCCGATCATCGAGGCGTTGACGTTCGTCGAGCCACGCCGGCTCGAGGACACGGGCGCCGACCAGCGCTGGCCGGTGTTCTCGGCGAAGCTGGTCAACGCCGGCTATCAGGCCTGTCTGGCGCTGCCGCTGGCCACCAGCGGTCGGGAGACCGCCGTGCTGACCCTGTTCTCGCGCGTTCCCGAGCAGTTCGGCGAGATCGGCTACGACATCGTGTTGCTGCTCACCCTGCACGCGGGCGTGGTCTTCGACAACGCGACCCTGTACCACGACAGCCACGAGCTGATCGGCCAGCTGCGGACGGCGCTGCGCACGCGGTCGCTGGTGGGACGGGCCCAGGGCCTGCTGATGCGCCACTTCGACTACGACTCGGCCAAGGCCTTCGACACGCTGCGCCGGGCCTCGCAGAACAGCAACACCAAGCTGCGTGACCTGGCCGAACTGCTGGTGACCGCGCACGAGGAGGGCACGTTCGACGCGGCGATCGAGAAGCTCGCCCTGATCGCCGCCCGCCAGCCGATGACGTAGCGGACCCGGGGCGGAACGGCCAGGCGTCTCGACCCGGACTCGAGGCGGGTACCACCGCGCGAACCTAGCGTCGGAGTGTGACCCGTCTCACGGAGGCCGACATGGGATCGTCCCGGCACGTGCTGTTTCTCAGCCGTCCCGACCCCGACCACCTGTACCTGACGCTCGCGGTCGCCGAGGAGCTCGGCCGGCGCGGGCACACGGTGACGTTCGCCACCAGCGACCCGTTCGCCGAGGAGGACGCCGCCTCGGGTGTCGTGCTGCTGCGCTACGGCCGCGACGAGCGGGCGCTGACCCGGCTCCCGGCGTTCCGCGCGCGGGGGCCGGTCGACCTGGTCGTCGCCGACCCGCGCACGCACGACGCGGCGGTCGAGCTCGCCGGTGAGTGGGGCGCGCGGGTCGTGGTCGCGCACACCGAACTGGCCGCCGAGCCCTGGGGCTCCTTCGGCTTCGGCGAGGACGGCGTGAACTACGTGTACGTGCACCCGGCCGGCCGGGGCACGGTGTTCCCCGAGTGGACGCCGGCCGACCCGCGCCCGGTGCTGGCGGTGGCCCACGACGGGGTCGACGCGGCGGTGCTCGCGGCCGCGTTCGGGCCGCAGTGGCAGGTGCTGCTGCTGACCGACACCCCACCGGCGGACCTGCCGGCGCACCTCACCACCGCGCCACCCGGTTTCGCCCCGCTCGAACACGCCGACGTGCTGCTCACCGACGGCGGCCTGCCGGGCATCGCGGCGGCCATGCGGCACGCGACGCCGGTGGTGCTCGCACCGCGCACCCCGGCGGAGCACCGCGACGCCGCCCGGGTCACCGCGCTCGGCCTCGGCGTGACCGTGCCCGCGGTGACGCCGGAGTCGTTGCGCCACACGGTGTCACGCGTCGCGGCCGACGAGGCGATGCGCGCCGCCGCCCGCCGGTTCCGGTCGTTGATGCGGGAGGCGGGCGCCCCGGGCCGGGTCTCGGACACCCTGGAGTCGGCCCTGGACACCGCAGTCCGGCGGGCCGCCTAGCGCCACACCGGCTCCGGGGTCTCCCGCACCCGGCCGTCCGGCCCGAAGTGGACGTACCGGTCGAAGTCGGCGGCGAAGCAGCGGTCGTGGGTGATCGCCAGCACGGTGCCGGTGAACGCGCGCAGCCCGTGCTGGAGGGCGTCCGCGCTGGCCAGGTCCAGGTTGTCGGTCGGCTCGTCCAGCAGCAGCAGCGTCGCCCCGGTCAGCTCCAGCAGCAGGATCTGCAGCCGCGCCTGTTGCCCGCCGGACAGCGTCTCGAACGGCTGGTTCCACGCGGGCGCGATCTCGTACCGCGCCAGCGCCGACATCCCGTCGTCGCGCGCCAGGCCGAGCCCGTCGACGACGACCTCCGCCGGCGTGCGGCCACGCAGGTCGGGGCTGGTGTGGGTCTGCACGAAGTGCCCCGTCTCGACCCGGGCGCCCAGCTCCACCGTGCCCGTGTGCGGCACCGCCTCGCCGGCCAGCAGGGTGAGGAACCGGGACTTCCCGGTGCCGTTCGCGCCGAGCACCGCCACCCGCTCGCCGAACCACACCTCCAGGTCGAACGCCTCGGTCAGGCCGGTGAGTGCGAGCCCGGTGCAGGTCAGCGCCCGCTTGCCGGTCCGGCCGCCGCGCAGCCGCATCCGCACGTTCTGTTCCTTCGGCGGTCGGCGCGGCGGCCCGGCCTGCTCGAACCGCGCCAGCCGGGAGCGCGCCGCCCGGTACGCCGAGGCGACCGAGTCGTTGCGGGCCGCCTTCTGCCGCAACGTGTTCGCCACGTCCCGCAGCCGGCGGTGCTCGTCCTCCCACTGCCGCCGCCGCGCGTCGATGCGGGCCACGCGGTCGGCCCGCGCCCGCGTGAAGGTGCCGAACCCGTCGCCGTGCACCCACACGTCCCGGCCCTCGACGGCGACCACCCGCGAGGTCGCGTTCGCCAGCAGCGCGCGGTCGTGCGAGACCAGCAGCACGGTCTTGCCGCACGCCACCAGCTCGCCCTCCAGCCACTCCTTCGCGGGCACGTCCAGGTAGTTGTCCGGCTCGTCGAGCAGCAGCACCTCGTCCGGCCCGCGCAGCAGCGCCGCGAGCACCAGCCGCTTGCGCTCGCCGCCGGACAGCGTCCCCACCGGCCGGTCGGCGGCCGCCTCGAACGGCAGGCCGAGCGCGATCGTCGTGCAGGTGTCCCACACGACCTCGATGTCGTACCCGCCCGCCTCGATGTGCTCCGCGATCGCCGCGGCGTAGGCGAGCTGGCTCTCCTCGTCGCCGCCGAGGGCCCGCTCGGCGGCGACGAGCGCGCGGGTGGACGCCCGCAGCCGGGCCGGCGCCACCGACAGCAGCAGCTCCCGCACGGTCGTCGACGGCGCGGCGACGAACTGGCGCAGCACGCCGACCCCGCCGCTGGTGCCGATCTCCCCGGCGGTCGGCGCGAGGTCGCCGGCGATCAGCCGCAGCAGCGTCGTCTTGCCGGCGCCGTTCGGGCCGACCACGCCGGCGACCACCCCGGCCGCGACGCGGAACGACACGTCGTCGAGCAGGAGCCGGCCGTCGGGCAGCGTCTGGGTGAGGTGGCTGACCTCGACGTGTCCCACGAACGTTGGTCCTCTTCTCGAACGTTGGTCTAGTAATCGAGCGTCATACTAGTGTCAGGGGGGTGAACGAGTCACGGGCCGGCGGCCGAGGCGGCCGCAGCAGCGGGGTCGCGGGCGAGGTGTGGCTGCGCGAGCCGCGCGCCTACCGGGCGGCGCCGCCGCTGACCCGGGACCGGATCGTCGCCGAGGCCGTGGCGCTGCTCGACGAGGAGGGCCCCGCGCGGCTGACCATGCGCCATCTCGCCGAGCGCCTGGGGGTCGGATCGACGACGCTCTACTGGCATGTGCGGACCAAGGACGACGTGCTCGACCTCGCGCTCGACGCGATCTTCGGCGACGTGCCGCTGCCCGCGCGGCCGGGGGACTGGGCGGACGACGTGCGCGGCCTGATCACCGGCTGGTACGCGGTGATGCTGCGCCACCCGTGGGCGCCCGGCCTGCTCGGCCGCCCCATGCTCGGCCCGAACGTGCTGGCCCGCACCGAGTTCCTGCAGGCCGCCCTGGCCCGCGGCGGCTTCACCGGGGTCGACCTGGCCGCCGCCACGCACGGCCTGGCGAACTACGTCATCGGCTCGGCGCTGACCAGGACCGCCGGCGGCCCGGAGGACGTGGCCGACCAGCACGTGCGCGCGCACGCCGAGGAGTACCCGACGCTCGCGGCCACCGGCCACCTCGGCGAGCAGGACTGGGACGAGCTGTTCCGGCGGGGGCTTTCCGGCCTGCTCGCCGGCCTGACCGGGAGCCGTGCATGAAGCTGGTGCTGAACCGGACGGTCGCCGTCCCGCTGCTCGCGATCGTCGCGCTCGCGCTGACCTGGGGCCGCGACCTGGGCCTGGTGCCGGTGCTGGTCGTCGCGGTGCTGCTGGCCGGGGCTGTGCTCGCCGCGGTGCACCACGCCGAGGTGGTCGCGCACCGGGTGGGGGAGCCGTTCGGTTCGCTGGTGCTGGCCGTCGCGGTCACCGTGATCGAGGTCGGGCTGATCGTCACGCTGATGGTGTCCGGCGGCCCGGAGACCTCCTCGCTCGCCCGGGACACCGTGTTCGCCGCGGTGATGATCACCACCACCGGTATCGTCGGCCTGTCGCTGCTGGTCGGCGCCCGGCGCTACGGGGTGACGCTGTTCAACGCCGAGGGCTCCGGCGCGGCGCTGGCGACCGTGGCCACGCTCGCCACGATGAGCCTGGTGCTGCCGGCGTTCACCACCAGCCAGCCCGGCCCGGAGTTCTCCCCGGGCCAGCTGACCTTCGCCGCGCTGGCCTCGCTCGCGCTCTACGTGGCGTTCGTGCTCACCCAGACCGTCCGGCACCGCGACTTCTTCCTCCCGGTGAACCAGGACTGCGGCGAGGACGAACACGCCGCGCCGCCGACCGGCCGCACCGCGCTGACCAGCCTCGGGCTG
>DATABL010000217.1:0-6861 GCA_036259595.1 Actinophytocola sp.
CGACTCCACCAAACCGTCACCGCGATGATCGACAAGGGCTACACCACCTTCATCGAGATCAGCCCGCACCCCGTCCTCGCGCTCCCCCTCGAACAAACCAACTCCGACATCAGCATCATCCCCAGCCTCCACCGCGACAACAGCTCACTGACCGCGTTCCTCCGCAACACCGCACACGCCCCCACAGCCCACTGGCCCACCGGACCCGCCACCCTCGACCTCCCCACCTACGCCTTCGACCGGCAACGCTTCTGGATCGAGCACAGCGGTTCGGCCGGCTCCTGGCGGTACCAGATCGACTGGGACCCCTACGAGCCCGCGCCCACTCTCGCCCAGGGCCACTGGCTCGTCGTCGGTGACCCCGCACCGGACGTCCTGCGAGCACTCACCGAAGCCGGCGCACAGACCACCGTCGTCGGCCTCGACCAGGCCACCACGGCCACCGCCGACCACACCGGCGTGCTGTCCCTCCTGGCCACCGTCGAGGACAACGTCCGGCTGGTACAGGCCCTCGCCGGCCACCCCGCTCCACTGTGGATCCTCACCCGCGGCGCGGTCCAGGTCGCCGACGGCGACCAGCCCGACCCGGCACTCGCGGCGATCTGGGGCCTCGGTCGCGTCGTCGGGCTCGAACACTCCGAGCGATGGGGCGGCCTCGTCGACCTCCCCGCCGAACCGGACGCCGCCGCCGCGACCGCCCTCGTCGCCGTGCTGCACAACCGCGACGGCGAGGACCAGGTGGCGATCCGACCCGACGGAATCCACGTCCGCCGGCTCGTCCCCGCCGACTCGACCGCCGCCACCAGGGCGTGGGCACCGACCGGGACCGCGCTGGTCACCGGCGGCACCGGTGCGCTCGGCGGGCACCTCGCCCGCTGGCTCGCCGACCACGGCGCCGAACACCTCGTCCTCGTCTCCCGTCGCGGACCCGACGCGCCGGGAGCCGCCGACCTGAAGGCCGAGCTGACCGCCCGCGGCGTCGACGTCACGGTCGCCGCCTGCGACGTCGCCGACCTCGGCGCCCTGACCGCCCTCGTCGACCGGCTCGCGGACCTCCCGCCGATCCGGACCGTGATCCACGCCGCCGGCGTCGGCAGCCCCGTTCCAGTCGAGGAGATCACCCCCGACACCCTCGCCAGGGAGCTGGCCCCCAAGGCCGCCGGCGTCGACAACCTCGCCCGCCTGCTCGGACCGCGGCTGGACACGTTCGTCCTGTTCTCCTCCGGCTCCGGTGTCTGGGGCAGCGGGATGCTCGCCGGCTACGCCGCCGCCAACGCCTACCTCGACGCCACCGCGCACGTACTGCGCCGCCGAGGTGTCCCGGCGACGTCCGTGGCCTGGGGCGCGTGGGCCGGCGACGGCATGGGCGCCGACGAGGTCGGCCGCGAGCTGCGCCGCCGAGGGGTCGCCGGCATGGCCCCCGCCCGCGCCCTGCACGAACTGCGGGCCGTGCTCGACCGCGACGAACCGACCGCGGTGATCGCCGACATCCGATGGGACAGGTTCGCCCCCGCGTTCGCGTCCCGGCGGGACAGCCCGCTGCTGGCGCGGATCGTCACCGAGCTGGCCGGGACCAGCGCCGCGTCCAACGCCCGGCCCGACACGTCCGGCGCGCTGCTCGCCCAGCTGCTCGACCTCGGCGACGCCGACCGGGTGAAGCTGCTCCGGCAGACCGTCCGCCAGCACGCCGCCGCCCAGCTCGGCTACCCGAACCCCGCCGACCTCCGGCTCGACGCGACGTTCCAGGAGCTCGGGTTCGACTCCATCGCGGTGGTCGGCGTCAGCCGCCGCCTCACCGAGGCCACCGGCGTCCGGCTCCCCGCCACCGCCGTGTTCGACCACCCCACCCCCGACGCGCTCGCCAGGCACCTGTGCGAACGGATGACCGCCGGGGCGACCACCCCGGCCGGGCACCCGCTGGACGAGCTGGAGCGCTGGCTGGCCGGCGTCGACCCGGCCGGCGACGAGTTCGCCGAAGCGCTGACCCGCGTGGAGACCATCGCGAACCGGCTGCGCGGCACCCGCTCCGCCGCCGGCACGAACCTGGCCGAGGCCACCGACGACGAGCTGTTCGACCTCGTCGACGGCGAGCTGGGACTCCGGTAGGAGGAACGACCCGTGAGCGACAACACCGAGAAGCTGCGCGAGTACCTCAAGAAGGCCCTCGCCGAACTACAGGCCAGCCGGGCACGCGTCCACGAGCTGGAGGAGGCCGCCCACGAACCGGTCGCGGTCGTCGGGATCGGCTGCCGCTACCCGGGCGGCATCGCCTCGCCCGACGACCTGTGGGAGGTCGTCCGGTCCGGAGTGGACGCCGTCGGCCCACCGCCGGCCGACCGCGGCTGGTTCCCGAACGGCGACCGGGTGACGACGCCCGTGGGTGCGCTGCGCCAGCGGGAGGGCGGCTTCCTGCACGACGCCGGCGACTTCGACGCCGGCTTCTTCGGCATGACCGATGAGGCCGCCGTCGCCACCGATCCGCAGCAACGCCTGCTGCTGGAGACCGCGTGGGAGGCGGTCGAGCACGGCGGCATCGACCCGCTGTCCCTGCGCGGCACCAGGACCGGCGTGTTCGTCGGCGCGTTCTACCGGCTGTACGCGCTCACCGCGCAGACCGGCGAGGAACCCAACGACAACCTCGTCGCCGGCGTCACCGGCGCGATGACCGCCGGCCGGATCGCCTACGAGCTCGGCCTGGAGGGCCCGTCCGCCACCGTCGACACCGCGTGCTCCGCGTCGCTGGTGGCCGTGCACCTGGCCTGCCAGTCGCTGCGGCTCGGGGAGAGCGACCTCGCGCTCGCCTGCGGTGTCGCGGTGAACGCCACCCCGCACGTACACACCGACTTCATGCGCTCGGTCGGCCTCGCGCCGGACGGCCGCTGCCGGTCGTTCGCCGCGTCCGCCGACGGCTCCGGCTGGAGTGAGGGCGCCGGCGTCCTGCTGCTCGAACGCCTGTCGAGGGCGCGCGCGCACGGTCACCGCGTGCTCGGCCTGGTCCGCGGCTCGGCCACCAACCGCGCTGGCTCCGCCAACGGCCTGACCGCCCCCAGCGGGCAGACCCAGCAGCGCACCGTCCGGCACGCCCTGGCCGTCGCCGGCCTCGGCCTCGACGACGTCGACGTGATCGAGGCACACGGCTCCGGCACCCGCCTCGGCGATTCCATCGAGGCGCACGCCATGCTCGCCACCTACGGCAGCGTCCGCCGCCCGGGCGACCCGTTGCTGCTCGGTTCGATCAAGTCCAACATCGGGCACACCCAGTCCGCCAGCGGCATCGCCGGCGTCATCAAGATGATCCAGGCCATGCGGCACGCGGAGGTCCCCGCGACCCTGCACGTCGACGAGCCGTCCCCGGACATCGACTGGTCCACCGGTCGCATCCGCCTCACCACCGAGCACGCCCCCTGGCCCGACCGGGGCCACCCGCGCCGCGCCGCGGTCTCGTCGGTCGGCATCTCCGGCACCAACGTGCACGTCGTCCTGGAACAGGCCCCCGAGCCGCCCGAGCCGCCCGAGCCCACCCGCACCCTCCCGGAGATCCCGTGGCCGCTCTCCGCCCGGAGCCCCGAGGCGCTCGCCGCGCAGGCCGCCCGGCTCCGGTCGTACCTGGCCGACCACCCCGACCTGGACCCGGTCGACGTCGGCTACTCGTTGGCCACCACCCGCGCCGCCCTCGAACACCGCGCGGTGGTCGTCGGCCATGACCGGGCCGAGCTGCTCGCCGGCCTGTCGTCCGTCGCGGCCACCGGCAGGGCGCGCCCCGAGCACGAGCTGGTCTTCGCCTTCGCCGCCGCTCCGGCGAACCCGTTCCCCGCCGGCCCGGACCCGCACCGCGCGTTCCCCGCCTACGCCGAGGCCTTCGACGAGGCCGCCGCCCAGGCCGACAAGCACCTCACCACCTCGTTACGGGACGTCGTCGCCGGCATCGCCACCCCCGACCCCGCGGACCGGCCGGCCGCCGAGCTGTGGCACCTGGCCCACCAGATCGCCCTCCACCGCCTCCTGCGTGACTGCGGCCTGCGTCCGGACACCCTCACCGGCGACGGAACCGGCGAGGTCGCGGCCGCCCACGCCGCCGGCGACCTCACCCTCGCCGACGCCGCCCACCTGGTCGCGACCCGGACCCCCGGCGACCCCGCCGGGAACCCCGCCCTGACCGTCACCCTCACCGCGCCGGGAACCCCGCCGGAGACGTTCGCCGGCGGGATCGTGACGATGCTGGCGCACGCCCACCGCCGGGGTGTCGCCGTCACCTGGGCACCGGTCTTCGACGGCACCGGGGCGACCCCGGTCGAGCTGCCCACCTACGCGTTCCAGCGCACCCGGTACTGGTGGCCCTCCTGAACCACCGCCGCTTCCGTTACGTATCCGCCAGTGCGCGGGCAGAGCGAACGGAGTCGCCTTGGGACACCACAGCGTCGGGACGGGCATGTTCCAGCAGACCGCGCACAGCCCGTCGGTCTTCGAGTTGTCCAGACGGATGGGGGAGCAGGGTCGGCGGCTGGTCGACTTCTGCATCCCCTGCAATCCCTACTTCCCGACCCCGGAGATGTTCGCCGAGCTGGCGGACAGCCTCGAGCACGTGCTGCGCTTCTACCCGAGCGACTCGGCCACGATCGCCGGCGAGCTGGCCCGGCTGCTCGGGCTCAACGCGGCGACGCTCGCGATGGCCAACGGCTCCACCGAGCTGATCACCTGGATGGACCACCTGTGGTTCCGGGAGAGCGTGGCGATCCCGGTGCCCACGTTCGGCCGCTGGACCGACCAGCCGATGGAGACCGGCAAGCGGGTCGACATGTTCCCCCTGCGCGAGCACGACCGCTTCGCCCTCGATGTCGATGAGTACATCGCCTTCATCCGCGCCCGCCGGTCCCGGGTCGCGATCCTGGTCAACCCGAACAACCCCGACGGCGGCTACCTGCCGCGCCGCGAGGTCCTGCGGTTCATGGACGAGCTGGTCGACCTCGACCTGGTCGTCGTGGACGAGTCGTTCATCGACTTCGTGGACGCCGAGCGCGAGCCCTCGGTGGCGACGGACGCGGCGATCCGCCCGAACGTGGTGGTGCTCAAGAGCCTGGGAAAGAACTTCGGCCTGCACGGCATCCGGTTCGGCTACCTGGTCGCGAACCCCGGCCTGGCCGCGCGGATGCGCAGGACCCTGCCGAAGTGGAACCTCAACTCCCTGGCCGAGGCCGTCGTGTTCATGCTGCGTGACCACGGCCCGGAGTACCGGGAGAGCCTGCGCCTGCTCGCCCGCGACCGGTACGCCATGGGCACGCAACTGGCGCGCCTGCCGGACTTCACCGTGTTCCCGTCCCAGGGCAACTTCCTGCTCGTGAAGCTCGCGCCCGGCGTGGACGGCACGGAGCTGCGCGACCACCTGATCAACCGGCACCAGGTGTTCATCCGCGAGTGCGGCAACAAGCTCGGCATGAGCAACCAGTTCCTGCGTTTCGTCGTGCGCCCCCAGGCCGACGTGGCCCGCCTGGTCGAGGGCGTCCAGGCCTTCGGTCGCGCCCAGTGGCCCGACGAACTGGCCCGCCGACGCCACGCGGATCGCCCCGCCTGACGCCGTCGGTTCCGGCCGACCTGGTCGAGGTGCCTCGTCAATCCGGCGACCAGGCCCTCCGCCACGATCACGTACTCCTCGATCGACCCGACCGCGTGCCGCACGGCGTGCCTGGCCTCCTCGAGCGTTTCGTGGCTCGCGTGACACTAGGCGAGCAAGTCCCGCAGCTCGCCCAGGGCCGTGGTCAGCTCCCGGGCGAACGTGTCCATCTGGTCGGCGACCTGCGCCGGCGTGCTGAGGTAGATGTTCAGGTGGTCCGGCAGCAGCACGTAGGCGACCCCGATGCACTGCGGGCTGGTCGACCCGAACCCGAAGAACTGGACGTTCGCCGACGGCGCGGAGCTGGTGCTCAGGTAGTCGTCGCGCAGGACGAGCCAGCCGGGGCTGCGGTAGAGCGGGTGCGACTCGGTGGCGCCGCCGCGCCTGGCGATCAGGTCGAGCTCCCACAGGTGCTGCTCCGGCGCCGCACCGGCCTGGCACTCCCTGGCCCGCGCCACGTGCTTGTCCGCCGCGGCGACGAACGCGGCGCGGCGGGCGGCGGCACCGGCGCGCGGATCGTCCATCGCGGACACGAAGTGCAGGATCTCGGGCGTGACCACCCGCATGGCCTCCGTGCGGCCGTGCCGGAACTGGCGGGTCGCGATCGACTCGTAGGTGGCGCCGGTGATCCCCTTGGCCCGCCTATGCGCGAGCTGGTAGGCCAGCTGCACGAACGCGTCCGGCGACATGCCGAGCCGCTTCGCCGTGGTCGCCCCGAAGTCCGCGAACGACAGCGTCGTGGTCGCGGTGGCGGCGCCGTAGTCCGCGAACGACGCCGCGGCCGCGCGGGCCACGGCGCGCAGCGGCTCGTCGAGCGTGAACTCGACCGGCGCGACGGCGGGCTGTCCCTCGGCGCCCGGCCGGCTCGACGGCGCCGCGGTCAGCAGGGTGTCGACGAAGCTGAGGATCGTGGTGCCGTCCAGGCCGCAGTGCTCGACGTTGATCCCCGCGCTCCCGTCGGCGAACACCACGAGCGAGAACGACTTGTCGTACCACCGGTTCCCGCTGTTGCCGTACAGCAGCTGGTCGCACGCCTCCTTGGTGCCGGCGGGGGCCAGGTCCTCCAGGCACAGGCAGAACAACGCGCTCTCGACGTCCTCGAGCGCGGCCGCGTTCCCCGCGTCGAGCAGGGCCTGCCGCGCGTCCGCCCACTCCGCGCGGGCCATCGTGGTGAGGTGCCCGGGCGAGGTCGCCGGGTCGTCGAGGAACGCGCCGGCCTTCGTGATCGAGCGCAGCGCGCCGGCCAGGTCCGC
>DATABL010000218.1:0-14459 GCA_036259595.1 Actinophytocola sp.
GCCGCACCCGCGGCCTGCAGCGTGGTCGCCGCGAGCGCCCCGGCGGCGGCCACCACC
Organism: Actinophytocola sp.; assembly: GCA_036259595.1. Lineage (GTDB taxonomy): Bacteria > Actinomycetota > Actinomycetes > Mycobacteriales > Pseudonocardiaceae > Actinophytocola. The sequence goes on from DATABL010000218.1 coordinate 58, forward strand.
GCGACCGCGAACACGAGGAACAGCGCGCTGAACACCGCACCGGCGACGACCGGGCCGACCTCGGGCGCACCGATGAGCACCGCGATGGACCGCGAGGTGATCACCCAGCTGCTCGGGCACCGGGCGGCGGGCGGTGCCGTCGACCGGCTGACCGACCGGGAACGGGAGGTGCTGTCGCTGATGGCCCAGGGCCGGGGCAACACCGAGATCGCCGGCCAGCTGGTGCTCACCGAACGCGCGGTGAGCAAGCACATCAGCAACATCTTCGGCAAGCTCGACCTGCCCCCGGGCACCACCGGACACCGCAGGGTGCGGGCCGTGCTCGCCTACCTCCGCCGAACCTGAGTCACTTCAGCACGCCCGCGGTGAGACCGGCCTGCACCTGCTTCTGGAACAGGATGTAGACGATCAGGACCGGCAGCAGCGCGATCACCAGGCCGGCGAACAGCGCCGTCCAGTCGCCCCGGTAGCCCTGGCTGATCGCCAGCGACGCCAGACCCTGGGCCAGCACCTTCTTCTCCGGGTCGTTCATCAGCACGACCGGGAGGATGTACTGGTTCCAGTGGCCCAGCACGTTGAACAGGCCGATGCTGATCAGCCCCGGCTTGGCCATCGGCAGCATCACCCGGAAGAACAGCCCGAAGTGCGAGCAGCCGTCCATGATCGCCGCCTCGGCGATCGACGTCGGCTGGGTCCGGAAGAACGCGGTCAGGAAGAACACCGTGAACGGCAGGGAGAACGCCGCGTACACCAGCGCCAGCGACAGGTAGCTGTTGAGCCCGAGGAACTCACCGAACAGCGGCACGTTCTGCAGGTTGCGCACCACGAAGAACAGCGGCACCAGCGCCAGGAACACCGGGAAGATCATCCCGCCGACGAAGCCGAAGTACACCGCCCGGTTGCCGGGGAAGTCGTACCGGGCGAGCACGTAGGCGGCCATCGCGCCGAGCAGCATGGTCAGCGGCACCGAGATGAGCACCACGATCACGCTGTTCACGAAGTACTGCCCGATGTTCGCCGTGCTCCACGCGCGGACGAAGTTGTCGAACCGGAGCGTCGCGGGCAGGCCCCACGGGTCGGACAGGAACTCGGTGTTCGTCTTGAACGACGAGACGATCGCCCACAGCAGCGGGAGCGTGGTGATCAGGGCCCAGGCCAGCATGAACCCGCCGTTGAGCAGGTTCAGTGCCCCGGCCCCCGCCCCGACGCCCGGGCCGGGTCGCCGGGGGCCGGGGTCGGCCGGTGGCGCGGCCGGCGGCGAGTGGTCGACGGATGTGGTGGTCATCTAGAGCTCCACTCGCTCGCGCCGGGCCGCACGCATGAACAGCACCGAGATGATCAGGGTCAGGACGAGCAGCACGACCCCGATCGCCGAGGCGTAGCCGAACCGGTAGCTGTTGAACGCGCTGCGGTACAGCGCCACGCCGAGCACGTCACCGGCCCGGGACGGCCCACCGCTGATGCCGAGCATGATGTGCACCAGCGCGAAGCCGTCCATCGCCTGGATGGCCATGTACACCCAGCCGACCTGCACGGTGTCCCACACCAGCGGCAGGGTCACGTGCCGGAACGTGGTGAACCGGCTGGAGCCGTCCAGCAGCGCGGCCTCGTAGATGTCCTTCGGGATCGACTGCATCGCCGCGGAGAACAACACCACGTAGAAGCCGACGAACGCCCAGATCATCACCACGACGACGCACCAGAACGCGAACCGCGGGTCGCCGAGCCACGGCTGGGCCAGCCCGTCGAGCCCGACGAGGCCCAGCAGGCCGTTGAAGATCCCGCCGGCCTCGGTCGGGGCGAAGACGTACTTGAACAGCACGCCGATGACCGCCATCGACAGGACCAGCGGGAAGAAGTACACGATCCGGTAGACCTTCGACCCGCGGACGCCCTCGATGCCGGACCTGCCGCGGCGGCCCACGTTGATCATCGAGGCGAAGAACAACCCGAGCGCCAGCGTCACGACCGGCACGACCAGCATCAGGATCACGTTGTTCTTGAGCGCGACCCAGAACTGGTCGTCGTCGAACAGCCGGACGTAGTTGTCGAACCCGATGAACGTCTGGCTGGCGGTCAGGCCGGACCAGTCGGTCAGCGAGATGTAGATCGCCTGGACGTACGGCGAGAGGACGAACAGGCCGTAGACCGCGACCGGCACCGCCAGGAAGGCCAGCACGAAGCCGGCCTTCCCGTGCTGCAGTGCGGGCCCGGGCCTCGGCCTCCGGGGGGTGCTCCGCGCGTCACTGCGCGGGGTCACATCGGTCACCGACAACGAGCGCTCCGGATCAGCGAGTGTACTTGGTGATGGAGTCGTCCTCGCGGACCTTCTTGGCCTCCGCCTCGCAGCCCGCGACCCACTCGTCCACGGAGATCCGGCCGGCCATCAGCTCGCCGGTGTGCGAGTTGATGCCCGGGTTCTCCATGTCCTTGTACCAAGTCGGGTACATCCAGGTGAGCACGTCGTCGCCGGCCGCCTGCAGGCCCTGCTGGGCCGAGGTGAGGCCGGGCGGCAGCTCGATGCCGTCGGCCGCGCCCTTGACCACGGTGAGGCTGGAGACCTTCTCGGTGAAGCCGCGGGCGCCCTCCTGGGACAGCATGACCCGCATGTACTCCAGCCCGCCGCGCGGGTTCTTCGCCTGTGCCGGGACGATGTAGGGCTCGCCGGCCTGGGCCCGCAGGGTCTCCGCCGGCATGGCCGAGTCCTGGGACAGCAGCGGCTCGGGCATGAACGCGATCTCGAAGTTCTCCGGGGTGACGTCGGCCTGCTCGCTCTCCAGCCACGACCCGCACGGCAAGAACGCCGCCTTGCCCTCGCTCCACGCGCCCTGGGCCTGGATGTGGTCCATGCCCTCGGTGCCCTGGAGGATGTAGCCGTTCTTCTTCAGGCTGGCCAGGGCGTTCGCGGACTCCCGGACCGCCTCGTGGCCCCAGGCGCCCGGCTCGAGGTTGTCGATCGCGGTCAGGATCTCGGGGCCGCCGAGCTTCGCGGCCATGGTGAGCAGCGGCCAGTTCATGTACCGCGCGTGCACGCCCTGGTAGGTCCAGGGGGCGATGCCGGCCTTCTTGATCTCGCCGCACAGGGCGGTCATCTCGTCCCAGGTGGTGGGCGCGGTCCAGCCGTTCTCGTCGAACAGCGTCTTGTTGTACCAGAGGCCGTAGACGGTCAGCGCCATGTGCATGACGTAGGGGGCGTCGCCGAAGACGCCGGACTCGACCGCGCCCGGCACGAGCGTGTCGCGGACCTTGACGCTCGGGTCGTCCCAGCTCGGGGCGTCGTACATGTCGGTGAGGTCGTAGAGCTGCTTGTCCGAGACGAGCTGGCCGAGCGGGATCTGCCCGTCGCCGGAGTCGTTCACGAAGTCCGGCGGGTTGCCGGCGACGAAGCGGGACTGCAGCGCGCCCGCGATGTCGACCTCGGCGTTGTGGTCGATCTTCGCGTTCGGGTACTTCTCCTTGTACATCGGCTGATGCACGTCGGTGGCGTAGGCGTCGCCGAACCCGCCGTTGAAGATGTAGACCTCGAGCGTGGCGTCGGTCGGCACGCCGAGCGGGTTGTCCTCGGTGGCCTCGCCCTCGGTCTGTTCCTGGCCACCCCCCGAGGTGGCACAACCGATCAACACGCTCGAACCCGGCAACACCAGCGTGCCGGTGGCGAGTGCGCCGCGCAGGAAGTTCCTCCTGCTCCACTCACTCGAAATCTTGGTCATGCTCCGCTCCTCGTCTTCGCGCTCACGCTGGCCGCACCCGCTCCCCGCGGCAGGGTGACACAGTATCGCCCTGGTCTATACCTTCTGCCGGGAATACTCAACCTTTCCTGACATCGATTTGGTCAAGAACTAACGTGTCGGCTTGCACAGCCTCCGGTCGTCGCATAATCCAGAGCACGTGACTGATGCGGTGGACACGTGCCGGGTGATCGGGTTGCTGTCCGGGACGTCGATGGACGGTGTCGACGTCGCGGTGGCCGAGCTGCGGCTGACCGGGGAGACCGTCGATCTGGTGCCGTGCGGGCACGCCGAGGTGCCGTTCCCGAACGGCCTGCGCGGGCGGCTGCTGGCGGCGCTGCCGCCGAACGGTTGCTCCGCGGAGGAGCTGTGCCGGCTGGACACCGAGGTGGGGCAGGCCCTCGCGGCCGCGGCCGCCGACGCGCTCGCCACGATCGCGGACGGCCGGGCCGACCTGGTCGCCTCGCTCGGGCAGACGCTGTACCACTGGGTGGAGGACGGCCGGGCGCTGGGCACCCTCCAGATCGGCCAGCCGGCGTGGATCGCCGAGACGACCGGGCTGCCGGTGGTGGCCGACCTGCGGGCCCGCGACGTCGCCGCCGGCGGGCACGGCGCACCGCTCGCGAGCGTGCTCGACCAGCTGTGGCTGCGCTCGTCGGAGGCGATCACGGCGGGGCTGAACCTCGGCGGGATCGCGAACGTGACCGTGGTGCCGCCGGACGGACCGGCGGTCGCGTTCGACACCGGACCGGGCAACGCGCTGCTGGACGCCGCCGCTCGGATGATCTCCAACGGGGTCTGGCAGCTCGACGTGGACGGCGACCTCGCCGCGCAGGGCCGGGTCGACGACGCCCTGCTCGGGGTGCTGCTGGCCGACCCGTACTACGCGCTGCGCCCGCCGAAGTCGACCGGCAAGGAGCACTTCCACCTCGACCACCTGCGGGCCGCGGTCACGCGGGTGCCGCACGTGAGCGGCCCCGACCTGCTGGCGACGCTGGTCGAGCTGACCGCCGCCACGGTCGCCGACGCCTGCCACGCGCACGGCGTGACCAGGGTGGTGGCCGCGGGCGGCGGGGTGCGCAACCCGACGCTGATGGCCGCGCTGCGCCGCCGGCTGGGCGGGGTGCCGGTCGAGACCAGCGACGAGCTCGGCCTACCCGCCGCCGGCAAGGAGGCCTACCTGACCGCGCTGCTCGGCTTCCTGACCTGGCACGGCGTGCCGGCCAACGAGCCGCACGCGACCGGCGCGGCCGGCCCGCGGCTGCTCGGCTCGGTCACCCCGGGCCGCGCGCCGCTGCGCCCGCCGGGCGTCACCACGACCAGCGTCACCCGGCTGCGGGTGACCCAACCGGCGATCAGTGGGAGGTAACCGTGCGCGCGCTCGACATCGCGATCATCGTGCTGTTCCTGGTCGGGATGCCGCTGCTCGGCGTCCTGCTCGGCGGTCGGCAGAGGTCGGCGACCGACTACTTCGTGTCCGAACGCCGGATCCCGTGGTGGGTGGTGTGCGTGTCGGTCGTGTCGGCGGAGACGTCGACGCTGACCGTGCTGTCGGTGCCGGTGGTGTCCTACCTCGCGCCGCCGGAGGCGGGCGGGATGACGTACCTGACGCTGGCGTTCGGCTACATCGTCGGGCGGATCGTGGTGTCGTTCGTGCTGCTGCCGAAGTACGTGGCGGGCGAGCTGGTGACCGCGTACGCGTTCCTGGGCCAGCGGTTCGGCGACGGGATGCGCGCGACGGCGTCGGTGACGTTCCAGTTCACCCGGCTGCTCGCGGACGGCATCCGGCTGTTCGCCACCGCGATCCCGATCAAGGTGGTGCTGGCGTCGTACGGGATCGACGCGTCGTACTGGGCGATCGTGATCGTGCTCGGGATCGCGATGGTGTGCTACACGTTCGTCGGCGGGGTGCGCGCGGTCGTCTGGGTCGACGCGATCCAGATGCTCTGGTACGTCGTCGGCGGGGTCGTCGTGGTGGTCGCGCTGGCGGGTGCGCTGCCGGACGGGTGGTTCGGCGACGCGGTGGCGGCGAACAAGTTCCAGGTGTTCGACTTCTCCTCGAACGTGCTGACCGGGAGCTTCCCGTTCGTCGCGGCGTTCTTCGGCGGGGCGATGCTGGCGATGGCCTCGCACGGGGTGGACCAGCTGATCGTGCAGCGGCTGATGTCCACCCGGGACGTGCGAGCGGCGCGGAAGGCGTTGATCACGAGTGGTTTCGTGGTGACGCTGCAGTTCGCGTTCTTCCTGGTCATCGGCGTGATGATGTGGGCCTTCTACGCGGCGGCGGTGCCGACGGACCCGGAGTCGGCCGGCGGGCTGGGGTTGGGCAACAACGACGAGCTGTTCGCGAACTTCATCGTGACCGAGCTGCCGTCCGGCCTGTCCGGCTTCGTGATCGCGGGGATCCTCGCCGCGGCGCTGTCGTCGTCGCTCGGCGCGCTGGCGTCGGCGACGGTGACCGACGTCTACGAGCGGGTGTCGCGGCGCACGCTGTCCGAAGTGGAGCGATTGCGGTTGGGTCGCATGTGGACGGTTGTCTGGGCCGGGTTGCTGATCGTCTGCGCGGGTCTGTTCGCGACCGGGAACCGGACCGCGTCGGACCCGATCGTGGTGCAGGCGCTCGGGATCACCGGTTACACGTACGGGGCACTGCTCGGCGCGTTCCTGCTGGGGCTGATCGTCCGGCGCGCCGACCAGACCGACGCGATCGTCGCGTTCGCGGCCACCGTGGCGGTGATGACGTTCGTGATCCTCGGCGTCAAGTTCGTCGGCCCGTCAGCCGAGATCAGGATCGACTTCTCCCCCGCCGCCCCGGCCGACGGCGTTCGCACCCTGGTGGCCTGGTGGTACACCCCGCTCGGCGTGGCGGTGACGCTGCTCGTCGGCGGCCTGCTGGCCCTGCGTCACCGGTCGGAGACCGTCACTCGTGCGGATCGGACGAACGCGACTGCGCCTTGAAGGCCGCCTTCCGCGCCGCCTTGGCGATCTTCTTGTCCGGGTGCGTGTCGCCGAGCAGGGACAGCACGTCGGCCCCGTCGGGGTGCGGCAGGCGCCACATGGCGTCGAGGACCGCCTGTTCCTGTCCGGGCGGCACCGCGCTCCGGAACTGCTGCGCGAGCTCGTCGTCCTCGAAGGCGTCGGACGTGGCCGCGAGCAGGTCGGTGAGCAGCCAGGCGAGGTCCTCCGGCAGCGGTTCGAGACCTGGGCCGAACTCCGGCGCCGCCGGGCCGGCGAGCCGGTTCAACGCGATCTTCGCGTACGAGCGCAGCTCGGGCTGTTCGAGAGCGGCCCGCCACCTCGGTTCGGCGGCGGCACCGAGGCGGGCGACCACCTCGGTGGCCAGGAGCCGTTCCGCCGGGTGGGCGGTGGCGGCCGCGTCGAGCAGTTCGTCCACCGCGGTCGCCGGGTCGCGCAGCGCCAGCCACTGCTCGGTCTCGGTCTCCAGTTCGTCCTCGGTGAACCCGTCGGCGGCGTCCAGGAGGTCGGCGGCGGTCATCTCGGCCACCGGCGGCAACAGCGGGACCGTGACGCCGGCCGCGCCCAGCTGGTCGCGCATCGCCCACAGGCCGAGCGGGGTGAGCCGTGCGGTGTCGTCGTCGAGTTCGGCCGCGCCGTGCGCCACCAGCCGGGCGAGCAGCGCGCTGGCCGGGTCGCCGTGCGCGGTGGTCCACGAGTCCCACGCCGTCGCCGCCTCCGCCGGTGGGAGTTCCTCGGTGGCGGCCTCCTGGGCGAGCTCGGTGAGCTCCGCGAGCGACAGGCCGTCGTTCCTGGCCAGGAACAGCATCAGCGCGAGCGCCCCGAAGCCGCTGAAGTCGAGGTCGTCCCGGCCGGCGAGCTCGGCGTCGAGTTCGAGGCCGGTCAGGGTCTGCCCGAACGCGGTCGCCCAGGTGCCCAGGTCATCGTCGTCGCCACCGGTCGGCCAGCTCTCGGCGGTCGCGCCGACGTCACCGTCGTCGCGGTACTCGACGAGGCCGGTGGCGAACGCGAGGTGCCACAGGTGGAGCAGCTCCGGCAGGTCGGCCATGGCGCGTACGGGCCGCTCGGGGACGTCGATGCCCAGGGAGCGCGCGGCGGCGACCGCGTCGTCGGGGGTCAGGTCCCCGTCGTCCTCGGTCACCGTGCGCCGCTCCCCCACCCACTGGGCCAGCGCCGCCGCCCGGCGCAGCGGTTCGCTCTCCCGCGCGGCGACCGCGAGCGCCGGCTCGGGCGGCAACCGCAGAGCCGGCAGGTGTTCGGGCAGACCGAGGGCCTCAGCCAGGTCGAGGTCGTCGTCCAGGTCGTCGTCGAGGTCGGCGAGCTGCTCCTCGGTCATCGCCTGCAGGATCTGCCGCTTCGGCCCCCACCGGGCGGGATCCATGACGGCGTCGAGGAACACCGGCTCGATCTCGTCGAGCTCCGCGGACAGCCGCGTGGACACGGCGGGCTCGAGACGCCCGGTGTCCCCGAGGAAGACGAGCAGATCCCGGGCGGACGGGACGACGCCCGTCACCTGGTCACGGTCGTGCACGACCATCTCACTGGGGTAGACCCTCAGCAGCAGCTCGTCGAGGTCCCCGGCCCGAAGCTCGCCCGGCTCGTCCACCACGTAGGTCGTCAGCCACAGCAGTTCGAGCGCGTCGTCCTCGTTCCCCAGGAGGCCCGCCGGTTTCCGGTCGACCCAACGGACGTACTCGTCGACGATGACCGCGGTCGCATCCTCCGTCATACCCGTGAAGGTATCGCCATCGACAGCTGACTCGTCCGAGTGGTCCTCAGCGGGTCAGGTGGATAAGAGTGTTGCCACTAGATACCTTTGTGGTGACACTCTTATCCATGACCGTTGGAGGAAACGCCCTGCCGTCGACCTTCACCACGCGCACTGCTCGCACGCTCGGACTGCACCCGCGCGACCTGTACCGAATGCGGGACGACGGCGAGCTGATCGAGCTGTCCCGAGGAGTGTTCCGACAGGCAGACGCTCCGGCGCCGGACTGGGCGGACCTGCTCGCGGTCGCTTTTCGCGCACCGAACGCCATCGTCTCCTGCGTGTCCGCGTTGGTGGTGCACGACCTGACCGACGAGATTCCAGCCGCGGTGCAGATAGCGGTTCCCCGTGCCCATCGCCCGCCGCGCATCAGCTACCCGCCGGTCGAGGTGTTCCGGTTCGCCTCGGTCACTTTCGAGCTCGGACTGTCGGCGCTGGAGGCGGCACCCGGGGAGAACATCCGAATCTACGACGCCGAACGGACAGTGGTGGATCTCATGCGGTTGCGACACCGTCTGGGTGAGCCGCTGGCGCACGCGGCCCTGCGCCGTTACCTGCGTCGCCGCAACGCCCGTCCCGGCCAACTGCTCGCGCTGGCCGACCAGTTGGGCGTGCTCGGCCCGGTGCGGGCAGCCCTCGATGTGGCGAGCGCCGAGTGAACCGACCGACTCGGCAGACCGCGGCCGGCCAGGCCTACCTGGACCTGCAGAACAGAGCTCGGCGAGAACGCCGCACCACCCAGGAACTGCTCACGCTCTACGTTCTGGAGCGTTGGCTGGCCCGGCTCGCGGTGACCCCGCACGCTGGCATGTTCGTGCTCAAGGGCGGCCTGCTCCTCGCCGTGTTCGATGCCCGTCGCCCCACGGCCGACGCCGACCTGCTAGCCCGCAATCTCAGGAGCGACCCGGCCACCATCGCGAACCGAGTTCGCGAAATCGCGGAGTGGGCCCTCCCTGAAGACGACGGCGTCACATACCTGGTCGAGACGATCACCGCCGAGACTCCGAGAAGACGCCGACTACGCCGGCGTGCGGATCGCGATGAACTGCACGTCTCGACGGCGACAGTCAGGCTCAAGCTCGACATCAATGTCGGTGACCCCGTCACGCCGGCCCCCACTGTCATCGACCTGCCGTCTCAGCGCTTCAACACCCCCGCGGTGCCCGTGCTCGGCTACCCCGTCGAGACCGTCCTCGCAGAGAAGATCAGTACCGCGATCGCGCTTGGCGACGCCAACACCAGAGTCCGCGACTACGTGGACATCTACGCTCTCACCGGCCGACACGCGATCACGTTCACAACGACGTCCGCGGCGCTGAACGCCACCGCGGAGCACCGACACGTAGCGGTTCAGCCACTCTCCCAGGCACTCGGCACGTTCGCTTCGCTACGACAATCCGCCTACGACGCGTTTCGCCGTCGCCTAGGTGTCGACGGAACCCACCTGCCCGAATCCCTGGCGGATGTCGTTGCTCACGTGACCAGATTCGCTGACCCACTCGCTGGCGACGACGAACGGTGGACCACCTGGGATCCCTCATTGCGCGAATGGCGTAGACAGGCGAACCGCCGGTCAGGTCGGTAGTGGGGCCGGCGAGCGGTGGTAGCTGACGAGTTCGGTGCGGCAGGTGAAGCCGAGGGCGGTGAACATGCGCTCCGAGGCGTCGTTGCCGAGGTTGACCAGGGCGGCGGCGCGGTCCCGGGAGCCCGCGCCGGCGGCCAGTTCGGCCAGGAGGCGGCGGACCAGCAGGCGGCCGGCGCCCACGCCGCGTACCGACGGGTCGACGCCGACCACGTCGACGTAGTACTCGCCCGCCTGGACGTAGCCGGCGGCGTAGCCGAGCAGGCCGCTGCCCAGCAGCACCACGACCGTGTGGCCGCTGGCGCCGGAGACCAGACGCGGGCCCGACGTCGGGGCGTTCGGGAAGCAGGTGTCGTGCAGGTGGGCGACCGCGTCGCGGACGAGTGGGTCGGCGGGGAGGGTGGTGACGCGGTCCCGGCCGGCGGGGTCGGTCAGCAGGGCGCGCAGGCCGGCGCCGGTCAGGGTGAGGAGGCGGGTGGTGTTGCCGGCGGGGATGTCGTGTCGGGCGGCGAAGTCGGCGAGCAGGCGGTTGCGCCGGTGGCCGAACAGGTCCAGGGCGGTCACCTCGGCCATCGGGGGCAGGCGGAGCGCTCCGTCCAGGAGCGCGTCGGCGGTCTGTTGCCAGAGTTGGCCGGCCGCCGGATGGTTGGCCGGCACGTCGACGTACGGGCCGTACAGGAACGCGCGCCGCTGCTCGTCCTCCACCTCGACGGTCAGCACGCCGCGCAGCCTGGCGTTGCGGTCCTCGGCGACCACCGCCAGGGCGGACCAGTCGGGGCCGAGGCCGGCGAGTTCCTCGGCCACCTCGGGTTCGGTGTCCCCGTGGAAGGCGATGTGGTGGGCCGGGTCGCGCTGCAGGCGCGCGACCAGCTCGATGACGCCCGGCAGGTCGGCCGGCGACGCGGTTCGTACTCGGTACACACGCGAAGCTTGACCGGCGGCCGGCGGCGGCGCGACTGCTTTACGCCGGCGCCGGTTCCTGCTCCTGCTTGCCGTGCAGGCGCTGGGAGATCACCTGGGTGATGCCGTCACCGCGCATGCTCACGCCGTAGAGGGCGTCGGCGATGTCCATGGTGGGCTTCTGGTGGGTGATGACGATCAGCTGGGAGTTGTGCCGCAGCTCCTGCAGCAGGCCGATCAGCCGGCGCATGTTCACGTCGTCCAGCGCGGCCTCGACCTCGTCCAGCACGTAGAACGGCGACGGGCGGGCGCGGAAGATCGCCACCAGCATCCCCACCGCGACCAGGGACTTCTCGCCGCCGGACAGCAGCGACAGGCGCTTGATCTTCTTGCCGGGCGGCCTGGCCTCGACGTCGACGCCGGTGGTGAGCATGTCCTCGGGCTCGGTGAGCACCATGCGGCCCTCGCCGCCGGGGAACAGGGTCGCGAACACGGTCTCGAACTCGCGCGCCACGTCCTCGTAGGCGGAGGTGAACACCTCGAGGATCTTGTCGTCGACCTCCTTGACCACGGTCAGCAGGTCGCGCCGGGTCGCCTTGAGGTCCTCGAGCTGGGTGGACAGGAACTTGTAGCGCTCCTCGAGCGCGGCGAACTCCTCCAGGGCCAGCGGGTTGACCTTGCCGAGCAGCGTCAGGTCCCGCTCGGCGCGCTTGGCCCGGCGCTCCTGGGTCTGCCGGTCGTACGGGATCGGCTGTGGCGCGGACACGGTCTCGCCGCGCTCCTTGGCCGCCTCGTACTCGGCGACCTCCACCGGGCTCGGCGGCACCGGGACGGTCGGACCGTACTCGGCCACCAGGTCGTCGAGGCCGATGCCGAAGGTCTCCGCGATCCGGGTCTCCAGCTGTTCCAGGCGCAGTCGCTGCTCGGCCCGCAGCACCTCGTCGCGGTGCACGGCGTCGGTCAGCTTCTCCAGCTCCGTGGACAGCTCGCGCACCCGGTTGCGCACCTCGATCAGCACCCGCTCGCGGTCGTGGCGCTCGGCCTGCACGGTGTCCCGCTCGGCCGCGGCCGCGGCGAGCGACCGCTCGATCCGCTCCAGCGCCAGCTCGCCGCCGGCGACCACGGCCTGCGCGATCGCGGCTCCCCTGGCCCGCGCGGCGCGAGCCCGGGCCGCCCGCTCCCGGGCCTCCCGCTCGGCCCGCGCGGCCCGGCGCAGCTCCTCGGCCTTCCCGTACAGCGCGCGGTGCCGCTCCTCGGCGGTGCGCAGCGTCAGCCGGGCGTCCATCTCCTGCTGGCGGGCGCTGGCCAGCGACGCGGACGCCTCGTCCCGCTCGGCGGTGTCCGGCTCGGCGTCCAGCGGTTCGTGCTCCTCGGCGGTGACCAGCCGCTCCTCCAGCTCGGCCAACTTCGCCAGGGCCTCCTCGCGGGCCTGCTCGACCTTCGCCCGCTGCGTCTGCACCCGCTCGGCCTCGGCCTGCGCGGACCGGACGGCCTGGCGCAGCCGGTTCAGCCGCTCCGACGAGCGGGCCGCGCGCACCTTGGCCTCGTTGCGGGCCTCCGCGGCCGCCGAGGCGTCGGCGGCACGGGCCTGCTGCTCGGCCTTCGCCCCGGCCAACGCGGCGGCGGCCCGCTCGGCCGCGCTCTCGCTGGCCGCGAGCTTCTCGTTCGCCTCGTCGACGGCGGCCTGCACCTCGATGACGCTCTGCCCGCGGTCGGCGCCGCCGACCACCCAGTGCTCGCCGAACACGTCGCCGTCGGCGGTGACCGCGCGCACCTGGGGGAAGCGTTTCACCAGGTCGCTGGCGGCGGTCAGGCTGTCGACCACCGCCACCCGGTCCAGGGCACGCAGCACGGCGCCGCGCAACGACTCCGGGGCGCGCACCAGGTCGACGGCCCAGTGCGCCCCGGGCGGGAGCTGCGGCCAGCCGGTCCGCTCGGCGTCGCCCCGGCCCCCGACGAGCACGCCCGCGCGCCCGGCGTCGTCGGCTCGCAGCAGCCGCAGCGCCGCCACGGCGTCGTCGCCGGAGGACACCGCGACCGCGTCGGCGACCGGGCCGAGCGCGGCGGCCAGCGCGGCCTCATGCCCCGGCTCGACGGTCAGCAGCGCGGCCACCGAGCCGAGCAGGCCGGGCAGCCGGTCGGCCGCGGCCAGCAGCGCGCCGGCACCGTCCTTGCGGGACAGGCCCATGGCCAGCGCGTCGACCCGCGCCTTCCACGACGCGATGTCCTTCTCCGCCGTGCGCTCGGCGGTCACCAGTTCCTCGACCCTGGCCTGGGCCGCGCGCTGGGCCTCCTTGGCCTGCTCGAACCGGTCGGCGAGCCCGGCGTCGTCGGCGTCCTCCACGCCGGTCCCCGCCTCCGACTCGGCCAGCTCGACGGCGGCGTCCTCGGCCCGCTCGGTCGCCTCGACCAGGTTCGTGGACAGCCGCTCGATCTCCTCCGCGGTGGCGCCGGTCTTGCTGCGCAGCGCCTCCACCTGGCCGGACAGCCTGGCCAGGCCCTCCCGGCGGTCGGCGACCGCGCGCACGGCCGCGAGGTGCGCCTTCTCCGCGGCCTGCACGACCTGCTCCAGCTCGGCGCGCCGCTCGGCGGTCTCGCCCAGCATCGACCGGGCGACCTCGACGTGCTCGGCCAGCTCCGCCTCGCGGATCGCGATCTCGGTGGCCTCCTCCTCCAGCTCGTCCGGGTCGCGGCCGGCGGACTCGGTGGCCTCGCTGGACGCGGACAGGTGCCGCTCCCGCTCCACCGCGAGCCGCACTGTGCCGCGCAGTCGCTCCTCCAGCGCGGAGAGGCGGTACCAGGTGTCCTGCGCGGCGGCCAGGCGCGGCGCGTCGGCGGCGAGCGCGTCCTCCAGCGCGGTCTGCTTGGCGTCGACGACCTCGAGCGCCTGCTCCACCTCGTGCCGGCGGGCGCGGGCGGCGGCCTCGTCGGCCTGGTCCCGGGCGATCTCGGTGCGCTGGGTGACCAGGTCGTCGGCGTGCAGGCGCAGCCGGGCGTCCCGCAGGTCGGCCTGCACGGCCTGGGCCTTGCGGGCGATCTCGGCCTGCTTGCCGAGCGGCTTGAGCTGGCGGCGCAGCTCGCTGGTCAGGTCGGTGAGGCGGGTGAGGTTGGCCTGCATCGCGTCGAGCTTGCGCAGCGCCTTCTCCTTGCGCTTGCGGTGCTTGAGCACGCCGGCCGCCTCCTCGATGAAGGCGCGCCGCTCCTCCGGCTTGGACTCGAGGATCTGGGCGAGCTGGCCCTGCCCGACGATGACGTGCATCTCGCGGCCGATGCCGGAGTCGGAGAGCAGCTCCTGGATGTCCATCAGCCGGCAGGTGTTGCCGTTGATCTCGTACTCGCTGGCGCCGTCGCGGAACATCCGGCGGGTGATCGAGACCTCGGTGTACTCGATCGGCAGCGCGCCGTCGGTGTTGTCGATGGTGAGGCTGACCTCGGCGCGGCCGAGCGG
>DATABL010000219.1:0-6900 GCA_036259595.1 Actinophytocola sp.
ACGCGCAGCGAGAGCCTGCTGTCCGCCCACCACGGCCGCGACCAGCTGCAGAAGCTGACCCTGGCCGCCCGCCGCGACGGCACGGTGACCGGGCTCAAGGTCGAGCTGCTCGCCGACATGGGCGCCTACCTGCGGCTGGTCTCCCCGGGCGTGCCGATCCTGGGCGCGTTCATGTTCAACGCGATCTACAAGTTCCCGGCCTACCGGTTCGCGTGCACGAACGTGTTCACGAACAAGACCCCGACCGACGCCTACCGCGGCGCCGGCCGGCCGGAGGCCACCTACGCGATCGAGCGGCTGATGGACGAGCTGGCCGCCGAGCTGGGCGTGGACCCGATCGAGGTCCGGGAGCGGAACTGGATCCGCCACGAGGAGTTCCCGTTCACCACGGTCGCCGGCCTGACCTACGACTCGGGCAACTACGAGGCCGCGACCGCGAAGGCCAGGGAGCTGTTCGGCTACGACGCCCTGCGTGCCGAGCAGCGGGAGCGCCGGGAGCGCGGCGACACCGTGCAGCTGGGCATCGGCACGTCGACGTTCACCGAGATGTGCGGACTCGCGCCGTCGCGGGTGCTCGGGTCGCTGTCCTACGGGGCCGGCGGCTGGGAGCACGCGGCGATCCGGATGCTGCCGACCGGCAAGGTCGAGGTGGTCACCGGCTCGTCGCCGCACGGCCAGGGGCACGAGACGGCGTGGAGCCAGATCGTGGCCGACCAGCTCGGCGTGCCGTTCGAGGACGTCGAGGTGCTGCACGGCGACACCCAGTCCTCGCACAAGGGCATGGACACCTACGGCTCGCGGTCGCTGACCGTGGGCGCGATGGCCGTCGTCCAGGCCGCGGACAAGGTGAAGGCCAAGGCCGCGAAGGTCGCCGCGCACATGCTGGAGGCGGGCGAGGACGACGTGGAGTTCGACGCCGGCGCGTTCCGGGTCCGGGGCGCGGGGGCCGACGCCACGTCGGTGTCCATCCAGGACGTGGCGCTCGCCGTGTTCGCCGCGCACGACCTGCCCGACGGGGTGGAGCCGAACCTCGACTCGGAGGCGACGTTCGACCCGGAGAACTTCTCGTTCCCGCACGGCACGCACCTGTGCGCGACCGAGGTGGACACCGAGACCGGCGAGGTGCGGATCCGCTCCTACGTCGCCGTGGACGACGTCGGGAAGGTGGTGAACCCGCTGATCGTGGAGGGCCAGGTGCACGGCGGGCTGGCGCAGGGCATCGCGCAGGCGCTGTTCGAGGAGGCCGTGCACGACGAGTCCGGCACGCTCACCACCGGCACGCTCGCCGACTACCTGGTGCCCTCGGCGGCGGACCTGCCGGAGTTCACCACCGAGCGCACCGAGACGGCGGCGACGTCGAACGTGCTGGGCGTCAAGGGTGTGGGCGAGGCCGGCACGATCGCCTCGACGCCCGCGGTGGTCAACGCCGTGGTCGACGCGGTGCGCCACCTCGGCGTCTCCGACATCCAGATGCCGTGCACGCCGATGCGGGTGTGGCAGGCGATCCGCACCGGTCAGACCGACGCGGGCGGGCTCGGCGGCGAGGCCGGCGGCGGTCTCGGGTCCATCAACCCCGAAGGAGGTGCCCGATGATCCCGGCAGCGTTCGACTACGTCGCCCCGACCACCGTGGACGACGCGGTGCGGGCGCTGGCCGAGGCCGGCGAGGACGCCAAGGTGATCGCCGGCGGGCAGAGCCTGCTGCCGGTGCTGCGGATGCGCCTCGCGGCGCCGTCCAAGCTGATCGACCTCGGCCGGGTGGCCGAGCTGCGCGGCATCCGCGAGGACGGCGACGCGCTCGTCATCGGCGCCATGACCACGCACCACGACGTGCGGCGCGACCCGCTGGTGCGTGAGCACGCCCGGCTGCTGGCGCTGGCGACCGACACCGTGGCCGACCCGCAGGTGCGCCACCGCGGCACGTTCGGCGGCGCGCTCGCGCACGCCGACCCGGCCGGCGACCTGCTCGCCCCGGCGCTCGCGCTGGACGCGGAGCTGGTGGTGTGCGGGATGGACGGCCGGCGGACGATCCCGGCGGCCGACTTCTTCGCGGACTTCTTCACCACGTCGATGCGCGCGGGCGAGATCCTGTGCGAGGTGCGGGTGCCGAAGAAGACCGGGTGGAGCGCGCACTACGAGAAGTTCAACCGGGTGGCGCAGGCGTGGTCGATCGTCGCGGTCGCGGCGGCGGTGCGGGTCGACGGCGGCTCGATCGCCGAGGCGCGGGTCGGGCTGACGAACATGGCCGCCACCCCGGTCCGGGCGACCGCGGTGGAGCAGGCCCTGGTCGGCGCGCCGGCGACGGCCGAGGCGATCACCGCGGCGGCCCAGCACGCCGCGGAGGGCACCAGCCCGACGGCCGACGGCAACGCCGACGCCGAGTTCCGCCAGCACCTGGCCCGGGTACTCACGTCACGCGCGGTGTCCGCGGCGGTGGGCGCCTAAGATGCCCCGAAGGTGGCCTTCGCGGCGCCGGGCGTCGGCGAAGGTCACCTTCAGGGCTTTCGAGGAGGCAGCGTGAAGCTCGAGCACTCGTTCGTCGTGCCGGCCGACCTGGACACCGTGTGGGCGGCGGTGCTCGACCCGGAGCGGGTGGCGCCGTGCATGCCGGGCGCCAGCCTGAGCGAGGTCGACGGGGACGCCTTCAAGGGCACGGTGAAGGTCAAGGTCGGCCCGATCTCGTTGCAGTACAAGGGATCGGGCGAGTTCCTGGAGAAGGACGAGGCGGCCCGCCGGGTGGTGATCAAGGCATCGGGCAAGGACACCCGGGGCAACGGCACCGCGTCGGCCACGGTCACCGTGACGCTGCGCGCCGAGGGCAGTGGCACGGCGGGCGCGGTCGACACCGACCTGTCGATCACCGGGAAGCCGGCGCAGTTCGGCCGCTGGCTGATCTCCGAGGTGGGCGGCAAGATCCTGGACTCCTTCGCCACGTGCCTGGCCTCGAAGCTGGCCCCGGCCCAGGAGCCGGAACCGCCGAAGCTCGCCGCCGTGCCGGACGGTGTCCCGACGCCCGCCGAACGGGCCGAGGCGGTCGAGACGGGCGCCAAGGCCGGCGCGGCCACCGTGCGGGCCGACCCGACGACCGAGCCCGGGCCGGCGAAACCGCGGCTCGCCGCGGTCGCCCCGCCGGAGTCGGAGCCGATCGACCTGCTGTCCTACGCCGGCCCCTCGGTGCTCAAGCGGATGCTGCCGCTGGTGGTCGGGGCACTCGCGGTGGCCGCGGTGCTGGCCCGCCGCCGACGGCGATGATCACCAAGGCTTGAATCCACACCGGTGCGCCCACGAGGATGTCGCGGGTGCGCCGGTCCAAGGCCGCCCTGTGCGGAGTCGCCCTGCTCGTCGCCGGCTGCGCGGGCGGTCCGGAGGGCAGCCCGCCCGAGCCCGTCCCGCCGCTGCCGCGCGGCGAGACGGTACCGCGGCAGACCGAGCCGGAGGACTCGTTCACCGTTCTGGCCACCGGCGACGTGCTGATCCACCCGGCCCTCACCGAGCAGGCCGTCGCCGACGGCGGCGGCGAGCGCGACTTCACCGACCTGTTCGCCGGCGTCGCCCCGGCCGTCCAGGACGCCGACCTGGCGATCTGCCACCTGGAGGTCCCGCTCGCCGGCCCCGAGGGCCCGTTCGAGGGCTACCCGCTGTTCCACGCGCCGCCGGAGGTCGCGACCGCGCTCGCCGAGACCGGCTACGACACCTGCACCACCGCGTCCAACCACACCTTCGACCACGGCGCCGAGGGCGTGCGCACCACGCTCGACGCCCTCGACGCCGCCGGCATCGGCCACACCGGCTCGGCCCGCACCGAGGCCGAGTCGGCCGAACCGCTGGTCACCGAGGTGAACGGGGTCGAGGTCGGCCAGGTGTCGTTCACGTTCGCCTTCAACCAGGGCACCGAGGAGCCCGAGGAGTGGATGTCCAACGAGCTGGACGCCGAGGCCGTGCTCGCCGCCGCGCGGGCCACGAAGGAGGCCGGCGCGGACGTGGTGGTCGCGAGCCTGCACTGGGGCGTGGAGGACCAGCACGAGCCGACCGCCGAGCAGGAGCGGCTCGCCGACCAGCTGCTCGCCGACCCGGCCGTCGACCTGATCGTCGGCCACCACGCGCACGTGGTGCAGCCGTTCGACCGGCTGCACGGCAAGTGGGTGGCCTACGGCCTCGGCAACCAGGTCGCCCGGCACGAGGAGCCCCGGGGCACGACCGAGGAGGGCGTGATGGCCCGCTTCCGGTTCACCAGAGGCGCCGACGGCTGGACCGTCGAGACCGCCGAGTACCTGCCCACCCTGGTCGACCTCGGCCCGCCGATCCGCCTGGTCGACCTGACCGGCGAGAACGACGTGGATCCCGCCCGCGCGACCGAGGCGCTGGACCGCACCGACGAGGTGGTCGGCTCGCTCGGCGCGGCCGAGGACGGCCTGACCCGGCCCGGTGGCTGAGATACGCGTCGGTAACGTCAGCGGTATGGAAAGTGTGCGCGCGGTGGCCGACTGGCCGGTGGAGAACGTGGCCGCGGCGGTGGTCGGCGCGGACGGCTCGGTGCTGGCCTCGCACGGGCCGATGGCGCGGGAGTTCAAGCTGGCGTCGGTGACCAAGCTGCTGACGGCCTACGCGACCCTGATCGCGGTCGAGGAGGGCGCGGTCGAGTGGGACCAGCCGGCCGGGCCGGCGGGGTCGACGGTGCGGCACCTGATCGCCCACACGTCGGGCCTGGCGTTCGACGAGCACAAGGTGCAGGCCGAGCCCGGGACGCGGCGGATGTACTCGAACACGGGTTTCGAGGTCCTGGCCGACACGGTGCACGAGGCGTCCGGGATCCCGTTCGCCGAGTACCTGACCGAGGCGGTGCTCGACCCGCTGGGCATGACGTCGTCCCGGCTGGCCGGGACGGCCGGCGCCGGCGCGGTGTCCACCTGCGGCGACCTGGCCCGCTTCGCCGCCGAGCTGCGGACCCCGACGCTGGTGTCGGCGGAGACGATGACCGAGGCGACCGGCGTGGCGTTCCCCGGCCTGGCCGGCGTGCTGCCCGGGTTCGGCTACCAGAAGGAGAACGACTGGGGGCTGGGCTTCGAGCTGCGCGACCACAAGAGCCCACACTGGACGGGCAAGAACAGCTCGCCGCGGACGTTCGGCCACTTCGGCCAGTCCGGCACGTTCCTCTGGGTCGACCCGGACGCGGCCGCGGCCTGCGTCGTCCTCACCGACCGCCCCTTCGGCCAGTGGGCCATCGACACCTGGCCCGACTTCACCGACCAGGTGCTCGCCGACCTCTGAGCGGGCACCATGGGTCCATGCACACCATGGACCGCGCGGAGTGGCTGGCGTTCGCCAACCACGGCACCAGGACCGGCAAGCTGGCGACGGTCCGGGCGAACGGCGCCCCGCACGTCGCTCCGGTCTGGTTCCTGGTCGACGAGACGGCCGACGGCGACCACGTGGTCTTCACGACGGGCGCCGACACGGTGAAGGGCAGGTCCCTGCGCCGCGACCCCCGGTTCGCGCTGTGCGTGGACCGCGAGGAGCCGCCGTACTCGTTCCTCGTGCTGCACGCGGAGGCGGAGGTGTCCGAGGACCTGGCCGACATGCTGGTCTGGGCCACCCGCCTCGGCGTCCGCTACATGGGCCACGAACGGGCCGAGGAGTACGGCCGCCGCAACGCCGTCCCCGGCGAGCTCCTGGTCCGCGGCCGTATCACCAAGGTGGTCGCCCAGGCCGAGATCGCGGACTGACCCCGCCTGGAGTCGCGGGATCAGCCGGTGATCTCGGGGAGGGCGGGGCCGAGGAAGTCGTCGGCGTCGCGGATCGTGTAGGCGTAGCCCTGTTCGGCGAGGAAGCGTTGGCGGTGGGCGGCGTAGTCGGTGTCCAGGGTGTCGCGCGAGACCACCGAGTAGAAGTGCGCCTGGCGGCCGTCCTCCTTGGGGCGCAGCAGCCTGCCCAGGCGCTGGGCCTCCTCCTGGCGGGAGCCGAACGTGCCCGAGACCTGCACGGCCACCGTCGCCTCCGGGAGGTCGATGGAGAAGTTCGCCACCTTCGACACCACGAGCACCCGCAGGTCCCCGCGCCGGAACTCGTCGTACAGCCGTTCCCGCTCGGCGTTGCGGGTGGAGCCCTGGATCACCGGCGCGTCCAGCGCCTCGCCGAGCTCCTCCAGCTGGTCGAGGTAGGCGCCGATCACCAGGGTCGGCTCGGCGGGGTGCCGGGCCAGGATGCTGCGGACCACCGGGAGCTTCGTCTCCACCGTCGAGCACAGGCGGTACCGCTCCTCGGGCTCCGCGGTGGCGTAGCTCAACCGCTCGCTGTCGGTCAGCGTCACCCGCACCTCGACGCACTCCGCCGGCGCGATCCAGCCCTGCGCCTCGATGTCCCGCCACGGCACGTCGTACCGCTTGGGCCCGATCAGGGAGAACACGTCGCCCTCGCGGCCGTCCTCGCGCACGAGCGTCGCGGTCAGGCCGAGCCGCCGGCGGGACTGCAGGTCGGCGGTCATCCGGAACACCGGCGCGGGCAGCAGGTGCACCTCGTCGTAGACGACCAGGCCCCAGTCGCGGGAGTCGAACAGCTCCAGGTGCTTGTACTCGCCCTTCGACCGCCGCGTCATCACCTGGTAGGTCGCGATCGTGACCGGGCGGATCTCCTTGCGCTCGCCGGAGTACTCGCCGATCTCGTCCTCGGTCAGCGACGTCCGCGCGACCAGCTCCCGCTTCCACTGCCGCCCGGCGACCGTGTTGGTCACCAGGATCAGCGTGGTGGCCTCGGCCTTCGCCATCGCCGCCGCGCCGACCAGGGTCTTGCCCGCCCCACACGGCAGGACGACGACGCCCGAGCCGCCGGCCCAGAACGTCTCGGCCGCCTGCCGCTGGTAGTCGCGCAGCGCCCAGCCGTCCTCCGCCAGCGAGATCGGGTGGTG
>DATABL010000220.1:0-20268 GCA_036259595.1 Actinophytocola sp.
CCGGCGCCGTTCCCTATTCCTGGGCGGTGACCGCGTCCAGCGCGGCCACCCGCACGTCCGGGTGCTCGTGCCCGCGCAGACCCGTCACGAGTTCCCGCCACTCGGGCGTCCAGCCCCCGACCGACCCGGCGGCCTCCGCGATCGCCAGCGCGAGCAGCTGGGCCGCCGGCGCGTGGTCGTCGCGGGCCAACGCGTCGGCCAGCCCGTGCAGGTAGGGCCGGGGCAGCCGGGCCGCCCGTTGCCGCACTCGCACGCGCAGGGCGTGGTGCGCGTGCCAGGCCCAGATCGTCTCGTCGGCCAGTTCGGTGAGCCGCAGCAGGCGCTGTTCGTCGTCGGTCTGGTCCAGGCCGATCGCGGCCACGGCCAGCTCGACCGCCGGGCGGCGCAGCGTCGGCTCGTCGGCCAGGGCGTCGGACAGCCGCCCGGCGGCCTCGCGCAGCACGGGGGAGGTCCTGGCGCCGTTCTGGACGGCGTTCGCGACCGCCAGCAGGCGCTGCCGGACCGGCAGGTCGCGGTCCGGAGTGGACGGGGGCTCGGGGGTCGCGAGCAGCGTGGTGGTCGCGGTGACCAGCGGGATCGGGTCCTCGGTGGCCGTGCAGGAGGCGACCAGCGCGCTCAGCGCCCGGCGCCAGCGCGCCGTGCCGGCCAGGGCGGTGACCCGGTCGACGAGCATGCCGGTGCCGGCCTCGTTCCAGCGGGCCCACGCGGCGAGCGCGGTCAGGCCGAGCCGTGCGGTGTCCTCGTCGGACGAGCCGGCCACCGTGTGGACCAGGGCGGCGTAGCGCGGGCGGTGGCGAGCGGCGATCGTGAGCGGGTCCAGGTCGAGCACCGCCTCCGCCACCTCCGGCTCGGCGCGGGACGCCTCCCTCAGCAGGGTCCACGCGCGCTCGTCGTCCAGGCACCAGCGGGCGGCCGAGACGACGGCCCGACGCACGTCGCGGCGCTCGTCCGGCCGCCCCCACACGCCGGCCAGCACGCCGGCGGCGTCCGGGGCGTGGTGGGCGGCCAGCAGCCGTACGGCCTCCTTGCGGGAGGTCAGCTTCCGGCTGGTCAGCGCGCCGGCGAGGACGGTGACCAGCCGGTCGGGCGGCACGAACCGGGCGCAGCGGGCGGCGGCGTACACCGCGACCCTGGCGCGGTCGGTGTCGGCGTAGGCCAGCAGGTCGCCCAGCACCTCGCCCGGCTCGTCGGTCCAGGCCAGCGCGCCGAGCGCCGCCTCGACCACCGAGACCTCCGGGTCGTCGAGGTGGCCGCGCAGCCGGGCGGCGGTGCCGGGCACCCGACCGAGCCGGGCCACCGCGGTCAGCCGCTCCCAGGGCTGTGCGTCGCGCCGGTCGGCGACCTTGGCGAGCAGGTCCGCGTAGGCGGCGCACTGGCGGGGCAGCCAGCGGTCGAAGCAGTCGCCGAACCACGGCACGAACCGCGCGCCGCGCGCGAGGAACCGCCCGTGCGGCGGCTTGCGGAGCACCTCGTCCACCAGGTCGGTTCGGCGTCGCCCGATCCCGTTCAGCACGGCGGGGAGCGTGATCGTGGAGCGGTCGCCGCGGAACACCTCGGCCAGCCGCTCGTCGCGGGTCGCCGGCGGGGCGAGCCACAGCTCGACGGCGGTGCGCACGGTGTTGTCGTCGGCGGCCGTCCGGGCGCGGCCGACCAGTTCCTGCAACTCCGGCAGGTGCCACGCGCGCCGGCCCAGGCCCTCGGCCAGCGCCAGCGTGACCTGGAACCGGCCGTGCCGGGCGTCCTCGGTGAGCCGGGGGCGCAGCGCGGCGAGGACCTGGTGCTCGGCGCCGCGCGGCAGCTCCCGGTCGAGCCCGGTCAGGTTCAGCCGCTGGTGCGCCGAGCCGAGCCGGCCGAGCGCGGTGAGGGCGGTCTCGACCAGCTCGGGCTGCCTGGTCAGCGTCCCGTGCCGGAGGACCCGGTCGATCACGGTGCGGACGTGGCCCCGGGTCGGCCAGGAGCTGTCCCTGGCCCCCAGGGCGTCGATCAGCAGCCGCAGCAGAGCAGGGGCCCGGTCCGGGCGGAACAGCCACGGCGGCACGGCGGCCAGCGCGCCGAACGCGGCCATCCGCACCGGATCCTGCTCGTTGGCGAGCCGGTCCAGCGACCCGAGCAGCTCACCGAACGTCGCCGGGTCGCGCTCGGCCGCGGCGGCGGACACCAGGTGCTGGTACCCGGCCGCGCGCTCGTCCGCTGTCGCGCGGCGGGTCTCCGCCCACAGGGTCTCCCGCGCCGCCGCCCACGGCAGCCGCGCGGTGACCGCCACGCGCAGGATCCGGTCGTCGGCGACCTCGCGCCCGCCGAGCAGCCGCTGCGCCTCGGCGTGCCGGGCGGCGGCGGGGAGCAGGTCGAGGGCGTCCAGCGGCACCCCGGCGGACGTCATGCCCTGGTCGTCGACGACGCCCGCGTACACCGGGGGACGCCGCGACGGCGGGAGCACCCGCAGGAACCGCGGCAGCTGGTCCAGCGGCAGCGTGCGGCCCAGCCGGGCCAGGTCCTCGTCGTCCAGCGCCAGCATCGCCCGCCACAGCCGGCGGCCGGCGGCCACCTCGCCACGCCGGCGCGGGTCGAGCAGCACGGCCGCCACCCCGGCCGGGTCGTGCCGGGCCAGCCGGGCCAGCGCGCCGCGCAGCGCGTCCGGCAGCCGAACCCGCGGCGCCACCCGCGCGAGCAGTGCGAGCACCCGCTCCGGCTCGGCCTCGACCGCGGCGGCGAGGCCCCGGCTCACCCGAGGCACCAGGTGCGCGGGGGCGGCGCGGGTGAGCTCGTCGTCCACCCAGTCCAGGAACACCGCGGGGTGCCGGCGGCCGAGCAGGCCCCAGCCGGTGACCGCGTGGGCGAGGTCGGGCAGCGCGGCCGCGACCGTGTCCGCGCCGCACACCGGCAGCAGGACCGCCGCCTCGGCGTCGCCGAACCGGGCCCGCACCGCCGGCAGCAGCGCCTCGGCCACCGCGCCCGCCCCGCGTCGGCGCACCTGCTGGTACAGCATGCGACGCAGCGCGGTGGACAGCGTCGGCAGCAGCTCGACCAGCGTCTCCGGCGGCAGCCCCAGCCGCACGGCGAGGGCGAGCGCGCGGGCGACGACGTCACCCTGCTCGGCGGTCAGGCAGCGGGCGACGTAGCGAGTCTCGCCCGCGACGTGCGCGAGGTGCAGCGCCACCCGCCGGGGGAAGCCGCCGTGGGTGTGCAGGTCGTCAAGCAGCGACGCCAGCTCGGCCGTGCCGGCCAGCGCGCGGGCCCGGCCCGCCAGCTCGCGCTGCCGGGCGCCGTACGGGAGTCCGTCGATGCCGGCGAGCAGCCGGCGTGCGGTGGTCACGGGCGCATTCTGCCCGCGCCACCGCCCGGTTTCAGCCGATTTGCAGGGTCGCCACCCGGCCCTGCTCGCCGGAGGCCCAGCAGGCGCCGTCACGGCCGCAGTCGACGCTGTCGAACGAGCCGTCGTCGAACGGCCACCAGTGCCGGCCGCCGTCCAGGCTCAGGTCACTGCCCGTCGGACCGACCGCGATCAGCGCGAAGGGCAGGAACGGGTGGTAGGTGACCGCGGACCGGTAGCCGTCGGGGGAGTTCCCCGGCGCGCGCCAGGTGTCGCCGCCGTCGCGGGTCAGCGCCAGGTTGTCCGTGCCGCTGTCCGGGTTCAGGTAGTCGCCGCCGATCGCGACGCCCTGGCGGGGGTTGCGGAACGCGACCGCGAACACGCCCGCACTCTCGCCGCTCGCCAGCGGCGTGTCACTCGCGGTCCAGGTGCGGCCGCGGTCGGTGGAGTGCAGCACCCGCGCGGTGTCCGAGCCGCCGGTGGCGATCCACGCGTGCTCGCGGCCGGCGACCGTGACGCACTGGCCGCTCGCGGAGAACTGGTACTCGCCGGGCAGCGCGTCCGGTATGCCGTCACCCGGCACCGTCCGCCACGACCGCCCGCCGTCCGATGTGGACAGCACGCGGAACTCCCCGTCCACCGGGTCGCCGACCACCAGCCCGTGGCGCCGGTCGAAGAACGCCACACAGTTGTAGAACGCGGCCTCCTCCGGGTTGCGGAACGTCTCGGTCCAGGTGGCGCCGCCGTCGCTGGTGCGGTAGACCCGCGACGACGCGCCGGGGCCGATCGACAGCGCCACCGCGGTCCGCGCGTCGAACGCCTCGATGTCGCGGAAGTCGAGGGTGTCGGTGCCGGGCGGGCCGACGTCCGACCAGGTGCGGCCGCTGTCGACCGTGCGCAGCACCGTGCCCCGCGCGCCGCTGGCCCACGCCACGTGCCGGCTCACCGCGGACAGCCCGCGCAGTTGGGCGTCGGTGCCGGTCTCGGTCAGCCGCCAGGACAGTGGCGTGGCCGCCGCGGTGCCGGCGGGCACCACGACCAGGGCGGCGAGGGTCAGCAGGACGACGGTCAGGGCGCGTCTCATGAGCGGCAAGATAGCCCAGCGAGGTCAACCGGGGGAATGACCGGCGGAATCGTACTTACGGGTGACGCGGGTGGACGCGTCCGTCCGTAGCGTGGCAACCATCAAGATCGGGGAGGAACGAGTGAACGAGGTGGTTCGGCTGCGGCCGCCACGCAACCGGGTGGAGCGGCGCGCGGTCACCTACTGGCTCACCAACGAAC
Organism: Actinophytocola sp.; assembly: GCA_036259595.1. Taxonomy (GTDB): domain Bacteria; phylum Actinomycetota; class Actinomycetes; order Mycobacteriales; family Pseudonocardiaceae; genus Actinophytocola. The sequence continues at coordinate 4,595 of DATABL010000220.1, forward strand.
TGGCCACGGTGGCGGTGCCGACGGTGATCCTGGCCGTGCTGGCGCTGCTCATCGGGCCCGCTCGGCCGTGGCTGCTGCTGTCGATGGGGATCGTCCTGGTGGTCGGGCTGCCCTACGCGGTGGGCGTGCCGTTCTGGCGGTACCGGGTGCACCGCTGGGAGGTCACCGAGGACGCGGTCTACACCAGGTCCGGCTGGCTGTGGCAGGAGTGGCGGATCGCGCCGATGTCGAGGATCCAGACCGTCGACACCGCGCGCGGGCCGCTGGAACAGCTGTTCCGGCTCTCCAGCGTCACGGTCACCACGGCCTCGGCCGCCGGCCCGCTCAAGATCCAGGGCCTGGACCACGAGCTGGCCGCCGACCTGGTGGAGCGGCTGACCGAGACGACCCAGGCCCACCGCGGGGACGCGACATGACACCCCCGGTGCCACCCGCGCGACCGCACCCAAGGGGAACGGGACGCAACCCAGCCACCGGTACGTCCCAAACCGGAGCACGCCCGCCCGACGCGACCACAAGGGATGAATCCGGGGAGTCGGAACAGTGGCAGCGGCTGAACCGCAACACGGTCTGGGCGTCGACGATCACCGCCGCGGGCTTCGCGGCGGGCGTCGCCGTCCCGTTCGTGACCGGGTTCGTGCGCGGTGGCAGCCCGGCCGGTCCGGTGCTGCTGATCTCGCTCGGCGGCGTGGTGCTGCTGACCGGGCTCGCCGCGTTCGCCGACTGGATGCGCTGGCGGCACACCCGCTACCGGGTCACCGACGAGCGGGTGGAGCTGCGGTACGCGTGGGTGCTGCACACACTGCGGTCGATCCCGCGGGACCGGGTTCGCACGGTCGACCTGGTGGCCAACCCCCTGCTGCGGATGTTCGGGCTGACGAAGGTCAAGATCGGCACCGGCCAGCAGGTGACCGGCCAGCAGAGCCACCTCACCCTCGACCCGGTCGTCCGGGCGCGGGCCGAGGAACTGCGCCGGCTGCTGCTCGACCGCGCGCCGGCCGCCGGGTCCACCGAGGAGCCCGACACCGGCCCGGCCCTCGCCACGCTGGACTGGTCGTGGATCCGGTACGCGCCGGTCTCGGTGACCACCCCGATCCTCGGCACCGCCGCGTTCGGCGCGGTGATGCAGGTGTCGGACTGGATCGGCGTGCAGAACTCGGTGATCCAGTGGGTCGGCGACCTGTTCGCGAACACCTCGATCGTCGTGCTGGTGCTCGCGCTGGTCGTGATCGGCGTGCTGATCGGGTTGCTCGGGTCGCTCGGTCTGTTCGTCGAGATGTGGTGGCGGTACCGGCTCACCCGCGAGAACGGCACCCTGCTGGTGCGCCGCGGCCTGCTCACCACCCGCTCGCTGTCGCTGGAGCAGCGCCGGCTGCGCGGGGTGGACGTGGTCGAGGCGCTCGGCACCCGACTGGTCGGCGCCGCCCGCGTCGACGTGGTCGCCACCGGCCTCAAGGTCAGGTCGGACAAGGACAACACCGACCCCAAGACGCTCATGCCGGCCGCGCCGGTCGCGCTGGCCCGCCGGGTGGCGGCCGACGTGCTCCAGGCCGACCCGCTGGCGGGCGTGGAGATCCGGCCGCACCCGAGGGCGGCGCGGACCAGGCGGATCACCTGGGCGCTGTACGCGGCCTTCGGGATCGCCGCGGTGCTGGCGGTGCTGGGTCTGCTGCTCACGACCGTGCTGCTGCACCTGGCGTGGATCGCCGCGCTCGTGCTGACCCCCGTGGCGATCGCGCTCGCGCTCGACGACTACCGCAACCTCGGCCACGGCCTGTCCGGCGACTACCTGGTGACCCGCTACGGCACGGGCAGCCGGCACACGGTGGCCCTGGTGCGCGGCGGCATCATCGGCTGGACCGTGCGCCGGTCGCCGTTCCAGCGCCGCGCCGGCCTGGTCACGATCGCCGCGACGACCGCCGCCAACACCGGCCAGTACCTCGTGCGCGACGTCGGCGAGCAGGAGGGCCTGCGGCTCGCGGAGGAGGCGGTTCCCGGCCTGCTCACGCCGTTCCTGGAACCCGTGGGCCGTCGTGCCACAGCCTCATGACGCGTTGACCTTCGCGTTGGCCTCCGCGTTGCGGCCCTTGCGTTCCATGTACGTGGAGTCCGGCTCGGCGAACCCGAACCCGCGGTACAGCTCGTGCGCGTCCGCGGTGTGCAGCATCCACCGGAAGTGCGGCGCCGGCCCCTCCTCGATCATGGCGTGCACGAGCGCCTTGCCGACGCCGCGCCCCCGGGCCTCCTCCACGACGAACACGTCCGCGAGGTAGGCCGACGCCTCCCCGTCGGAGAAGGCCCGCGCGAAGCCGACCATGGCGCCGTCGTCCGTGCGGTAGGCGGCGACGACCCGCCACGCGCCGTCCAGCTGCCGCTCCACCTTCGCCCGGTCGCGCCACCGGCCCCAGTACGGCTTCGTGGACAGGAACTCCCACAGCACGTCCCGGTCGACCCGGCTCCGGTCGTCATCGATCTCGAACTCGCCCATGGGCCGAACCTAGCGCGCGCGGCAGTGGCGGCGGGGTGACGGCGCGGTCGCCGGCGAGGGCGGCGGCCACCGCGGCCCAGTGTCCGACGCGGACCTCGCCGGCCGGCGTGGCCGGGTCGGTGCCGTGCGTGCGCAGCAGGCGGTGCGCCAACCGGTGGGCCACCAGGTCGCCGAGCACGTGCCGCGCCGGCGCGGTGGGTCGCCGGTACACGGCACCGAGCAGCGCCCACAGCACCGCCTGCGTCCGCCCGTCCAGTGTGGAGCGACGGATCGACAGGTGCGCGGCGTCCACCGCGGGCGCGGGGGTGAAGCACGACGCCGGGATCCGCCGCACCAGTCGCAGGTCGAACCGTGCCGCCCACCACGCCAGCTCCAGGTCCCGCGGCCGCGCGGCGGTGAGCCGGCGGGCGAGGCCCCACTCGACCACCACGTCCGCGCGCGCGAGCCGGCTCGGCACGGGCGTCAGCAGCCGGCGCAGCAGCGCGGTCGACACGGCGAACGGGATGCTCGCCACCACCGCGAAGTCCCGCCCGGGCAGGCGGACCCGCCGCAGGTCGTCGTGCACCACGCGCACCCGCGGCCGGTCGGCGAAACGGCGGCGCAGGGCACGCACGAACGCCTCGTCCCGCTCCACGGCGAGCACCCGCGAGCCGGTGCCGGCCAGCGGCGCGGTGATGGCGCCGGATCCGGCGCCGAAGTCGATCACCAGGTCGTCCGGGCCGAGCCCGGCGTCGCGGACGAGCCGTTCGGCCACCCGCCGGCTGGCCAGCAGGTGCACCCCGGACGAGGTCGAACGAAGGTGGGCGGCACGGGGCCGCCGCGAAGAAGACATGGGAGGACTGCTCCAGGCACGTGGAAGAACAGGGGTGCGTGGAGACAGCGACGGCCGACCCGTCAGACGGGGTCAGCGCGGAACGCGAACCAGGAGGCCATCGCTGTCAGCGACGGCGCATCCTTATCGAGGCGATTCCCATACCGGCCACGCTAGGTCGCCGGTCAACCGAATTACCCTGACCTGATGGAGCGGGTGGACGTCCTGGTGGTCGGCGGCGGCATGGCCGGCGTGTCCGTCGCCTACGAGCTGGCCGCCGACGCCTCGGTCCTGCTGGCCGAGACCGAGCCGACGCTGGCCGCGCACACCACCGGCCGCTCGGCCGCCGTCCACGCGCCCAGCTACGGCCCGCCGGTCGTGCGCGAGCTGACCGCGGCCAGCGCCGCCCGTTACCGCGAGCTGGAGACCGAGCTGGACACCCCGCCGCTGCTCACCCCGCGCGGCGTGCTCTGGGTCGCCGCCGACGACCGGGCCGCCGCCCATCTGGCCGACCTCCCCGCGACCCCGGTCACCCCGGCCGAGGCCCGCGCCCTGTGCCCGGTGCTGGCCGACGTCGACGCCGCCGCGCACGACGCCGGCGCGTCCGACATCGACGTCATGGCCCTGCACCAGGGCTACGTCCGCGGGCTGCGTGCCCGCGGCGGTCGGATCCGCACCGGGAGTCCGCTGAGGACCCTCCACCGCGACGGCACCGGCTGGCACGCGACCCTCGGCGCCGACGAGGTCCGCGCCGGCATCGTCGTCGACGCCGCCGGGGCGTGGGCCGACACCGTCGCCGCGCTGGCCGGGGTGCCGACCGTCGGCCTGCGACCCCTGCGCCGCACGATCGCGCTCGCCACCGGTCCCACCCCGGTCGACCCGGCCTGGCCGCTGGTCGTCGACGCCGCCGACCGCTTCTACTTCCGCCCCGAGGGCACCCGTGTACTGGTCTCCCCGGCCGACGAGACCCCGACCGACCCGGGTGACGCCCGACCCGACGAGCTCGACGTCGCGCTCGCCCTCGACCGGGTGAACGCGGCCACCACGCTCGGCCTGCGCTCGGTGCACACCGCCTGGGCCGGCCTGCGCACGTTCGCCCCCGACGGCGTCCCCGTGGTCGGCGCGTGGCCCGACCACCCCGGCTTCGTGTTCCTCGCCGGCCAGGGCGGCTACGGGATCCAGCTGGCCCCCGCGCTAGCCGTGCTCGGCGCCGACGTGGCGCGCGGCGCGCCCCCGCCGCCGGCCGTGTCGCCGCGGTGATCGGAACACTAAGGTGACGCGAGGGGGCGAGCAGCTGGGAGGAGTCCGATGGCGGACCTCGGGACGAGACTCGGTGAGATCCTCGGCGCGGAGCACGTGTCCTCCGGTGACGCGGTCGCCGAGGACTACACCCACGACGAGACGCTGACCGCCGAGCCGGTCCGGCCCGCGCACGTCGTGCGTCCGGCGAACGCCGAGGAGGTCGCCGCGGTCCTCGCGCTGGCCGCGGAGACCGGCACCCCGGTCACCGCCCGCGGCAGCGGCACCGGGTTGTCCGGCGCCGCCACCCCGCGCGCCGACGGCGTCCTGGTGTCGTTCGAGCGGATGAACCGGGTGCTGGAGATCGACACCGAGAACCACGTCGCCGTGGTCCAGCCCGGGGTCACGCTCGCCGAGCTGGAGGAGCGCACGAAGGCCGAGGGCCTGGTCTATCCGGTGTACCCGGGCGAGCTGTCCTCGAGCCTCGGCGGCAACGTCGGCACCAACGCCGGCGGGATGCGCGCGGTCAAGTACGGCGTCACCCGCCACCACGTGCTCGGCCTGGAGGCGGTGCTGCCGACCGGCGAGGTCGTCCGCACCGGCGGCAAGTACGTCAAGGCCAGCACCGGCTACGACCTCACCCAGCTGATCGTCGGCTCCGAGGGCACGCTCGCGCTGGTCACCGAGGCGGTGCTCAAGCTCCAGCCGAGGATGGCCCACCAGGCCACCGTGCTCGCCCCGTTCCCGGACCTGGCGACGGTCGCCCGCGCGGTGCCGAAGGTCGTCGGCAGCGGCATCGGCCCGCTGATCCTGGAGTACATCGACGCGCTGACCATGGGCGCCATCACCCACACCGCGCAGCTCCAGCTCGGCGTCCCGGACGAGATCCGCGACACCGCGCAGGCCTACCTGGTGGTGATGCTGGAGAACAACGCGACCGAGCGGCTCGACCAGGACATCGAGGCGGTCGGCACCCTGCTCGCCGAACTGGGCTCGCTGGACACCTACGTGCTGCCCGGCCCGGCCGCGCGCAAGCTGATCGACGCCCGCGAGAAGGCGTTCTTCACCGCCAAGGGCGCCGGCGCCGACGACATCATCGACACCGTGCTGCCGCGGGCGTCCCTGCCCGAGTTCTTCGCCAAGGTCCTGGAGATCGCGCAGGGCAACCAGACCCTGGTCGTCGGCTGCGGCCACGCCGGCGACGGCAACGTGCACCTCGCGGTGTTCCAGAAGGACCCCGAGGTGCGGCACAAGGTCCTGCACGAGCTGTTCGCCACCGGCATGCGGCTCGGCGGCGCGATCTCCGGCGAGCACGGCATCGGCCACGAGAAGAAGCGGCACTTCCTGGAGCTGGAGGACCCGAACAAGGTCGCGCTGATGCGGCGGATCAAGCAGGCGTTCGACCCGACCGGGATCCTCAACCCCGGCGTACTCTTCGACTGAGGGGACTCATCCGATGAACGGCGCACAGGCCCTGCTGCGCACCCTGGTCGACGGCGGCGTCGACGTGTGCTTCGCCAACCCGGGCACCTCAGAGATGCACTTCGTGGCCGCGCTGGACGCGGTGCCGGAGATGCGCGCGGTGCTGAGCCTGTTCGAGGGCACGGTCACCGGCGCCGCCGACGGCTACGCCCGCATCGCCGACCGTCCGGCCGCGACCCTGCTGCACCTGGGGCCCGGCATGGCCAACGGGCTGGCGAACCTGCACAACGCCCGCCGCGCGCACACCCCGATCGTCAACGTGATCGGCGACCACGCCCGCTACCACAAGGGCTTCGACGCCCCGCTGGAGTCGGACATCGACGCGCTGACCGGCTGGCTGCGGGGCTGGACCCGCACCTCGAAGTCCCCGGCCGAGCTGGGTGCCGACGCCGCCGCCGCGGTCGCCGCCGCCCGCACCGCCCCCGGTCAGACCGCGAACCTGGTGCTGCCCGCCGACGTCTCGTGGGCCGAGGGCGGCGAGCCGGGCACCCCGGTCGACCCGCCGGCACCGGTCCCGGTGGACGACGACCGGGTCGTCGAGATCGCGAAGATCGTCCGCGGCGGCGAGCCCACGGTGCTGCTGCTCGGCCACGGCACCACCCGCGAGCGGGGCCTGGTCGCCGCCAGCCGCATCGCCGCGGCCACCGGCGCGAAGCTGTTCGCCGAGACGTTCCCGGCGCGGATCGAGCGCGGCGCGGGCCTGCCGAACGTGGAGCGCCTCGGTTACCTGGCCGAGCAGGTCCAGTGGCAGCTGACCGACGTCAAGCACCTGGTCCTGGTGGGGGCGAAGGCCCCGGTGTCGTTCTTCGCCTACCCCGGCAAGGCCAGCGAGCTGGTCCCGGACGGCTGCCAGACGCACGTGCTGTCCGTGCTGGGCGAGGACAGCACCGGCGCCCTGGAGCACCTGGCCGACGAGGTGGCCGCCGGCGTCGAGCCGGTCCGGCAGGAGGCCACCCGGCCCGCGCTGCCGTCCGGGCCGCTGACCCCGCAGAACTGGACCGAGGTGATCGGCGCCCTGCTGCCGGAGGCCGCGATCGTCTCCGACGAGGCGAACACCTCGGGCCTGATGATCCCGATGACCACCGCCGGCGCGCCGCGTCACGACGTGCTGACGCTCACCGGCGGCGCGATCGGCCAGGGCCTGCCGGTGGCGCTGGGCGCCGCGGTCGCCGCCCCGGACCGCCCGGTGGTGTGCCTGCAGGCCGACGGCAGCGCGATGTACACGGTGTCGTCGCTGTGGACGATGGCACGCGAGGGCCTGGACGTGACCACGGTGGTGCTGAACAACCGGGCCTACGCGATTCTGCGGATGGAGCTGTCCCGGGTCGGCGCGGAGGCCGCGGGCCCCAAGGCCAACGAGCTGCTGGACCTGTCCGGGCCGGACCTGGACTTCGTGCGGATGTCGGAGGGCATGGGCGTCCCCGCGACCAGGGCGACGACCGCCGAGGAACTGGCCGACCAGTTCGCCAAGGCACTGGCCGAGCCCGGCCCGCACCTCATCGAGGCCATGGTCCCGCCGCTGCTGTGACCCCGGCTAGGAGTGCGCCTCCTGGAACCTGGTGAGCAGCGCCTGCGGCACCCGGCCGCGCTCGGCGACCTCCTCGCCCTGGCTGCGGGCCCACTCGCGCACCGCCTGGGTGTCCGGCTTGCCGTTGGTCGCCGGGGCGGCCGCGGCCTTGCCGCGCTGCTTGCGGCCCCCGGTGCGGCGCGCGTGGCCGACGAACTCGGCGAGCGTGTCCCGCAGGCGCGCGGCGTTCTCCTCGGACAGGTCGATCACGAACTCGACGCCGTCGAGGGCGAAGGTCACGGACTCGTCGGCCGGCCCCCCGTCGAGGTCGTCGACCAGCTCGAGAACGGTCTTCTGCGCCACAAGGTCCTCCGGAGGTGGTTTTCGCGAGACGAGCGGGCCTGAGGATAACGGCCCCGTGGTCACCTTCCGGTGAAGGTTCCCGGTGTGGCGAGTGTCCGAGAACGACATCACACCGGACGCGCTATGCGGGCGCCGGGATGTCCAGCGCGAGGGTCGCGAGCCGGGTGAGGTCCTCGTCGTCCGGTGTGGACGGCGCGCCGATCCACACCGCCTGCGCGAGCTTGAGGCTGCTGCCCTCCCGGCCGCTGACGTAGGCCGCCGACTCGAAGTACGGCTCGCTGCCGCTCGGCCACGGCTCGCCCTCGGCCGCGGGGTCGATGATCGCGCCGCTGCCCGGGGTGTCCGCGACCGTGTGCAGTTCGCCGGCGAGGGAGCTCTGCGGGAAGCGCAGCACGGCCACCAGGATCGCGGCCCGCCGGCCATCCGATGTGGACTCGAAGCGCATGCGCACGAGCTCGGTGCAGCGGTTGCGTTCCAGCCAGGCCTGCACGTCGCCGTAGGCGTGGGCGGCGCAGTCGGTGTCGGAGACCGTCCCGGTCGGGACGAACTCCTGGCCCTCGACCTCCACGGCGTTGCGCTGCGTGGTGGTGGTGCCGGCGGCACGCTCCTCACCGTCGTCACCGCCGGACGACGCGACCGCGTAGACGATGCCGGTGAGCAGCAGCATCGCGACCAGCACGGCGGCGCTGATCGGGAGCCACCGCAGCTGGGCGGGCCGGCGCCCGCCGGTCCCGGTGGACGGGCGGGCCGGGACCTTGGGGATGACCATGGTGCTGGCGGCGCCGAGGTCGGGGGCGACGGTGTCGGCGAAGCCCTCGGCGGCCAGGTCGACCGAGGCGAGCGTGGCATTGTCCGGTGCCAGGGCGTGCAGGATCGCGCGGGCCTGCGCCACCGTGCACGGGCGCGGGTGGGTCGCGAGCTCGCGCGCGGCGGTGAGCAGCGTGCCGGGCTCCGGGTGCAGGACGCGGACCCCGCGCAGCAGGTCGGAGGTCGGCTGGTGGACCTGCGACACGTACGGGCCGACGGCGATCACCGTGCCGACCGGCAGCGGCTCGACCTTGGCCCGCTCGAGGTGTCCGGCGATGGCGGCGATGGCCTCGGTGACCTCGGTGGCCGGGTTGACCACGCCGTCGGGGCGGGTCAGCGGCCAGCCGTCGGCCTTCCACTGGCCGCCCAGCGGCGCCTCGAGGCGCACCGCGGGGTCGGGCAGGTCGACGCCGGCGACCACCAGCACGCCGCGGGGGAGCAGCACCACCGCGTCCACGCCGTGACCGTCCCCGAGCCGCGGGCCGACGATCGCGACGCCGCCCACGACGTGGTCGCCGCGGCCCCAGGAGGCGAGCGCGGCCCGCACGTCGGCACCGACCTTTGAGGACTCCTCACCCAGCCGGACCAGTCGCACCTGCCACCTCCTTTCCCCGCTCACCGTAGCCGGGCGGTCGCCACGGGCGGTTGGGGTCACCCGAATCCGTGCCTGGTGTGGCGGAAGTGTCATGGTCAGGGCAGAATGAGCGCCAACAACGAAGAGAGAGTGTGTGCGTACCGCCGTGACGAGGACGTAGGGGAAGACGGTTCCTCGTCGAGCAGCGGAGGTCAGCAGTGAGCACTCGTGGCGTGGTGTACGTCCACTCGTCGCCGTCTGCGGTATGTCCGCACGTCGAGTGGGCTATTTCGGGCACCCTCGGAGTCCGGGCGAACCTGCAGTGGACCGCGCAGCCGGCGGCGCAGGGGCAGCTCCGGGCCGAGTGCGGCTGGTCCGGTGACGCCGGGACCGGCGGCAAGCTGGTGGCCGCGTTGAAGGCGTGGCCGATGATCCGGTTCGAGGTCACCGAGGATCCGAGCGAGGGCGTGGACGGCGAGCGGTTCTGCTTCGTGCCCACGCTCGGGCTGTGGCGCGCCCGCACGTCCGCGAACGGCGACATCGTCGTGGGCGAGGACCAGCTGCGGGCGATGGCGACGGCGAGCCGGGCGGGCGAGGCGTTCGCCCACAAGGTCGACGAGCTGCTCGGGGCGTCCTGGGACGCGGCGCTGGAGCCGTACCGGCGGGCGGGCGACGGTGCCCCGGTCACCTGGTTGCACCGTGTCGGCTGAGTAGTCTCTCTCGGGTGGCGCCTGATCGTGGCCGCCAGCTGTGGTTGCTGCCGGTCCTCCTCATCACGGTGATCGCGACGGCGATCGGCGGGTTGGTCGCGCGCACCCTCTACGAGGAGCGGGAGTCGGGGGAGCCGGACGTCGTCCTGCCGACCGAGACGTCCGTCCCGCCCGAGGAGCAGCCCGGTCCGCGCGTGGTCCGAGGGACCCAGGACGCGACCGCGCACCCGCTGTACGAGCCCGTCCGGTCGGTCCTGCAGACGTACTTCGACGCGATCAACGACGGCGACTACGCCGCGTGGACGACGACGGTGACGCGGAACCGGGTCGACCTGCAGCCGCGGGAGGCCTGGGAGCGCAGCTACCGGTCCACGAAGGACGGCAGCGTCGTGGTCCACCGGATCGAGCTGGTGGGCGACGGCGAGGCGCGGGTGTTGATGACGTTCACCAGCGTGCAGGACCCGGCGGACGCGCCGCAGGAGCTGCGGGTGCCGTGCATCAACTGGAACGTGGTGTTCCCGCTGGTCCGCGTGGACGCCGGCTGGAAGATCGACAGCGGCACCACAGCGGCCAGCCCCCAGCACGAGGCCTGCGCCTGATCGCACGGTCACGCCGCACGAGGCCTGCGCCTGACCGCACGGTCACGCCGCACGAGGCCTGCCCCTGATCTCACCGCCACGCCATTCGCGTCGGCGAGTTGTCCACAGGCCCGCTCCGACCCCCGCCCCACGTCCCTGTTGGCCGGTAGGGTGAAACCGGGGTCGATCGTTGAGTTCGGTGGCCACAGTGATCTCGGCGTGCCGGGCTAGGTCCCTGCCTCGGTCCCGGAGCCAGTGACCGTTTTCAGGACCGCGGGCAGCCTGGACAGCCAGCTGGCGGTGCGCGGGGTCACGCCGCGGTGAACGCCAGGGCCACGTTGTGCCCGCCGAACCCGAACGAGTCGTTCACGGCCGCGGTCAGCTCCAGCTTGCGGGCCTCGCCGGCGACGATGTCCAGGGCGACCTTGGGGTCCTGGTGCTCCAGGTTCCGGGTGGGCGGGATGATCCCGTGGTAGATCGACAGCAGCGTCGCGATGCTCTCCACCGCGCCCGCGCCGCCGACCAGGTGGCCGAGCGACGCCTTCGGCGCGGTCAGCACCACGTGGTCGCCGATCGCCTTCGAGATCGCCACCGCTTCGCCGATGTCGCCGACCACCGTCGACGTGGCGTGCGCGTTGACGTGCCCGATGTCGGTCGGTGACAGGCCCGCGCTGCGGATGGCCTGGGTGATCGCGTTGATCTGCCCGATGCCCTCCGGGTGGTTGCCGGTGATGTGGTAGGCGTCGGACGTGATGCCGGTGCCGGCCAGCCGCCCGTAGATCCGCGCCCCGCGCGCCCGCGCGTGGTCCTCGCGCTCGAGCACCAGCACGCCGGCGCCCTCGCCGAGCACGAACCCGTCGCGGTCGACGTCGAACGGCCGCGAAGCGCGCTCCGGCTCGTCGTTGCGCAGGCTCAGCGTCCGGGACTGGGCGAACCCGGCCACGGTGATCTGGTGGATGCACGCCTCGGCGCCACCCGCGACCACCACGTCGGCCCGCCCGTTCTGGATCATCTGCCACGCCGTGGCCAGGCCCTCGGCGCCGGACGCGCACGCCGACGCCGGGGAGTGCACCCCGGCCCGGGCCATCAGCTCGATGCTGACGTGCGCGGCCGGCCCGTTCGGCATCAGCATCGGCACGGTCAGCGGCGAGACCTTGCGCAGACCCTGGTTCTCCAGGAGGTCGTCCTGGTCGAGCAGGGTCACCGGGCCGCCGATGCCGGTGCCGATGGCGACGCCGAGTCGTTCGGGCTCGACCGGCTGGCTCTCCTCGGTCGGCCGTTCGAACCCGGCGTCCGCCCAGGCCTCGCGCGCGGCGATGATCGCGATCTGCTCGCAGCGGTCCAGCCTGCGCAGCTGGACCCGCGGCAGCACCTCGGACGGTTCGACGGCAAGCGGTGCGGCGAGCCGTGCCGGCAGGTCGAACTTCGACACCCACTCGGCGTCGTTGGTCCGGATCCCGTTGTTGCCGGCGATCAGCGCGTCCCAGGTGGACGTGACGTCGCCACCGAGCGGCGTCGTCGCACCCATGCCGGTGACGACCACATCGACCGTGCTCATGTCCCCCTCCGAGGTGGGTTCGGTTCCCGAGTGGTTCAGGCGTTCTTGGCGACGTAGCGGACCGCGTCGCCGACGGTCTTCAGGTTCGCGAGCTCCGCGTCCGGGATCTTGACCTCGAAGCGGTCCTCGGCCTGGACGGCGATCTCGACCATCGACAGCGAGTCGATGTCCAGGTCGTCCACGAAGGACTTGTCGGCGGTGACCTCGTCGGACTCCACACCGGCGACCTCTTCGACGATCTCGGCGAGACCGGCGAGGATCTGCTCCTCGGTGGGCTTCTCGGCCATGGGGTTCACGCTCTCTTTCTGGTTGGGAACTACGGAAAATTACGGGCAGATCACGACCTGGCCGGCGTAGGACAGCCCCGCGCCGAACCCGATCAGCAGTGCGACGTCGCCGGAGTGCACCCGGCCCGCCGCGCGCATGTGGTCCATCGCCATCGGGATGGACGCCGAGGAGGTGTTGCCGGAGGTGACGATGTCGTCCGCGACGACCATGTCCTCCCGGGCGCCCTTCTGCCGCAGCTTCTTCGCGATCGCCTCGACGATCCGCAGGTTGGCCTGGTGCGGGATGAGGACGTCGATGTCGGACGGCTGGAGGCCGGCGAGGTCGATGGCCCGCAGCGCGATCGGCGCGATCTTGGTGGTCGCCCACCGGAAGACCGACTGGCCCTCCTGGTAAATGTGCCGGCCGTTGGGCATCCGGATCGTCTCGGCCAGGTCACCGGCAGTGCCCCAGGCGACCGGACCGATCCCCGGCTCGTCGCTCGGGCCGACGACGGCGGCGCCGGCCGCGTCGGCGAAGATGATCGCGGTCGACCGGTCGAGCGGGTCGACGATGTCGGTGAGCTTCTCCGAGCCGATCACCAGCACCCGCTCGGCGGAGCCGGCCCGCACCATGTCCGAGGCCGACGCGAGCCCGTAGCAGAACCCGGCGCACGCGGCGTTGAGGTCGAACCCGCCGGCCGCCTTCGCCCCGACCAGCTCGGCCACCTGCGCGGCGGCGTTGGGCATCGGCACGGTGGCCGTGCAGTTCGCGACGATGACGGTGTCCACGTCGGCCGGGGTGATCCCGGACGCGGCGATGGCCTTGGATCCGGCCTCGACGCCCATCGACACGACGGTCTCGTCCGGCCCGGCGAAGCGCCGCTCGACGATGCCGACGCGCTCGCGGATCCACTGGTCGTTGGTGTCCATGCGGGTGGACAGCTCGTCGTTGGTGACCACGCGCTCGGGCTGCGTGCTGCCGATGCCGAGGATGCGGCTGGCGGGGGCGCCGGGAGACTGCCGGATGCGGGTCATGCGGAGGCCTCCCCGTCCAGGAGCGCGGCGACCTTCGCCAGGTCGTCCGGCTTCTTCAGCGCGACCGGGGTGATGCCGGCGAGCTCGCGCTTGGCGAGCCCGGTGAGCGTGCCGGCGGGCGGCAGCTCGGCGGTGGCGGTGACGCCGCGCTCGGCCATGGCCGCCATGCACAGGTCCCACCGCACCGGCCGGGTGACCTGGGCGACCAGCCGGTCGAGCACGTCCTGACCCTCGGTGACCGCGTGCCCGTCGGCGTTGGACAGCAGGGTGCGGGTGGGGTCGGTGGCGACGACCTTCTTGGCGCGCTCACCGAGGGCGTCCTTGGCGGAGGCCATGAACCGGGTGTGGAACGCGCCGGCGACCTTGAGCTTGATGACCTTCTTCACCCATTCGGGCTTGGCCGCGATCATCTCGTCGACCTTGTCGAGCTGCCCGGCGGCGACGATCTGCCCGGCCCCGTTGCGGTTGGCGGGGGTGAGGTCGAACTCGGCGAGCCAGTCGACGACCTGCTCGGGTTCGCCGCCCATCACCGCGGCCATGCCGGTGCGCTCGATCGCGCAGGCCCCGGCCATCTCCCGACCGCGGACCGCGGCGAGCGCGACGGCGTCGTCGGCGCGCAGCGCCCCGGCCATCGCGGCGGCGGCGAGCTCCCCGACGGAGTGCCCGGCGACCAGCACGTCGGCGGGAAGCTCGTGGCGCCGCTCCAGCTCCTCGAAGGCCAGCAGCGCGAGCGCGACGACCAGCGGCTGGGTGACCGAGGTGTCCTGGATGGCCTCGGCGTCGGCGACCGTGCCGAGCTCGACGAGGTCGAGCCCGGTCAGCTCCGACCAGCCGGCGACGCGTTCGCGGGTGCCGTCCAGTTCGAGCCACGGGGTGAACATGCCTGGCGTCTGGGAGCCCTGGCCTGGGGCGAGCAGTGCGAGCACGTGACCACTGAACACGGTCGAGGGCCTCCGAAGGCATGTTGCCAGTCACCAAGTCGTGCCGGCGGATTTGTGGGAACCCTACAAAGGTTACCGCCAGATGAACGGTACAGCCCTGTTTGTGTTGTCCGTACCACTTACCATAGCCCGCGCGACCGCGACAGCCGCCCCACCGCGAGCGCGATGCGAAGCACGTGCGCGTCCCGAGGAAGGCTGGCGTTGTGCCCGGTGATCTCGGCGGCCTTGCGCAACCGGTAACGCACCGTGTTGGGATGCACGAACAGCAGACGCGCGCAGGTCTCCAGCACACCCCCCGCCTCGAGAAACGTCTCCACGGTCTCCAACACCGCGCTCCCGGCGTCCTCGAGCGGCCGCGCGATCTGGTCGACGAGCTGCCACTCGGCCTCCGGATCCCCGGCGAGCGCCCGCTCCGGCAGCAGGTCCGCCGACCGCACCGGCCGCGGCGCCGCAGGCCAAGCCACCACAGCCCGCAACCCCGACAAGGCGTCAGCGGAACTACGATGCGCATCAGCAATGTTGCTGACGGTAGGCCCCGCCACCACCGCCCCCTCCCCGAAGGAGGTGGCCATCCGCCGCAACACATCCCCCGTGACCTCGGTGTCCCCCGCAAGCACGACGACAAGCCGCGACCCCTGCACCCCCAGCAGAACGGACCGATTGGCCCGAGCCGCGCGACTCCGCACCTCGTACACCACGGTAGGCGGATCATCAGAAGGCGCGTTCCCGACCAACACGGTGGCCGGCGCGTCCAGATCCCACCCCAACGCCGCCGCCCGACTGAGCAACGACTCCTCCGCGTCCCCCCGCACGATCGCGTCCACCACGGACGCCTCCAGCCGAGCGTCCCAGGCCCCGCGCGTCTCGGCCGCGGACGCATAGGACATGGCCGAGGTAAAAGCAACCTCCCGCCCGTACCGAAGCACAGCCTCGGTCAGAACCTGCCGCTCCTCGTCATCAGCCGCGAGATCCGGCACCTCCCGCTCGATGACATGCACCGCCACCCGCACCAGCTCCACCGTCTGCCGCAAACTGATCCACCGCGACAAATCCCGAGGCGCCTGCCGAAAAGCATCCGCCGTGAGCCGAATCGCCTCCCCCTGATCCCGCAGGTAGGAGGTGAACCCCGCCGCCCCCGTCTGCGCGATGAGCTGCACAGAAGCCCGCTGATCCGCCGGCATCCGCCCAAACCAAGCGAACTGCTCATCCATAGAAGCCAACGCAGCCGAAGCCAACTTCCCCGAGGCACGCTCCAGCGCCCCCAACGTCCCCTCCGAAACCCGCACCACCCCCCGACCCTATCCCCGCCCCCAAC
>DATABL010000221.1:0-12843 GCA_036259595.1 Actinophytocola sp.
CCACATGAACGTGCCGACCCGCTGGTCGCCGGTGACGCCGAGGCCGCGCAGCGCGTGCGCGAGCTTCGCCGCCTCCCTGCCGACCTGGGCGTACGTGGTCCGGCGGGCCTCCGCTCCGGTCCAGGTGACGACCTCGGCGGCGCCGTGGCTGCGGCTGCCGTGCCGCAACAGGTTCGCGATGGACAGCTGTCCGTCCTGCATGGTGCCCAACATCGCTGTTCAGCTCCCTGTGACTCGTGCCCGACTCGTGGCTTGGTGCTACCGAACAGTAGTGCCGAAATGGTGATCCTGGACATGGTCAGCCGTCCGTGTCGGACCCCCGAAACGTGGGTTACCTGCGGTTTCGCCGGGAAGAATGCGCGTGTCGCGCGTATGTTCTCAGGCGACGGTGTGTTTACTGGGTCGCGGCACCGCGGGGGAACGCCCAGGTCAGCAAGGCCATCGGGCGCGGGCCCGGTCGCGGACCAGCCAGATGTCGAGTTAGGAAGGATCACCACGGTGGCTCTGCCCACGTTGACTCCAGAGCAGCGCGCTGAGGCGCTGGCCAAGGCTGCGGAGGCCCGCAAGGCGCGGTCCGAGCTGTTGGCGTCGATCAAGTCCGGCGAGCGGACCATCGCGTCGGTGCTCGGGAAGGCGAAGGAAGACAAGACCATCGGCAAGACCAAGGTCGCGGCGCTGCTCAAGGCCGTCCCAGGTCTCGGCGCGGTGAAGGTCGCGGCCCTGCTCGAGCAGGCCGGCATCGACCCCGACCGGCGCGCCGCCGGCCTCGGCGACCGCCAGCGGTCCGCGCTGATCGACGCGCTGAACTGACGCCGTGACGGCGCCGTACTGATGCCGTTCAGGGCCCGCCGCGACTAGATCCTCCGGCGGGCCCTGAACGTGTTCAAAATCCTACTCGCGAGGGAGTTTCTCCGGGCGGACTCATGGGCATGATGGGTGGGTGACCCTTGGGCTCATCGCGGACTACCGGCCAGGCTCGTTCCTCCTCACCTCGCCGCGGCGCTCGCTGCTGGCCACCGGCACCCAGGCCGTGGTCAGCGAACCCGACCCCGACGAGCTGGCCACCCAGGTCACCAAGGCCCTCGTCGACTCCGACGCCCCGCTCGCCGTGGGCGCTCTCCCGTTCGACCGCGCCGCCGCGCCGCACATCGTCCTGCCCACGTCGGCCCGCTGGGAACGCCCTGAGGGCGGCCTTCGGGACACCCGGCGTCCCGAAGGCCACTTTCCGGACATGCCCGAGGCCGTGCCGGTGCCCGCGCCGGAGGAGTACGAGCGGATGGTCGCCCGGGCGGTGGAGCGGCTGCGGGCCGGGGAGCTGGACAAGGTCGTGCTGGCCCGGCAGTTGCGCCTGCGGCTGCCCGAGCCGGTCGAGGTCCGGGCCCTGCTGGCCAGCCTGGCCGCCGACAACGCCGCCGGCCACACCTACGCCGTCGACCTGCCCGGCGGCCGCACGCTCGTCGGCGCCACCCCGGAGATGCTGCTCACCCGCACCGGGCTGACCGTCGAGGCCAACCCGCTGGCCGGCTCGATCCCGCGCCACCCCGACCCGGTGCAGGACCGCCTGGCCGCCGAGCAGCTACTGGCGTCGGCCAAGGACCACGACGAGCACCGGGTCGTGGTGTCCGACGTGGTGGAGGCGCTGCGCCCGTTCTGCCGCTCGCTGACCGTGCCGGACCGCCCGTCGCTGGTCGGCACGAGCGCGGTGTGGCACCTGTCGACCCGGGTCACCGGCGAGCTGGTCGACCCGGAGGTGACGTCGCTTCGGCTGGCCAGCGCGCTGCACCCCACGTCGGCGGTGTGCGGGTTCCCGTTCGCCGCGGCCCGGGACACGATCGCCGAGCTGGAACCCTTCGACCGCGGCTTCTACGCCGGCGCCATCGGCTGGTGCGACGCCCACGGCGACGGGCAGTGGGTGGTCGGCATCCGCTGCGCGGAGATCGCCGGGGCGGAGCTGACCCTGTACTCGGGCGCCGGCATCATGCCCGCGTCCCGCCCGGACCTGGAGCTCGCCGAGACCTCGGCGAAGTTCACCACTCTGCTGCGCGCGATGGGAATGTTGACGCCCGCCTGACGGGTATAGTCACCTGGAGTGAGAGTTAGGTCACTTCTCACTCTGGGGTGTCATGTCTTCGCACGTGGTCCGTCGACGCACCATCCTGCGCGCCGCCGCGCTCGGCCCGGTCGGCGGCCTCGCGGCGGGCTGTGCCGAGCTGGCCCGGGTCACCGGTCTCGGTGACCCCGTCCGGGTCGCGGTGAGCTGGAGCGCGACCGAGTTGGCCGCGTTCCAGCGGGTGCTCGGCGCGCGCGCGGACGACTGCGAGCTGGTCCCGCTCGGCGACGACATCGACGCCGCGCTCGGCGCGAACGCCACCTACCGCCTGGACATGGTCGCGGTGCCGCGGCCGAAGCTGGTGCTCGCGAACGTGGACCGGCTGGCGCCGCTGCCCGACGACGTGTGGAAACCCGACTACGACGAGATCTGGCCCGGCGGGCTGGCCGCGCGCGACGGCCGGCACTACGCGCTCCCGTTCAAGCTCGCGCACGCCTCGGTCGTCTGGTACCGCAAGAGCCTGTTCGCCGAGCACGGTCTCCGAGCACCGACGAACTGGTCGGAGTGGCTCGACCTGAACGACCGGATCACCGAACAGGCCGGGATCGCGCCGCTCGCCCTCGGCGGCGCCGACGGCTGGCTGCTCGCCCAGTTCTTCGCGAACGTGCTGCTGCGCCACTTCGACGGCACCTACGACGCGCTCGTCCGCGGCGCACCCGGCGCCTGGGCCGCCGGGGACGTGCGGGCGGCGTTCGGCATGGTGGCCGCGATGTGGGGCCGGCCGGACGCGCTCTCCGGGGGCGCCGAACGGGCGCTGGTCGCGCAGTTCCCCGAGGCGGTGCTGGCGGTGTTCCACCACCATGAAGCGGCGATGGTGCCGGCCCCGGACTTCGCCGAGTCGGTGATCCGTGAGTTCGACGCGCTCGACGACGATGTCGACAAGTTCACCTTCCCGGCAGCGCCCGGCCTGGGGCCGCGGCTGGTGGCCACCGGCGACCTGCTGGTGCTGACCGCGCCGTCGAGGCCCGCCGCGGGCGACCTCATCCGCCACCTGTCCGGCCCGGAGGCGCCGGTGCCGTGGATCACCGGCACCGGCGGGTTCATCGCGGCCAACCGGAAGACCGACCTGAGCCACTACACCCAGAACCTGCGCGAGCTGGCGATGGAGTTGCGTTCGTCCGACCCGCGGTTCGACCTGTCCGACCAGGTCGTGCTCGGCGACGTCCTGAAGCGGGTCCTGCAGGACCTGTTGCGCGCGCTCGCCGCCGGCACCGCCCCGGCAGCCGCGGCCGACACCGCCGCCCGGGCGATGGCCGACGCGGAACGGGCTGCCCCATGAGCATGGAGGTGCGGACCCGGGACGGGCTGCGGCTGGAGGTCGCCGGGCGCGAGGTGACCGGCGGCCTGCGCGCGCCGGCCGGCCGGGACGGCTGGAGCTACCTGCTCGGCCTGCCCGCGCTGGTGCTCGTCGTGCTGCTCATGGTGCCGATGGCGTGGACGCTGGTGTGGGCGCTGTCCGCGCCGTGGGGGGTCGGCAACCTCGTCGACGTGCTGACCGACCCGGACGCGCTGCGGGCGGGGTGGCACAGCGTGCTGTGGGTCGGCATCGGCCTGGTGCTGCTCGTCGCCGGGTACGTGATCGCGGTGCTGAGCCGGCTGGTCAGCGGGCTGTGGCGGGTACTGCTGTACCTGATGATCCTGCCGTTCGGGGTGTCGGCGATGGTCTCCGGCGCCGTGTTCCGGATGCTGTTCGACCCGAACTCCGCGCGCGGCACGGTGAGCGCGCTGTTCGGCGAGGTCGTCTGGCTGGGGCCGGGTCTGATCTGGTGGGTGCTCGGGTCCGCGTTCGCCTGGTCCTGGCTGGGTTTCGTGGTCGTGCTCTTCCGCGCCGGGCTGGACGCCAACGCGGGCGTCGGGCACCGGTTCGGCCGGCTGGTCCTGCCCCGCGCCGGCCCGGTCACCTCGATCGTGGTGCTGACCGTGCTGGTGGCCGCGATCCGCGTGTTCGACCTGGTGCTGATCGCCACGCCGGGCTCCATCGTGCCCGACGTGGACGTGGTCGGGCTGCACTGGTGGCAGCTGACGACGGACTCGACCGACCAGGGCCGGCCGGCCGCGCTCGCGGTGCTGCTGTTCGTCGTCGTGGCCGCGTTGAGCCTGATCGGGACCAGAGGGATGGGACGGGTCACCCCGCCGGAGCCGGTGCCGATGAAGGAGCCGGCGTCGGAGCGGACCCGGTGGTGGAGCTGGGTGATCGGGCTCGGCATCGGTCTGGTGTGGACACTGCCGCTGGTGGTCCTGGTGGCCACCGCCCTGCACGACCCGCCCGCCGCCGGCACCGGCGGGTGGTGGCGGCTGTCCGGCCTCGGTTTCGGCTCGTTCGCGGCGGTCGCCGACACCTGGCTGTGGCCGGCGCTCACGGGCAGCCTGTTCATCGCCGGGCCGGCGACCCTGCTGGTGGTGGCCTGTGCCGTGCCGGCGGCGTACCTGCTGACCTGGCGGTTGCCCCGGCGCGCCGCCGCCGCGCTGATCGTGCTGCTCGGTGTGCTCGCCGTGGCTCCGGTGCAGATGTACGCCGGCCCCCTCGGCGACGTGTTCTCCGGCTCGAAGGCCTCGCTGGTGCTGGTGCACGCGGCGGCCGGGCTGCCGTTCGCGACGCTGGTGCTGCGGGCCGCGTTCGCCGCCGCGCCGAGGGTGGGGGTGGACCGGCGGCCGGCGCTGGACGAGGTGTGGCGGCGCGGCCGCTACCGGCCGGCGCTGGTCGCGGTGACCGTGCTCGAGTTCGTGCTGGTGTGGAACGACTTCATCGTCAGCTTCCTGATCGGCGGGCCGGCCGACAGCCCGCTCGCGCTGCTGCTGTGGGGCGAGGCGCGCCAGTTCGCCACCTCGGCCGGCCCGGTCGCGGCCGGTGCGGTGGTGTCCGCGATCGTCCCGGTCGCGATCCTGCTGGTCACCTGGCGGACCGTGGTGGCCGGACTGACCGGCGAGTCGGTGCGGTAGCCGATGAGCGGATCCGAGCGAACACTGCTCAAGTGGGTCAAGGTCGGGCTGCCGGCCGCGTGCCTGTGGGTCCTGTCCGCCGTGGTCTCCGAGGAACTCGCCGCCCGGGCGGGCGACTCGTGGTGGGGGCGGGTGTTCGGCCCGCTGCTGCTGCCCGTCGGGACCGTGGTGGTGGTCGTCGGCGGCGGCGTCGCCCTGGTCCGGTGGTGGCGTAAGCGGCGCAAGGAGCCGCCGCCGAAGGACCCGGACCCCGAGCGGCCGGACTACCGCCTGTTCGGCCGCCGGGACGAGCTGGGGCGGGCGCTGGATCGGGTGCGGCGGGGCAACGTCGTGCTTCTGGCCGGCGCGCGGGACGTCGGCACCTCGGCGGTCGCGGAGCACGTGGTGAAGCGCCTGGTCGACGACCGCGGCGGGGACTGGTGGCGGGTGTGCCGGTTCGACCTGCGCAGCCACTCGGTCAGCGAGCCGTACGACGCGGTGGCGACCGCCGGGCGGATCGTGGCCCGGTTCGACCTGGACCCGCCGTCCGACGACACGGACGACGTGCTCGCCGGGACGGCGCGGCGGCTGCTCGCCGGGCTGCCGCCGATGTACGAGATCCTGTTCCTGGACAACGTCTCCACGGCCGAGCAGGTGACCTGGCTGGTGCGCGAGTGGCCGTCCGAGGGCAACCGCGTGCTGGTGGTCGCGGGCGAGCCGGCGGTCGGCGACGCCGCCAGGCCCAGCACCGTTCCGGTCGGCGAGCTGCCCGCGTCCTCCCTGCGGAAGGTCTGGGACGCCGCGCTGGCGGGGGAGCGGGGTGCGGGCCAGGTGGCGGACGACCTGGTGGCCAAGCTGTTGGCGGCATGTATGGGGCGGCCGCGCGCGGTCATCGACCTCGCGCACGAGGTCGAGCGGCTCAGCGCCGGGTCCTCTGTCGCCGAGGTGGTCGAGGACATCCAGCGGCAGCTGGAGGAGTCCGGACCGGTGGAGGGGCCGCTGGAGCGGGTGTGGACCGTGATCCTGGGTCACATCTGGGTGGGCCTGAGCAAGCGCGCCGACTGGTTGCTGCGCGCACTGGCCGAGCTGCCGGTCACCGGTATCACCCGGGCCGAGGTCGCCGCGATCCTCGACGCGCACGATCCGGTCGTGGCCGGTGACGAGGATCCGCTGGAGGCGCTGAAGGTGCGGAACCTGGTGCAGGAGCAGGGCGGGCGGATCCGAGTGCGGCAGGAGATCCGCTCGCCGATCCAGCGCACCGACCCGGACGGCCGGCGTGGTGTCGCGGTGGAGGCGGTACCGGCGCTGGTGCGCCACCTCGCCGCGCTCACCGAGGACAAGGCCGGCCGGCTGGAGGTCGACCCGGTCGGGACGAAGAAGTGGTTCAACGAGAACGAGCTGTTCCTGCGGCCGCTGTTCGCCGAGGACAGCTACCGCGACACCCACCGCGACGACCACCAGGACACCTACCGCGAGGACGACCTGATCGGCCTGGTGTTCGCCGACCTGTGCGTGATCGCCGACGGGCTGGACAGCTGGTACGTGCGCGAGCGTCAGTCTCCTGGTCTGCTCGAGGTCGGCGAGGGTCTGCACACGCTGGCGAAGCGGGTCCAGCGGGACGACGTCGCGGCGCTCGCGGCACTGCGGGCCGCCACCGCGGACCGGATGGCGGGGCGGCTCGGCGACGCGAGGTCGTGGCTGGACAAGGCGTCCCAGGCCACGATGTCCACCCACGGCCGGACCAGGGACCAGCTCGAGACCCGCGAGCGGGCGGAGCGCGCGTTCCTCGCCGCGTCCGGTCCGGAGCCGGTCGCCGAGTCCGTCGTCGTCGAGGCGTTGGCCGCGTTCGACGAGCAGCGCGCCGCGGGCCGGGACCTGCCGGGTGAGGCGGTGGCGTTGGTCAACCTGGGTGTGCTCGCGATCAGGGCGGGCCTGCCCGACGCGGCGCTCCGCCGGCTGCGCGAGGCGGAGCGGATCGCCAGGGACGCCCGCGACGCCGGCTGCGAGGCGCACAGCGTCGAGTTGCAGGGCACCGCGCTGGCCATGCTGGACGGCCAGCGGGCCGAGGCGGTCCGCCGGTGGCAGCGGGCGCGGACGATCTTCGCCGGCGTCGGCGAGAAGGCGGGGGAGGCGCGCTGCCTGCTGAACCTCGGCGCGATGGCGCTCCAGGACGCCAGGATGGCCGGCCTGTCGCTGAACGGACTGCCGACGCGGCTGTCCCCGCGCGACGCGGCCAGGGAGGCGCACCGGCTGCTGGAGGAGTCGAAGAAGCTGCACACCGGGCAGGCGGACACCTCGCGGGTCGACCGCTACCTGGACCAGGCCCGCCGCGAGCTGAAGTCCTAGCCGAGGTCGGCGATGAGCTGGTCGGCCGACTGCTCGGTGACCTCCGGTGCCTCGGTACCGAACACCGCGAGGCTGGCCCGGTAGTCCTCGCCCGCGTCGAGGTCGGCCATCAGCACCGACGCCGGGTCGATCTCCGCGGTGTCGGAGGCCAACACGGCCGGCGGCGCGTCGTGCGCGGACAGGGTGAACGTGCTCATCGGCACCGACATGCCCTTGCCGGTGGCCTTGACCACGGCCTCCTTGCGGGCCCAGTAGGTGAAGAACGCCGCCCGCAGCCCCGCCGCCGGCACCCGGCCGAACGCCTCCCGCTCGACGGCGGTGAACGTGATCCGGGCCAGCTCGGTCACCTCGGCGTCGCGGATCTCCTCGACGTCGACGCCCACCGGCGCACCGTCCACCACCGCGAGGGCCACCCGCTCGCCGGAGTGCGAGATCGACACCTCCGGCGCCCCGGCGGCGACGACCCGCGGCTTGCCGTGCGGCTTGCCGCAGTCGTAGCAGCTCGCGTCCAGCACGACGGCCTCGGGCTCGACGCCGAGCCACCGCCCGGCGACGGCCCGGACCAGCGTGCGGCCGGTGAGGAAGCGGAGCTGGTCGATCTCGCGCCGGTAGTTGCCGTACCGCTCGCGCTCGGCGTCGTCGAGCAGCGCCAGCAGGCGCGGGGTCGCCGGTGCCGGCCTGGCCCACCACACGTCGCATCGCATGGCCCGAATCATGGCCGGACACCGTTCGGCGCGGGAAACGTACCCCCCGTTGGCACTACTCCGATTGGAGCTTGCGCAGAGGTTACTGTCGGGTAATTTGGCCCGAACCAGGACACATGTCCCTCAAGGAGGAGGACCGGTGCGCCGCATCCTCAGCTTCGTGCTGATCGGACTCGGGGTGTTCGCGGTGGCGCTCGGCCTGCTGCTGCGCTTCTACTCCTACCCCCAGCTGGCGAAGGTCCCGCTGGACCAGGAGTCGACCTCGGTGGCGGAGGGCGACAACGTCACCGCGCTGGTCGTGCGCACGGTCGACGGCGCCCCCTCGCCGGAGATCCGGCAGGGCCTGAGCCTCACCTCCACCACCTACGTCACCGGCGACCTCACCGCCCCCGAGGTGCGGGAGGACGGCGACGTCGCCGTCTACGTGGAGGCGATCCGGACCGTGGACGACGCCACCGGCATCGTGGTGAACGCCTCGGTGCGGTCGCTGTGCGTCGACCGCTTCACCACCGAGGCCGTCGCGCCCTGCGAGCGCCAGTACATCGAGCAGCAGCAGGGCCAGCGGAACACCGGCGACCGCGACACGGTCCAGCAGCCGGGGCTGAGCTTCAAGTTCCCGTTCGGCACCGAGCAGCGCGACTACGACTACTACGACCTCAGCGTGGGCGAGTCGGTGAAGGCCCGCTTCGACGGCGAGGAGACCATCCAGGGCCTGGAGGTCTACAAGTTCGTGATGGACGTGCCGCCCACCAAGATCGCCGAGCGGGAGGTGCCGGGCTCGCTGATCGGCCTGGACGACCGGCCGTCGGTGACCGCGGACATGATCTACCAGGTGCGGCGCACCGTGTGGGTGGAGCCGATGACCGGCATCATCGTCCGCGGCGAGCAGAGCGGCAAGCAGGAGCTGCTCGGTCCGGACGAGGACCCCGGCGAGGGCACCACGGTCTTCCAGGGCACGCTCGGGTTCAACGACAAGACGGTCAACGACAACGTGACCAAGGCCGAGGACACCCGGTCCCAGCTGAGCCTGCTGACGGTCTGGCCCCTCTACATGTGGGTCGGCGGCGGCGTGCTGGTGCTCGCCGGCGTGCTCCTGCTGCTGACCGCGAACTCGACGAGCGGGCGGCGCAGCACCGCCGGCACGCCGCTGCGCCGAGAACCGGCCGGGGCGGAGCGCTAACGCTTTCTCAGCACCAGGACGAGATTCCAGGAGGCGAATTCCCGCAGGACCGGAACGTGCACGACCCAAGTGGCCCACCATGGGTGATACCGGGGCAGGGCGCGCACCATTCCGGCCTGCCCGCAGTGTCGGGCCAAATTCATCGCGGTGCCGACGCGGAATGCGAACAGGGTCTCGCCGAAACGGTTCTTCGGCTCCCGACCGTGCTTTTTCACGTACCGCCGGCGAGCGCGGTGGCCGCCGAGGAAGTGCCACGGCGCGGTCTCGTGCCCGCCCCACGGGGAGAACCAGGGCGTGAACGACGCGAAGACCGTGCCGCCGGGTCTGGTCACCCGGACCATCTCGGTCAGCATCGCGGCCGGGTCGGCCACGTGTTCCAGCACGTTGGAGGAGTAGCAGACGTCGACGGATCCCGTGCGCACCGGCAGTTCCGTGCCGCTGCCGCGGACCATCCCGGCCGCCGGCGCACCCCGCGCGGACAGCTCCCCGACGTCCGGGTCGACGCCGAGATAGCCGGCGCCGGCACCCCGGAACGCGTCCGCGAAGTAACCCGGCCCGCCGCCCACGTCGAGCACCAGGCGGCCGGTGAGCGGGGTGAACGCGGAAATCTGGGCGACCGAGTCGGCGGCCAGGATCGAGTAGAAGTGGTCCGGGTCGGACTGTTCGCGCAGAAATGCCCGGAACAACCGGACCGACCGGGCCAGCGTGGCGTCTCGGCGTGTCGGAATTCCTACCATCGGGGGTATCGCCCTCGCCATTTGTTTGGTCCACTGTACTCGCCGGTAACCTATCATCCCCGCTGAGCTGGAGAATTGATGAGCCGCGAGCGCGAGAATCGCCCGTCGGTGCTGCTCGTCAACTGGCGCGACACCGCGCACCCCGAGGGCGGCGGCTCCGAGCGCTACACCGAGCGCATCGCCGAGGGCCTGGTCGCCCGCGGTTACCGGGTGACCGTCCAGTGCGCGGCACACCGGCGCGCGCCGGCCGACGAGTGGGTGCGCGGGGTGCGGTTCCGCCGCCGGGGCGGCCGGTTCGGGGTGTACGCGCGGGCGCTGGCCGCGGTGGTCCGGCTGCGCCCGGACGTGGTGGTGGACGTGCAGGCGGGGATGCCGTTCTTCTCCCGCCTGGTGGCGCGCTGCCCGGTGCTGGTGCTGGTGCACCACGTGCACCGCGAGCAGTGGCCGGCGGTGGTCGGCCCGGTGCTCGGGCGGATCGGCTGGTGGCTGGAGTCGCGGCTCGCGCCGTGGCTGTACCGGGGCTGCCGGTACGTCACGGTGTCCGAGCAGACCCGCCGCGAGCTGGCCGGGCTGGGCGTGGCCACGTCGCGGACCACGGTGGTGCGCAACGGCCTGGACGCGCCGCCGCCGGTGCGCGCCGCCCGCGACGCGGAGCCGACGCTGGTGGTGGTGGGCCGGGTGGTGCCGCACAAGCGGGTGGAGCACGCGGTGGACGTGGTGGCGCGGCTGGCGCGGCGGTGGCCGAAGCTGCGCCTTGAGGTCGTCGGCGACGGGTGGTGGCTGGACAACCTGGCCGAGCACGTGCGGCGGCTCGACCTGGCCGACCGGGTGACGCTGCACGGTTACGTCGCGGAGCGGGACAAGCACGAGATCCTGGCGCGCTCGTGGGTGCACCTGTGTCCGTCGGTCAAGGAGGGCTGGGGGATCGCGATCATGGAGGCCGCCGCGCACGGCGTTCCGTCGGTGGCCTACCGCGCCGCCGGCGGGGTCGTCGAGTCCATCGTGGACGGTGAGACGGGCCTGCTGGCCGACGATCTGCCCGACCTCACCCGCCAGGTGGACCGGCTGCTGGCGTCGGCGGAGCTGCGCACGTCGCTGGGCGAGGCGGGCCGGGCGCGGGCGGCGACGTTCGCGTGGGAGCGGAGTGTCGACGCCTTCGAGCGGGTGTTGGCGGTTGAATGGAGGCCGTGAGCTTCGAGCGTTTCGAGGGCGTGCGGCGGGACTGGGTGCGGCTGGGCGAGCGGGACCCGCTGTGGGCGGTGTACGTGGCCGCGGACAAGCGGGGCGGGCGCTGGGACCCGGAGCAGTTCCTGGCGACCGGCCGGGCGGACGTGGCCGCGTCGGTCGAGTGGCTGACCGAGCTCGGCGTCGGCCCGCGCTGGGGCCGGGTGCTGGACTTCGGCTGCGGTGCCGGCCGGTTGTCCCAGGCCCTGGCGGCGTACGCGGACGAGGTGGTCGGCGTGGACGTAGCGCCGCCGATGCTCGAGGCCGCGCGCCGCCTCGACCCGCCGCCCAACTGCGCATTCGTGCTGAACGAGACGAACGACCTGGCACGCTTCCCGGACCGCGCTTTCACGCTGGTGTACTCGGAGCTGGTCCTCCAACACCTACCCGCGCCCGTCATCGAGTCGTACCTGCGGGAGTTCGTCCGCGTACTGGCCCCGGGCGGCGTCGCCCTCCTGCAGTGCACCACCCGTCCACTGTGGACTTTCAAGGGCGTGGTGTGGCGCCTGGTGCCCGGCCCGCTGGTCCGCCTGGCGCAACGGTGGCTGCTGCGCTACCCGGCCCCCATGCGCATGACGAGGTTCGCCCCCGCCCGGGTGGCGCGGGTGGTGTCCGCCGCCGGCGGCACCGTGCTGGCGACGCGCGAACTCGACGATCGCGCCACGCACTGGCGCTCGACGCACTACGTCGTCAGGGGGTCGAGCCGTAGTTGACGGCGTTGGAGCCGCGCAGCCCGCCCCCGAAGTTGTTGGGGCTGGCCGGATCGTCGAGGTTGACCCCCTTGTCGGGGGCGGACGCCGAGGACACGGCCACCGCGACGCCGGTCGCGAGCGCGAGCCCGACCAGCACGGAAGCGATTGCACCGACCAGCTTTCCCACGTGCCTACTCCCGACGCCGAGGTCTGGACGCGCTCAATCTACCGGCTGGTAACCCAAGCCACAACAACCCGAGCGTGACCGCCGCGAGCGCGCTCACGTCCGCCACCACGACCGGCCCCACCGGCGCGGTGGCGTACTCGGCGGCCGCGACCGGCCCCGGAACCCGGTA
Source organism: Actinophytocola sp. (assembly GCA_036259595.1). Lineage (GTDB taxonomy): Bacteria > Actinomycetota > Actinomycetes > Mycobacteriales > Pseudonocardiaceae > Actinophytocola. The sequence continues at coordinate 12,269 of DATABL010000221.1, forward strand.
CAACTCGAGCCATTGCCCCTGATAGACCGGATCCATCCCCGCCGTGACCTCGCCCGTAGGCGCCCCCGGCGTCCCCAACTCGACCAACACCCACCCGATCCCCAGTTCCGCGAGCCCGTCCCCCCGCGCGACCGCCGCCCGCACGTCCGCCACCCGTGCGTCCTCCCCGGCGACGGGTTCCCCCGAGACGAACAACGTGTCGTCGATGACGGTGGTCCGCGGCAACACCCGAGGCGCCGGATCGAGCTGCGTCCGCCCGTCGTTCCACGCGAACTGCCGAAACGCCGACAACGGCAACGCCACCACGTCCCCCACCCGCGGATCCTCCCGGAGGATTTCCGCCACCACCGCCCAGTCACGCGGATAGTCGACGCTCTCCAACCGCCCCCATCCACCCCAGGCGAGATCCGGCATCATCGCCACCGGCACGACCGCCGCCCCGACGAGGAGCGCGGGCCCCGCCCGCCGCAACGCCCGAGCGGCCACCCCCGCCCCCAACGCGAACCCGACGGCCAGCGGAAGCCCCCACCAGGCCACCCACTTCTGCGAGTCCCGCAACAGCCCACCGCCAGGGA
>DATABL010000222.1:0-69896 GCA_036259595.1 Actinophytocola sp.
GGCCCCTGCCCCCCTCGGACCGGAAGACAACCCCCGCCCCTCCCCAAAGGCGGAGGCCGTCTCCGTCAACCCCCACTGGTAAAGAGCGGGCCGGCCCGAGTTGGATACGTCGTGTCGAAGAAAAATCTTCCTCGGCAGTGAACCGGCTGGTCAGCGGCAGTCGAGGACGAGCTTGCCGGTGACGCCGCGCTCGGCGCGGGCGAGGGCCTCGGGGGCGTCGGTCAGGGGGAGGGTGTTGATCTCGCGGGGGGCGATCTTGTCCGCGGACAGCAGGTTCAGGATCTCGGTCAGGTCCTCGCGGTAGGCGTGGGGTTGGGACTTCTCCAGGGACCAGGCGTTGTAGAAGGTGGTCCTGCGGCCGTCGGGGCGGAGGTTGGGCAGGATGATGCCGCCGAGGAAGCCGACGGCGCCGATGGCCATGTTGCGTCGGCCGTTGCGGAGGACGTCGTTCTGGCCGTAGCCGACGAGGCGGCCGCCGCGGCGTAGGACGCTGTACGAGCGCCAGAAGTGCGGGCCGCCGATCGGGTCGAAGGCGGCGTGCACTGTGCCGTACTTGTCGTAGGCGGTGGCGGCGTTGAGCTTGCCGTCCTGGTCGACCGTCGCGCGGACGACGTTGATGAAGTCCTGGTTGCGGTAGTCGATGGCGATCGCGCCGTGGCGGCGGACCACGTCCAGGTTCTTCGCCGACGCGGTGCCGAACACCGTCACGCCGCCGATGTGCTCGGCCAGCTGCAGGAACGCCAGGCCCACGCCGCCGGACGCGCCGTGGACCAGGATGCGGTGGCCCGACTCGATCTTCGCCACTCGGTGCAGCATCTGGTGGGCGATGAAGTAGTTGAGGCCGACGGCCGCCACCCGGACCGGGTCCACGCCCTCGGGCACCGGCACCAACCGGTCGGCGGGCAGGTTGATCCCGCTGGTGTAGCCGCCGGACACCACCAGCGCCGCCACCCGCTGCCCCACCTCGACGCCGGTGACGCCGGCGCCCACCGACTCGACCACGCCGACCAGCTCGCAGCCCGGCGTGTACGGCGGCTTCGGCCCGCCGGGGATCACGCCGCGCTGGAACAGCACGTCGCCGTAGGACACGCCGGCCGCCTCGACGCGTACGCGTGCGTGGCCCGCGGGGGGCGCCTCCAGGTCCGTGGTGCGGACCTCGAGGCAGTCGGTCTGCTGCCGGTTGACGGCGTACACCTGAGTCGTCTGCATCTGGTCCTCCGTCAGGAACAAAAAAGGGTTCGAGACAAAAGGTATGGGGCTCGTTCCCCATGCGACAAGGGCTTCCCTGAAGAACCGGGAACAGTTCATCACGCGGCCGGGACATTCGGCGGCAGACCTCGGGATACCCGCGTGGAACCGTGGGCTCGAACGTGTATTCGTCTGTCATCGCGCGGAGGTCGCAGATGTCCGAAGAGAACATCGAACTGGTCCGTTTCGCGACCGAAGAAGGGCTCAACAAGGGGAACCTCGGATTCATCGACAACGTCTTCTCCGACGACTACGAGGTGCACACCGCGGGCCTGCAGCTGCCGAAGGGCCCGGCCGCCTTCAAGATGGCGGTGGAGTTCTGGAAGCGCGCGTTCCCGGACTTCACCTGCGGCATCCAGGACATGTTCGCCTCCGGTGAGCTGGTCGGACTGCGGTTCCGCACCACCGGCACGCACACCGGCCCGCTGATGTGGATGCCGCCGACCGGCCGCACCTTCGTGGTCGAGGGCGTCGACCTGCACCGGGTGCGCGACGGCAAGGTCGTCGAGTCCTGGATCAGCGACGACTTCCCGCGCATCCTGTTCGAGCTCGGCATCGTCGAGGAGCCGGCCCCGCCGGCCGGCGCGGCCCCGCCCGCGGGCGTGGCGCTCCCGGAAGCGAAGGCGAGCTGATGACCAGCAAGATCGCGTTCGTCGGTCTCGGCGCGATGGGTGGCGGCATGGTGTCGCGTCTGCTCGCCGCCGGGGCGAACGTCACGGTCTACAACCGGACCCGATCGCGGGGCGAGGCGCTGGCCGGCGAGGGCGCGGTACTGGCCACCACGCCGGCGGCCGCCGCGCAGGGCGCGGACGTCGTGTTCCTGTCGCTGGCCACCAGCGAGGTCGTCGAGGCGCTGCTGTTCGGCGAGAACGGCGTGGTCGAGGGCCTGCCGAAGGGCGCGATCGTGGCCGACATGTCGACCGTCGCGCCGGACTTCGCGGTCGGGCTGCAGGCCCGCCTCGCCGAGACCGGGCACCGCGGCCTGGACGCGTGCGTCCTCGGCAACGCCCAGCACGCCAAGGACGGCGAGCTGCGGTTCATGATCGGCGGCGCGGCCGAGGACGTGGCCGCGCTCGAACCGGTGATCGAGCCGCTGGCCAAGGAGGTCACCCATCTCGGCCCGGGCGGCAAGGGCGCGACCGCCAAGCTCGCGCTGAACCTGCTGATGGGCGTCCAGATGCAGGCCCTGGTGGAGGCGATCGCGTTCGGCGAGCGGGCCGGGCTGGACCGGCAGACGCTGATCAGACTGATCGCGGCCGGCGGGTACAGCAGCCCGATGATGAAGTTCAAGGCCGGCGTGATGGGCCGGCGGGCGTTCGAGCAGCCGGACTTCCGCCTGAAGCTGATGCGCAAGGACCTCGGCCTGGTGCTCGCCGAGACCCAACGCCTCGGCGTGCCCATGCCGACCACCGCCACCAGCCACGACTGGCTGACCGCGGCCCAGAACCGCGGTCTCGGCGAGCACGACGTGGCCGCCCTGCTCGCGTACATGGAGTCGGTCTCCGGCCTGGACCGCTACCCGTGGCCGGGCGAGGCGGCCTGACGAACCGGAGGACGATGCCGGTCCGGATTTCCCGGGCCGGCATCGTCCTTTTCGTCGAAGGCGGCTCGAATTTCGTTCGAGGCGGGTCATCTGCCCAGCCCGCCGGGACGACCGACTCATGCCGATGGGACCCCCAAGACCGCATTCTTCGATAAACACCTCGTCGCCGAAGCTGGAGAATGGCGTGCACCGATCACTCATCGTCGCGCGAATCAAGCCCGACGCACACGACAAGGTCGCCCAGATCTGGGCCGATTCCGATGCCACCGAACTGCCGCGCATCGCCGGCGTCGAGCACCGTTCCCTGTGGACGCTCGGAGACGTCTACATCCAGCTGCTGGAGACGGCCGAGCCCGGCCAGGAGACGATCAACCGCATCAAGGGACACCCCGAGTTCGTCGGGATCTCCGAGAAGTTGAGCGAGTTCATCTCGCCGTACCTGCCGACCTGGCGCTCGCCGAAGGACGCCCAGGCCCGTCGCTTCTACACCTACGAGAAATAAGGAGCCCCGCACATGGCGGACGTGTCGTTCGACGACATCGAGACGATCCTGGTCAAGAAGGTCGGCCTGGCCCCCCAGACGCTGGCCGACGCCCCGGAGAACTCGCTGGAGGACCTGGGGCTCGACTCGCTGGCCGTGCTGGAACTGCAGATCGTGATCACCAAGCAGTACGGGATCGAGATCCCCGACGAGAGCGGCGGCCTCAACGTCGGCGAGATCGTCGAGTTCATCAACAACGCAGGCGAGCAGGCAGCGTAAAGGGGAAGAGTGACATGGCTGGGCACACCGACAACCAGATCCGCATCGAGGCACCGTTCCAGCTCGTCTGGGACATCACCAACGACGTGCCGAACTGGCCGAACCTGTTCACCGAGTACGCCGCCACCGAGGTGGTGAGCGAGGAGGGCGACACGATCACCTTCCGCCTCACCATGCACCCGGACGACAACGGCAAGACCTGGAGCTGGGTCAGCGAGCGCACCCGCTACTACGACGAGAAGCGCACCCACTCGCACCGCATCGAGACCGGTCCGTTCGAGTACATGAACCTCGACTGGTACTACGAGGAGGTCGAGGGCGGGGTCATCCTGCGCTGGGTGCAGGACTTCCACATGAAGGACACCGCGCCGGTGGACGACGAGTGGATGGTCAACAACATCAACAAGAACTCCAAGGTCCAGATGCAGGTCATCAAGGACAAGATCGAGAAGGCCTACCACTCCCGGCGGGCCTCGGAGTTCAAGACGGTCTCGATCCACGACTGCCCCCAGGACCACCGCCGGGGCGGGACGATCCAGACCCTGCTGTCCCCGCGCACGGTCGGCTCCACCTCGGGCTTCATGGGCGGCGCGACGCTGCAGCCCGGCGAGGCCATCGCCGAGCACTACCACCCGTACAGCGAGGAGTTCGTCTTCTGCATCCGCGGTGAACTGGAGGCCGACGTCGACGACCAGGTCGTCCCGGTCCCGGCCGGCACCGCGATCCTGGTGCCGAAGGAGACCCGGCACCGGCTGCGCAACGTCGGCTCCGACGAGGTCTTCGCGGTCTTCCACCTCGGCCCGCTCGCGCCCCGGCCCGAGCTCGGCCACGTGGACACCGAGACCCGCGAGGAGGCGGCCGCGGTCGCGAAGAAGATCCTGGCCGCCCGGGAGCAGCGGTCATGAGCCATCGGAGGGTGGTGGTCACCGGGGTCGGCGTGGTCGCCCCCGGTGGCGTCACGCGGGAGGGCTTCTGGTCGACGCTGACCGCCGGGCGCACCGCGACCCGGAAGATCACGTTCTTCGACGCGACCAAGTTCCGCTCCCGGGTGGCCGCCGAGGCCGACTTCGACCCGGTCGCGGCCGGCCTGAGCGCGCAGGAGATCCGGCGCGCGGACCGGTACGTCCAGTTCGGACTCGCGTGCGCGGCCGAGGCGCTGGCCGACTCCGGGCTGGAACTCGACGAGCGGACGCTGGACAACACCGGCGTGGTGATGGGCTCGGCGGTCGGCGGCACGATGGCCCTGGAGGACGAGTACGTCGCGGTGTCCAACACCGGCAAGGACTGGCTCGTCGACCACACCTACGCCGGGCCGTTCCTGTACCAGGCGCTGGTGCCGTCGTCGCTGTCCGCGGACATCGCGCACCGGTACGGCACGCACGGCCCCACCCAGGTGGTGTCGACCGGCTGCACGTCCGGCATCGACGCGATCGGGTACGCCTGGCACCTGGTGCAGGACGGCGAGGCGGACGTGATCATCGCCGGCGCGTCGGACAGCCCGATCTCGCCGGTCACGGTGTCCTCGTTCGACGCGATCAAGGCCACCACACCGGAGAACGACGACCCGGAGCACGCCTCCCGCCCGTTCGACGCGACCCGCAAGGGCTTCGTGATGGGTGAGGGCGGCGCGGTGCTGATCCTCGAGGAGCTCTCGCACGCGCTCGCCCGCGACGCGAAGATCTACTGCGAGGTCACCGGGTACGCCAGCCGCTCCAACGGGTTCCACATGACCGGGCTGCGGCCCGACGGGCTGGAGATGGCCGAGGCCATCCGGGTGTCCCTGGACCAGGGCCGCACCAACCCGTCCGATGTGGACTACATCTGCGCGCACGGCTCGGGCACCAAGCAGAACGACCGGCACGAGACCGCGGCGTTCAAGAAGGCGCTCGGCGACCACGCCTACCGCACCCCGGTGAGCTCGATCAAGTCGATGGTCGGGCACTCGTTGGGCGCGATCGGCGCGATCGAGATGGCCGCGTGCGCGCTCACCATCGACCGGAACACGATCGCGCCGACGGCCAACTGGTCCAACCGCGACCCGGAGTGCGACCTGGACTACACGCCGAACACCGCCCGCGAGGCAGGCGTCGACGTGGCCCTGTCGGTGGGCAGCGGCTTCGGCGGGTTCCAGTCGGCGATGGTGTTCAGCCGCCTGAAGGAGGCGTCATGACAGGGTCCCGTGCGGTGATCACGGGGATCGGGGTGGTCGCACCCTCGGGTGTGGGTGCCGACGCGCACTGGAAGTCCGTGCTGGACGGGAGCTCGAAGCTCGGCGGGATCACCCGGTTCGACGCGTCGGGCTACCCGGTCTCCCTGGCCGGCGAGGTGACCGACTTCGACCCGGACGACTACGTCTCGCCCCGGCTGAAGGTCGCCACCGACCGGTGGACCTGGCACGGGTTCGCGGCCACCCAGGAGGCCCTCGACGACTCCGGCGTCGATCTGTCCACGATGGACCCGTACGACACCGCGGTCGCGCTGGCGTCGTCGTCCGGGGGCAACGAGTTCGGCCAGGGCGAGCTGCAGTCGCTGTGGGCCGAGCCGGACGGCGCGGTGAGCGTGTACCAGTCGATCGCGTGGTTCTACGCGGCGAGCGTCGGGCAGATCTCGATCCTGCACCAGCTCAAGGGCCAGTGCAGCGTACTGGTCGCGGAGAGCGCCGGCGGGCTGGACAGCTTCGCGCAGGCCACCCGGACCGTCCGGCGCGGCACGAAGGTCGTGCTCGCCGGCGGCACCGAGGGCCCGCTGTCGCCGTACGCGCTGACCTGCCAGCTCGCCACCCGCCGGCTCTCCACCGGCACCGACCCGGACACGGCGTACCAGCCGTTCGGGGCCGGCGCCGCCGGCTACGTCGCCGCCGAGGGTGGCGCGGTGCTGCTGGTGGAGGACCTCGACCACGCGCGGGAGCGCGGCGCGGACATCCACGGCGAGGTGCTCGGCTGGGCCGCCACGCACGACGGCCGCGCCTCCCGTCCGGGCGACGGGGGCGACACCGAGCAGGTCGCGCGGGCCATGCGGGTGGCGCTGGAGCGGGCCGGCCGGCCGGCGTCCGAGGTGGACGTCGTGTTCCCGGACGCGCTCGGGGTGCCGGAGTGCGACCGGGTCGAGGCCGAGGCCATCCGCTCGGTGTTCGGCGACGACGTCCGGGTCACCACGCAGAAGGGCCGGCTGGGTCGCATGTACCAGGGCGGCGCGGCGGTCGACGTGGCCACCGCGCTGCAGGCCATGCGCTACGACACGCTGCCGGCCACGCCGGGTCTCACCGAGCCGGCGCCGGGCTGCGAGCTGAACTTCGTCACCGAGCCGACCACCCAACGCACCTCGCTGGCGCTGGTCAACGCACGCGGGTTCGACGGGTACAACACCGCGCTCGTCGTCGGGCGCTACGAGGAGGACGCATGAGCAGGGCGCGGATCGTGTTTCTCATCCGGGTGCCCGAGGAGAACGTGGAGCGGTTCCTGGCCGCCTACGAGCGGATCCGGTACCAGGTGGCCGGCGGGGTGCCCGGGCACGTCCTGGACCAGGTGTGCCAGTCCACGACCGACCCCGAGCAGTGGCTGATCACCAGCGAGTGGGAGTCGCTCGACCACTTCGTCGCCTGGGAGCAGAGCCCCGGCCACCGCGAGCTGGCCGGGCCGATGCGCGCCTGCATGACCGAGGCCAGGTCGATCAAGTTCGAGATCCGGGAAGAGACCGCCAACACGACCAGCAGGCTGGCCGGCTGACAGGAGAGAAGGAATGAACACGACTCTCACCATCATGAGTGTCTGGGTGCTGGCCGCGTCCGGCATCCAGCTCGGCACGCTCTGGATCATGAAGCTGTCGATCCTGCCGCTGCTCAACGGCCTGCCCTACGGTCAGTACGTCAGCACGTGCCAGCGCATCGACATGCACGTGTTCCACCCGATCGCGGTGTGGAACGGCGTCATCGCCGCGGGGGTCGGCGTGCTGGCGGCGTTCGCCACCACGGGGGCCGGCTCGGCGGCGCTGTTCGTCATCGGCAGCGTCGGCATGCTCATCGTCGGCCTGGCGTCCGAGGGCGTGAACCGCCCGATCTGGCGGCAGATCGAGAAGTGGAGCATCGACACCGTCGACGACGAGCAGTGGGCGAAGAAGCGGCACATCTGGCACATCGCCCACCAGGTGCGGACCTACGGCGGCATCCTCGCGGTCGTGGCCTATCTCGCCGCGATCCTGACCGTCTGACCAGGACACTCGAGAAACGCTGACAGCCAACCGTCCCACACGGTCGAGATATCCCCGCCCGGCGCGCCGGGTGGGGATCATCTTTTCCTGGACGACTATGCAATCACCCGGGAGGTGTCGTGCAGTTACCGAAGAGCGCGCGGCGTCGGTGGCAGGCGTTCGGCGCCGGCCTCGCCGCCGTGACGATAGCCGCGTTGGGGATCACCGCCGCGTCCGGGCCCACGGCCGCGAGCGGCGACCCGGATTCCCAGCGGCACTGGCGGTCCAGCGACTGGCCGACCTGGCAGCTGAACCCGCAGGGCACGCGCTACAACAAGGACGAGCGCAGGATCCGCCCGCACAACGTGGACGAGCTGGAACTGAAGTGGGCCTACACGTTCGGCCACGTGCCGTACGCGCGGGTGGGCAGCCAGCCCGCGGTGGCCGACGGCGTGCTGTACGTCGGCGGCCCGGACGGCGAGTTCGCCGCGCTGGACGCGAAGACCGGTGAGACCCGTTGGACCTACGACGCGACCGCGGTCACCGGCCCGCTGCCCGACGGGTCGCCGAACGGCATCCGGGACGGCGCCGCCGTCGCCGGCGACAAGGTCTACTTCGGCGACTCCACCGGCCGCGTCTGCGCGCTGAACCGCGAGACCGGCGAGGAGGTGTGGGTCCACAGGGCCAGCGAGCAGGCCAACTCGGCGATGACGAGCTCCCCGCTCGTGGTGGGCGACCGCCTCTTCATCGGCGTGTCCACTTTGGAGGCCGGGCAGGCGCGGGATCCCAACTACCCGTGCTGCCGGCACCGCGGCCAGGTGGTGTCACTCGACGCGGACACCGGCGAGCGGCTCTGGTCCTACTACACCATGCGGCCCGCCGAGCCTGCCGGCACCTGGCCGAGCGGCGCGACGAAGTACGCCCCGTCCGGCGGAAGCGTGTGGGGCAGCCCGGTGGCCGACCTGAAGACCAGGACGATCTTCGTCGGCACCGGCCAGAACACCACCGGCTCCGAGGGCGACATCAACAGCGTGATCGCGCTGTCGATGGACACCGGCGAGGTGCGGTGGAAGAACCGCATGACGTTCCCGGACACGTACACGGTCGCGTGTGAGAACGAGAACCCCGGCGCCTACTGCCCCGGCAAGGGCACCACCGCGCTCGACGCCGACTTCGGCGCCTCCGCCAACGTGATCAAGGTGCGGGGCCGCACGCTCGTCACGATCGGCCAGAAGAACGGCATGTACTACGCCTTCGACGCGCGCAGCGGGCGCCTGGTGTGGGACGTCGAGCTGGCGCCCGGCCCGCACGGCGGCGTCGGCGTGCAGTGGGGCAGCGTGTTCGACGGCCGGTACCTGTACGCGGCCACCTGGTACGAGGAGCCGAGCACGATCTACAAGATCGACCCGCGGAACGGCCGGATCGTCTGGGAGAGCCCGCACCCGGAGGACGGCTGTGCCACCGGTGGCGCGGCGGCGCACCCCGAGCTGTGCATGCCGATCTACACGGCGGCGGTGAGCGGATCGCCCGGCCTGATCTACGAGGGCAGCGCGGACGGCAAGTTCCGCATCTTCTCCTCCCGCACCGGCGAGCAGCTGTTCGAGTTCGACGCGATCCGCGACTTCCAGGGCGTCAACGGCGTTCCCGGCCGGGGCAGCGCGCTGTCCGGCAACGGCGGCGCGGTGATCGCGAACGGCATGGTCTACGTGATGGCCGGCTACTACCCGTTCTACCCGACCGACAAGGGCACGGTGCTCCTGGCCTTCGGCCTGGAGTAGGCGGCTTTCCTCTCCTCACCGACCATCCGAACGGACAACTCCATGACAGACAACCTCATCGTCAACACACCAAGACCCGAGGGCCTGGGACCTCGGCCCACCGCGCTCCGCGCCCTGGCCCCGGACCTGTCCCGCGGCATCATGCTGTTGCTGATCGCCCTCGTGCACGCGTCGGTGTTCCGCGCCGCGGGAGGAAGCGGCGGCTACGCGGCACCCGACACGCTCGACGTGCTCGTGAGCGGCTTCGTCACCCTGTTCGCCGACGACCGCGGCTTCGCGCTGTTCGCCCTGCTGTTCGGGTACGGGGTGACCCAGCTCTACCAGCGCGGCATCGCCGACGGGCGGGAATGGCCCGTGGTGCGCGCGTTGCTGCGGCGGCGCGGCCGCTGGCTGGTCGTCATCGGACTGCTGCACACCGTCCTGCTCTTCTTCGGGGACATGCTCGCGGTCTACGGCCTGATCGCGCTGGCCTTCGCGGGCGCGTTGCGGTTCACCGGACGCCGGCTGCTCGGGCACGCGTTCGCCTGGTTCGCGGGTGGGACGTTGGTCTACGCGATCGGCATCCCCATGACCTACGGGATCCTCGCCGCCGGCGTCGATCCCACCGCGGGCACGCCCATGAGCGACCTGCTCTTCCGGCTCGGCTGGCCGCTGATGATGCCGTTCACGTTCGCCAACGCGGTCTTCCCCTTCCTGATCGGCATCTGGGCGGCCCGGCGCCGCCTGCTGGAGGAGCCGGAGCGGCACCAGCCGTTCCTGCGCCGCGCGGCCGGTTACGGCGTCGCCGTCTCGGTGGTCTTCGGGCTGCCGTACGTCCTGATCAACATGGGGATGCTGGCGGCGTCGCCGATGCTCTACATCGGCGCCTACTGGGTGAACCTGATGGCGAGCTTCGCCGGCGGGATCGGGTACGCGGCACTGGTCGCGTTGCTCTGTGTCCGGATCGGACAGCGCCGGGGCCCGGTGGTCAACGCCTTGGTCGCCACCGGGCAGCGGTCGATGACCTGCTACCTGGTGCAGTCCGTGGCGTGGCTGCTGCTCGGCGCCCCGTACCTGTTGGGGCTCGGCAGTTCCATGTCGAACACCGCCGCGCTCGGCATGGGCGTCGCGGTGTGGCTGTTCACCGTCCTGCTCGCCGATGCGATGCGGCGTAGTGGAAAGCGCGGTCCGGCGGAGACCTTCTACCGACGCATGACCTACGGCCGTCGCACCACCTAGCCGCCACACGGCCGAAGCCCTGAAGGTGACCTTCGAAACGAGAAGGTCACCTTCAGGGCGTTCGGTCGAGCACGGCCCTATTCGCGCTGAAGCCGGATCGCACCGGACGGGCAGGCGAACGCGACGTCCTCCAGGTCCCCGGCGAGGTCCTCGGGCGGCCGCTCGTCGAGCAGCACCACGACCGCGTCGTCGCCCTGGTCGAACACGGCCGGCAGCTCCTGTGCGCACAGACCGGCGCCGCAGCACCGGTCCCGGTCCACCGTCACCCTGATCATCGGAGTCACCGTCACCAGACCACCGGGCACTCGAACAGCCCGTAGACCCACATGTCCTTGCGGTACCGCAGTTCCTCCACGGGCGCGGTGGTGCGCAGCTCGGGGAACATCGCGAACAGCTCGCGCAGCACCACCCGGACCTCGGTCCGGGCGAGACTCTGCCCGGCGCACTGGTGCACGCCGTAGCCGAACGTCAGGTGCGGTGCGTTGTTCTGGGCGGTGTCCACCGCGTGCGGGCAGCCGTAGCGGGTCTCGTCCCGGTTCGCCGACGCCAGCGAGCTCACCACCCAGTCGCCGGCCGCGATGTGCACGTTCTCGCCGTTCACCTCGAGGTCGATGTCGTCGGTGGCGCGCCGGATGATGCCCCACTGGATGATCGCGTGCATGCGCATGATCTCCTCGACCAGCGCGGTTCCCCGGACGAGGTCCGGCAGGTCGGCGATCAGCTCGCGGTTGTCCATCAGGGTCGCGACGCCCAGCCCGATCATGTTCGCCGTGGTCTCGTGTCCGGCGATGAGCAGCAGCATCGCCTGGCCCACGACGATGTCGTGCGGCGCCGGCTCGCCGGCGATCTCCGCGCGGGCCAGCCGGGCCAGCACGTCGTCGGCGTCACCGGACTTCCGCTTGTCGCTGACGAGTTGGTCGAGGTACTCGTACAACGCGGTCGTGGCGGCGTTCACCCGCTCCGGCGGCGCCCCGACCTGGCTGCGCACCTCCGCCTGCTCCTGGAAGAACTCCTGGTCGGCCGGCGGCACCCCGAGCACCTCGCAGATCACCCTGGACGGCACCGGGAGCGCGAGGTCGGGCACCAGGTCGGCCGGCGGCCCGGTCTCCCGGATGCGCTCGAGGTACTCCCTGGTGATCGCCTGGATCCGCGCCTCCATCGACCGCGCCCAACGCGGGGTCATCTCGCGCACGATGGCGCGCCGCCAGGGCGTGTGCTCCGGCGGGTCCATGGCGACCAGCGACCGCGGCAGCATCGCCTCCGGCTTGCGGTCCTTGACCACCGACACCGACGGAGGCGGGCTGTTGAACCGGTTGATCGACAGCCTCGGGTCGGCCAGCAGCTTGCGCACCTGGTCGTAGGTGGTCACCAGCCAGCCCTCGACACCGTTGGGCCAGACGAACCGCGAGATCGGGGATTCCTTGCGCAGCAAGGTGTACTCCGGCGGTGGGTCGAACGGGTTCGTACGGGTGCGCGGCAGGTCGGGCGGGGGAGATGCCGGTGCCATGGCAACCTCTCGGATCGGGTCTTCTCTGGTCGCTTTTCCGTTGTCCCCACCATGACGTGCCCTTCTGGCCGCGCACTCAAGGACGGTTCGAGAACCCTGGCGTGAGCACCTGCGGGAATTCATCATCGATGGCGAAAGACCGCAAATGTCCGATCAGGGCGCGACGGCACGGTGCATCCGAGAACGAGAGGTACCCAGCATGAAAGAAATCGTCAGTGCGTGGGGCGATAACACCAATGGCCAGCTCTCCAACGGAACCACCGCCGGGCAGGCCGAAACGCCCCAGCAGGTCAAGGGGCTCGAGGGCGTCCGCACCGTCGAGGGCGGCAGCGGCCACGTCATCGCGATCATGGAGGACGGCAGCGCGTACGGCTGGGGCCGCAACGGCTTCGGGCAGATCGGTGACTGCTCCACCGACCAGCAGACCGAGCCGACCCGGGTGAAGCTGGACGGGATCAAGGCGGTCGCGCCCGGCGGCGGGCACACCCTGTACCTGCTCGAGGACGGCAGCGTATGGGGTTGCGGCGCCGGCTTCTTCGGCATGCTCGGCCCGGACAACATGCGGGTGCACCCGGTTCCGGTGCGGATCGAGGCGCCGACCAACATCGTGCAGCTCGCCTCCGGCGGCAGCCACGCGCTCGCCCTGCTGGACGACGGCACGGTGTGGGCCTGGGGGCGCGACGACTGCGGGCAGCTGGCCGACGGCGACCAGACCGGCAAGCGCCCCGGCTCGCTGGTCCAGGTGCACGCCGGCCGGGAGTACCCGATCCGCGCGCTGCCCGCGCAGGTGGAGGGGATCAGCGAGGCCACCTTCGTCGCCACCGGCGGCGGGCACTCGCTGGTCGTGCACGAGGACGGCAGCCTCACCACCTGGGGCCTCAACGACTGTGGCCAGCTCGGCGACGGCGCCACCACCGACCGCAAGCGTGAGTACCGCACCCCGGTGAAGGCCAAGGTGTCCGGCGTGCGGGAGGTCGCCGGGGCGTACCACCACACGCTGATCCTGCTCCAGGACGGCACCGTGCGCGCCTGCGGCATCAACGACCGCGGGCAGTGCGGCGACGGCACCACCATCGAGCGCGCCACCCCGGTCGAGGTGGTCGGGCTGACCGACGCGACGCAGGTCGTCGCGACCGGTGGTGGCGGCGACGACAACCCGGGCGACGCCGGGCACAGCCTCGCCGTGCGCGCGGACGGCACGGTGTGGGGCTGGGGCAACAACGACTTCGGCGAGCTCGGTCTCGGCCACACCGAGCTGCAGACCAAGGCGACGCAGGTGCCCGGCCTGACCGGCGTCCGCCAGCTCACCGTCTCCGGCGAGGTGCCCGGCTTCCGGGAGCTGCCCGGCGGCGGCAGCACCATCGCGATCCACGCCGAGAAGTAGCCGACCGAACAGCTGCTGACCAGTAAGGGAGCACGGAACAGACATGAGCACCGAACCGACCGATACGACGGTCAAGGACGTCCAGGTACTGCTCGACCTGATGTTCCCGACGTCCGGGCAGTGCCTCGGCATCGCCGCCGAGCTCGGGGTGGCCGACCTGCTCGCGGACGGCCCGCTCGGCATCGCCGAGCTGGCCGAGAAGGCCTCCGCGCACCAGCACGCGCTGCAGTCGACGCTGCAGATCCTGGCCGAGGACGGCATCTTCGCCGAGGTGGAGCCGGGCGTGTTCGCCAACACGTCGCGCTCGGAGCTGCTGCGGGCCGGGGTGCCCAACTCCCAGCACGTGATGTCGCAGTTCGCCGCGTCGGAGTGGCTGTGGCACTCCTACGCCAAGCTCGGCCACAGCGTGAAGACCGGCCAGGCCGCCTTCGACGAGGCGTACGGCATGAGCCTGTGGGCGTTCCTGGGTCGAAACCCGGAGAAGGGCCGCGAGTTCAACGCCGCGATGAACGAGTTCTCGGCCACCCTCGGGCCGCGCATCGTCGCCGACTACCCGCGGTTCGGCGAGGCGGGCGCGATCGCCGACCTGGGCGGCGGCACCGGCACCTACCTGGCGACCATCCTCGAGCAGTACCCGTCGGTCAGCCGCGGCGTGCTCGCCGACCTGCCGCCGGTGATCGAGCAGGCCAAGGCGCGGCCGGACCTGGCCGGGCTGGTCGAGGGCGGCCGGTTGGAGTTCCACCCGGGTGACTTCTTCGAGACCGTGCCGGCCGGCGTGGACCTGTACGTGTGCAAGCAGATCACGCACTCGTGGAACGACGAGAAGCTGCTGTCGGTGCTCAAGCGGTGCCGGGACGCCTCGCCGACGGCGCGGATCGCGGCCGCCGAACTGGTGCTGCGGCCGGGCGTGCAGAAGTTCGTGAAGTACTTCGACGTGATGATGCTGGTCACCATGGCCGGCTTCCTGCGCACCGAGGAGCAGTACGCCGAGGTCTTCCGGCAGGCGGGCTACCGGCTCGAGCGCGTGGTGCCGACCCAGACCGCGTTCTCGATCATCGAGGCCGTGCCGGTCGACTGACCGGGGCACCCCGGGCCGTGCGCCCGCTGGACAACCGACAGGCACCGGCCACCCGCCGTGGTGGCCGGTGCCGTCCCAGGCTGAGGAGAAAGATTGTGAATGCGCACAGCGCCGGCGAGGCTCCGGACGAGGCTCTCGTCAAGGCGGAGGTGACCGAGTGGATCCGGCAGTACGGCCTCCCACTGTCCACAGCGGACCCGAAGGAGCCGTTGCGGGACATCGAACCGCTCGGTGACATGGTCGGCGACGCGGTCGTGGTGGGCATCGGGCCGTCGACCTACGGCGGGCACGAGCAGTTCACCCAGACCCACCGGATCATCCGGGTCCTGGTGGAGCGGCTCGGTTTCCGCACCGTGGCCACCGAGGAGGACTGGGACGTCGCGCGGGACGTCGACCGGTACGTGCGGACCGGCGAGGGTGACCTGGACGCGTTGCTCAAGGGCACCGGCGTGCCGTGGCGGGTCGCCGAGACCCGCGACCTGGTCGAGTGGATCCGCGAGTTCAACACCACCAGCGACGAGCCGGTGCGGTTCGTCGGCGCCGGCGTGATCGACACCCGTGCGGCGCTCTACGACGAGGTGAGCGCGCACGTCGAGGCCGTGGCACCGGACCGTGCCGCCGAGTTGGCCGAACACTTCGCGGTGATCCGGCCGACCGCCGAGGAGCACGTCCGGTGGTTCATCGGCGAGGTGCGCGACAAGGACCGCTACGTCGAGCACGCGCGGGCCGCGCTCGCGCTGGTCGAGTCGCTGCCGCACGCCGAGGGCGACCGCGAGCACGAGTGGTTCGTCCAGCAGGCCAGGCAGATCGTGGCGTTCTACGAGCACTACGCCCACCACCTGGTCGACGACGGCTACCGCGACGAGAAGATGGCGGAGAACCTGCACTGGTGGCAGCGGTACACCGGCCACCGGATCGCCTACTGGTCGACCAACGCGCACAGCGTCCGCGCCGACGAGCTGACGATCAGCGTCCCGCCGCGCGGCACGCTGACCTTCAAGCCGGCCGGCGGGCACCTGCGCGACCTGTTCGGCGACGGCTACTTCTCGATCGGCATCACCTTCACCAGCGGCACCGTCAACTCCGGTTGGGGCCTGCCACCGTTCACCAGCGGCCCGGTCCCCGCGCCGGTCCAGTCGTCGGACTTCGCCGAGCGCTACTTCCACAACTACGGCTCGCCGCGGTACCTGCTGAACCTGCACCGGGGTGTGCCCCCGGTCGTGCGGGAGTGGCTGGACCGCCCGGTGAAGGCCCGGGTCATCGGTTCGATCTGCGCCGCCGACCAGCCCGCCGACGGCTACTATCTCGCCGGCGGGACGCTGGCCGAGTGGTACGACGTGCTGATCCACGAGAAGGAACTCACCCCCACCCGGATCCTGTGACCACGGAGCATGCGATGCAGGTAACGACCACCGCCGACCCCGCGGAGTTCATGGCTACAGCCGGCGACTGGCTCGTCCGCGAGCCGGTGGAGAACAACGTGCTGCTGGTCCACGCGCTCGACCCGAACGGCGTGCCGCCGGGCGATCGGGAGCCCGTCTTCGCGACGGTCACCGACGCCGGCGCGGTCGCCGGGACCGCCTTCGCCAGGTCGCCGTACCGGATGACGATCTCCGGCATGCCGGCCGAGGCCGCCACCGCGCTCGCCGAGCACCTGGCCAAGGAGGGCGAGCCGGTGCCGGGCGTGAACGGTCCGACCGAGGCCGCGACCGCGTTCTCCGCCCGCTGGACCGAGCTCACCGGGCAGCGGGTCCGCCACGAGCGGGCGCAGTGGATCATGCGCTGCACCGAGACCACCCGCCCGGTGAACCCCGACGGCAGGCCCCGGCTGGCCACCGCGGACGACCAGGACGCGGTGGCCGAGTGGTTCACCGCCGGGATGCGGGACTCCGGTCTGTCGCCGGAGGAGATCCTGCGCCGCACGCAGCACATGGTCGGCGGCCAGATCGCCAACCAGCGCCTCATCGTGTGGGAGACCGCGGACGGCGAGGCCGCGGGCGCGGCCGGGTGGAACCCGCCGCTGCACGGCGTGGTGCGCCCGTCCGGCGTGTTCGTCTCGCCGAACCACCGCGACGGCGGCATCGCCACGCTGGTGCTCGGCGAGGTGGTGGCCCGGGCGCTGGAGGACGGCGCGGACGCGTGCGTGTGCACCCACTTCCTCAAGTACGAGTCGATGCTGGCGGTGGTGGAGAAGGTGGGCTTCCGCCGGCTGGTCGACGTCGTCGAGCACATCTACGAATGAGGCCTCCTCCGGAAGGGAATCAGATGGATCCGAACGTGCCCAGCTACCCCGACCTGGCCGGCAAGGTCGCCGTGGTCACCGGCGGCTCCCGCGGCATCGGCGCGCGGACCTGCCGGTACTTCGCGGCCAACGACATGAAGGTCGTCGTCAGCGGCCGCGACAAGGACGCCATCCAGGCGGTGGTGGACACGATCCGGGCCGACGGCGGCACGGCCACCGGCGTGGCCGCCGACGTGACGGACAAGGCCGCCGTCGCCGAGCTGGCCGAGACCGCCGAGCGGGAGTTCGGTCCGGTCGGCGTGCTCGCCGCGTTCGCCGGGTTCGACCTCGCGCCGGGCACGCTCGACGAGATCAGCGAGCAGGACTGGCACACCGTCGTCGACGGCAACCTGACCGCCACGTTCCTGACCGTGCAGGCGTTCCTGCCCGGCATGATCGCCGGCGGCGGCGGTTCGATCGTCACCATGGCCTCGGCCGCGGGCCGGGCACCGGCGCGCTCGTCGATCGCCTACGCGACGGCGAAGGCCGGCGTGCTGATGTTCACCAAGCGGGTCGCCCTCGACGTCGGCGCACACGGCGTGCGCATCAACTGCATCGCGCCGTCGGCCATCCTCACCGAGCGGCAGGAGCAGCGGCTGCCGGAGCAGGTCCGCGAGCAGGTGGCCAAGCAGTTTCCGATCTCCCGGTGGGGCACGCCGGACGACTGTGCGAACTCCGCGCTGTTCCTGGCCTCGGAAGCCTCGTCCTGGATCACCGGGCAGACGCTCGACGTCGCCGGCGGAAAGGTGATGATCTGAACTCGAGAACAACTCGGGAACAGGTCGGGAATGGGTGCGGAAATGCACACCGTGCGTTATCCGGAGAATACAGTTGACTGGTTTGAAGGACTCCCGCTGAAGGAGGAGAAATGGCCGACGTGAAACAGTTGCAGTCGTCGACCCCTTATCGAGTCACCCTGGTCGGCCTGCTTGTCGCCGCGCTCGGCATCGCGATTCTGTACGTGGCGGGCGCGGAGATGCCGGTCGTGCCGCCCGGTTTCGTGCTGCTCCTGATCGCGGCCGGGCTGCTCGCCAAGGGGCCGTGGCGGTGGACCCCGATCGTGGCGATCGTCATCGCGCTCTTCGAGGCGGCCGGCACCTTCGCCACGTCGGCGGACCTGCTGGTCGACACCAGCACGTTCAGCCACTTCGCCGGCACCTGGGTGCGCGTGATCGGCATCGTGCTGGCCCTGGTCGGCGGAATCGTGGCGACGAAGGCGGCCTACCGCAAGTCGGCTACGGTCTCCACGGCCGGCTGAGGCACGCGCCGAGGCCGAGCACACTGCCCCGGACGACGCCCACCGGCGCGGCGTCCGGGGCATTCTCGTGTCCATCACCGACAGTGGGGAGAACCCAGCGTGTCCGTCCGGGATTCCGAAAGCACCCGTGCCAGGCGCACGGCACCGATGCCGCCGAAGGTCCGCAGGACCGTGCTGGTCCTGCACATCATCGCGGCGGTCAGCTGGCTCGGCCTGACCTTCGCCGACGTCACGCTCGCGATCACCGCGATGGCCTCGGAGAACCCGGAGGTGCGGCACGCGATGTTCCGCGCCCTCGGCACGATCGCCGACATCCTGCTGATCCCGGTCGCGTGGACGGCGTTCCTCACCGGACTGCTGCTGGCGCTCGGCACCCAGTGGGGCCTGCTGCGGCACAAGTGGGTGCTGACCAAGTTCTGCCTCACCGTGCTGACCGTGGCACTGACCACGTTCTCCCTGGTGCCCGGCCTGAAGGGGATGCGCGACGAGGTGAACGCGACGCCCGCGGGTGAGCTGGTCCAGCTGAACACCAGCGACGTCACCGCGCTGATCTCCGCCGGCATCATCTCCACCACGATCTACACCACCTGTGTGGTCCTGTCGGTGTTCAAGCCGTGGGGACGCACGAAGCGGGGCCGCGCCCAGACACGCTGAGCGCGACCCCGCCACTGTCCGGAGCTAGCCGCGGGTGGCCGCCGGCTCGGACTGTTCCGGCTTGTCCGGCACGCTCAGGTCCTTGGCCCGCAGGAACCGGCGCAGCTTCTGCGTCGGCAGCTCGACGTAGTGCCAGGACAGCAGGCCGAACAGGTAGGACAGCGGCAGCGAGAGCACGAGCAGCGTCCACTGGTCGGAGACGCCGAGCGCGATCGCCGACTGCTGGATCACGCCCGCCCAGATGAAGATGCCGTAGCTGCCCATCACCCACCGGCCGCTCCGCTCGAGCGACTTGGGCCAGTGGTGCGCCAGCGTGATCGCGCCGTACCCGGCCGCCACCAGCATCAGGTACTGGTTGAACAGCGTGAGCGCCACCGAGTCGGCCGCGCCGCCGTTCCAGTTCGGCGTGGCGTCGACGGCCTCCGGGGCGATGGTGAAGTTGACCAGCACCCAGACCGCGAACAGCGCGATCGCGGCGAGCGGCCGGACCGGGATGCGGTCCCGGAACTTGTAGAGCAGCGCACCGACCCCGAAGGCGATCAGGAACTTGACCATGAAGTTCAGCGGGGTGTCGAAGAAGTAGCCACCCGCGCCGTAGTCGCCGATGGTGGCGACGTAGATGCCCCGCCACACCCCGAGACCGAGGACCACCAAGACCATCAGCCAGCGCGACACCCGGAAGGCGAGCAGCACGCCGAGCACGAGGATCCCCGCGTAGCCGACCAGCTCCATCGGCAGTGTCCACAGTGATGGGTTGATCGAGTAGTTGCTGAAGTTGGTCTCGAACACCCCGGGCAGCGTGTGGTACAGCACCAGCGGGAACGCGCCGAGCAGGAACTGCCAGGTGGCGCCCTGCGAGTAGTACTCGCCGACCGGCAGCGTGGTGAACAGCGCGCCGACCAGGAGCGAGGTGATGATCAGCATGGCCGCCAGCGGCGGGATGATCCGCAACAGGCGCCGGGCGCCGAACCGCCACCAGGACGGGTCGTTCTCCCAGCTCGCCTGCACCTGGTAGCCGCTCATCGCGAAGAACGCGAGGATCGCGACGTCGCCGACGTGCCAGTGTGCCGGGAACAGCGACGGGTTCTCCGGGTCGATGAGCGCCCAGCTGTGTTCGAGCACGACCACGAGCGCGCCGACCATGCGCAGCCAGGCGAACCCGATGTGTGCCTTCGCGTACTGCTTGTCCTTGCCTAAGCCGTCCGGGGGTAAACCACCCGCTGGCTCGGCGATGGGCGATGCCGTCATGTCCTACCTCTCCTGTCTCGAACCTTCCCCCGGCCCGTGCCCGGCGCCGGGACGCACCTCAGTGCGCCCCGCTGTCGGGCAGCGCGAGCCACCACGGGTTCTCCCGCGCCCACGCGATCGTGTCGGCGACTCCGGTCGCCAGCGGTGTCGCGCACGCCCAGCCGAGCCGGGTGCGCGCCTTGGTGTTGTCCGGTACCCGGCGGGTCAGGTCCTCGTAGGAGCTGCCCAGCTTCTCCCCGGTGTCGACCTTGGTCACCTCGACGCCCGGCCCGGCCAGCTCCGCGACGACCTCGGCGACCTCGGCGACGGTGGTCTCGACCATGCTGCCGATGTTGAACACCTCGCCCACGGCGGACGGGCTGTCCGCGGCGAGCAGCGTGCCGGCGATGGCGTCGTCGATGAAGGTGAAGCAGCGGGTCTGCTGGCCGTCGTCGTAGACCACGATCGGCTTGCCGTTCAGCGCCCGGTGCACCGACCGGCTCACCACGAAGCCGGGGCGCTGCCGGGGACCGTAGGCGTTGAAGTAACGCACGATCGTCGCCTCCAGCCCGCGCTGGCGGACGAAGGCGAACGTCAGGTGCTCGGTGAGCGCCTTGCTGGAGCTGTAGGTCCAGCGGTCGGCCGCGGTGGCGCCGAGCACCCGGTCGTCGTCCTCGCGCCACGGCACCGCGGGGTTCTTGCCGAACACCTCGCTGGTGCTGGCGACCACGACCCGCGCCCCGGCGTCGGTCGCGAGGTCGAGGACGTTGCGCGTGCCGGTGAAGTTGACGTCGATGACGTCCAGCGGGCGTGCCAGGTAGTTGTCCACTCCCACCACGGCGGCCAGGTGGTACACGACGTCCACATCGGAGGTGATGGCCTTCGCGAGCGACTCCCGGTCGAGGATGTCACCCTGGACGAACCTGGCGTGCCGGCGGGCGGTCTCCTGCCAGGCGGGCGGCGGAGTGCCGTCCAGGATGGTGACCTCGTCGCCGCGCGCGACCAGCTTCTCCACCAGGTGACTGCCGATGAACCCGCAGCCCCCCGTGACCACAACCCGGCTCACTGTTCCGCCTCCCCGAATTTCTTACTGTTGGTCGCGTCGAGTAGTGCGCGCTGGGGTTGGTCACGTACTTGTGGCTGAGTTGCGTCACGTTCCCCTGAGGTGACGGTTCTTGAGGTGCACAAGTGGCGTCTCACCGACCAATTCCTCGGTAGCCGTAGCCGAGGGCGCGGAGTTCGGCGATCTTGTCGCGGGAGTAGTAGGCGCGGCCGTCGAGGACGAGGCAGCCGTCGGCGACCGGTAGGGCACCGAAGTCGAGGTCGGCGAAGTCCCGGTGCAGCGCGAGGATCGCGATGCAGTCGGCGCCGCGCACGGCGTCCTCGACGGACTCGGTGACCGGCAGGCCGAACAGCGCCTCGGCCTCCGCCACGTCGACGAGCGGGTCGTGGATGCGCACCTCGCCGCACGCCCGGACCAGTGCGGCGACCGCGTCCTCGGTCGGGGTGGCGCGCAGGTCGCCGGTGTTGTTCTTGAACGCGAGGCCGAGCACCGCGATCGTCGACGTGGCCGGGTCCTTGCCCTGCTTGGTGAGCTCGTCGACGGCGAGCTGCGCGGTGTACTCGGGCATGCCGGCGTTGACCTGCCGGCCGGCCGGCGCGGTCAGGATCTCCAGCCCCCGCTCGCGGGCGGAGTACCAGGCCATCCACGGGTCCTTGGTGAGGCAGGAGCCGCCGACGCCGACGCTCGGCAGCAGGATGTTGACCATCCCCTTGCCCTTGGGGATCGAGTTGGCCGCGGCGATCACGTCCAGCACGTCCACGCCGAACAACGCGGAGAACTTGGCGAGCTCGTTGCCCAGCGCGATGTTCAGGTCGATCCACCAGTTGTCGGCGAGCTTGACGATCTCCGCGGCCTCCAGCGAGTCCAGCGGGATCACCTCGACGCCCAGGGAGGAGCGCCAGAACTCGGCGGCGTCCGCGGCGCTGTCGGCGTCCAGGCCGCCGGCGACGATCGGGAACGCGTTGAGCTCGGCCAGGGCGGTGCCCTCGGCGAGGCGTTCCGGGGTGAAGGCGAGGCCGAAGTCGCGGCCGCCGACCAGCCCGCTGCGCTGCAGCAGCGGCAGCACGGTGCCACGGGTGGTGCCGGGCGGCACGGTCGACTTGAGCACGAGCAACTGCCCCTTGCGGATCCGGGTGCTCAGCTCCAGGCACGCGCTCTGCAGCTGCTCGTCGGCGAGCGAGCCGTCCTCGCGGACCGGGGTGCCGACGGTGATCAGCACGACGTCGGCCGCGGTGACCTCGGCGGTGTCGGTGGTGACCCGCAGCCGGCCGGAGTCGATCCCGGCGAACAGCAGCTCGGCCAGACCGTGCTCGGCGAACCGGCAGTACCCGTCGGACAGCTCGTCGATGAGCGTGGCGTTGGCGTCCACCCCGACGACGTCCAGGCCGCGGTCGGCGAGCGTGGCCGCGATGCACGAGCCGACGTAGCCGAGCCCGATGACCGCGACCTTCAGATCCTCTTTGCCGGAAACGAATTGCATTCTCTGGCTCCTCAGCAGACGTGCCGCCCGGTCCTCATCGAGGCCCGAGACCGAGGCTCGGGGTCGACAGACCAAGGTTGTCCGCGAGCGGTCCCCGCGTCGTGGGCCAGAGATCACGACGCGGTGGGATTCGGTCCTACGTGTAGGACTTCAGCCGGGCGGCGATCGTGTCCGGGGAGGGCATGCCGGCGATCTCCTCGGCGACGGCGGTGGCGGCGTCCCGGCGGGCGTCGTCGCCGAGCAGCGTGCGGGCCCGGGCGGCCACCGACTCGGCGTCGACCTCCTCGAGCAGCAGGCGCTCCGCCGCACCGGCGGCGACGACCATGTCGGCGTTGAGGAGCTGGTCGGGACCGGGCTTGTTCTGCAGGAACAGCTGCGGGCGCCCGGCGGACATGGCGCTGAACGTGGTCCCGTTGCCGCCGTGGTGCACCACGAGGTCGGCGTGGGGCAACAGGTCCGCCTGCGGCACCCACGCCTCGACGACCACGTTGCCCGGCACCTCGCCCAGCGCCTCGACCGGCAGCCGGCCGGTGGCCACCAGCACGTCCACGTCCAGTGTGGACAGGCCGTCGACGGCGTGCCGGAGCATCTCGACCGAGTCGGACTCGGTGCCCATCGTCAGGTACACCAGCGGCCGGCCGCGGTCGCGGGTGCGCACCCAGCCCGGCAGCTCGGCCGGCGGGTTGAACGGGACCGGGCGCAGCTCGACCCGATCGGCCGTGGCGAGGAAGTGCGGGTCCTGCATGGACGGCGGGCAGATGTCGAGGAAGGTGTTGCCGAGGTGGACGGCGTACTCCTCGGGCAGCGTCACGCCCAGCTCGGCGGCGTACTCGCGGAGCACCACGGCGGTGCGGGCCATCATCTCGTTGTCGTCCGCCCGCGCGCGGCCGGTGCCGTGGCAGAGCGCGGGGATGCCGTCGACGGCGGCGGCGATGCCCGGCCCCGGGCAGTACCCGCCGTGGATCACCAGGTCGGGACGGTTCTCGGCGAACACGGGACGCAGGGCGTCGACGAAGGCCTGCGGCATGAGGCGGCTGAACCTCGTCGAGATCAGCTCCAGCTGCCGCTCCTGCGGGAGCTGGTCGAAGTCCGGGTGCTCGGCGCGCACCGCCCCGACGGCGTCGCCGACCACCTCGTCGGTCGAGCGGCCGGCCAGCACCGGGGTCAGCCCGAGACCGCTCAGCAGCGGGTGCCGCACCTCACCGGTGGCGAACAGCACCTCGTCGCCGCGCTCGCGGGCGGCGACCGCCAGGGGGAGAAGTTGGAAGAAGTGCCCGTACGCCGAGAGACTCGAGAACAGAACGCGCATGCCACCGATGCTAGCCACGAACTCCGGGCGGTAGCCGGAAAACCGTGGTGGCTTCGAGAAGCCTTCGAGACCGCTCCGAGTGGGATGCGGCATCGTCTCGCCCTGTGACCGATGTGCTTCCCCAGACCGACAACGACCTCCAGCCCGCGGTCGGCCGGATCTCCCCGTGCCGCATGGTCGACCTCACCGAGCACACCGACCCGCGCGGCAAGCTCACCGTGGTCGAGCCGGGCAAGGAGGTCGACTTCGAGATCCGGCGCGCCTACTACATCCACCACGTGCCGGCGGGAGCCGAGCGGGGTGCGCACGGTCACCGCAGACTGCGCCAGCTGATCGTCGCGGTGCACGGCAGCTTCGAGGTCGTGGTGGACGACGGGTACGCCAGCGCGCGGTTCGTGCTCGACGACCCGAGCCGGGGTCTGTACGTCGGTCCGATGGTGTGGCGCGACATGGTCGCCTTCGCACCGGGAACCGTGGGCCTGTGGCTGGTGTCCGAGCCGTACGACGAGTCGGAGTACTACCGCGACTACGACGAGTACCTCCGTGACGCAAGGGCGATCAATTGACTATCCCGTTCCTGGATCTCGGCGCCGCGTACCGCGAGCTGGCGTCCGACGTGGACGCGGCGGTCCAGCGGGTGCTGTCGTCCGGCTGGTACCTGCTCGGTCCCGAGGTCACCGCGTTCGAGGCGGAGTTCGCCGCCTACTGCGGGGCGGAGCACTGCGTCGCCCTCGGCTCCGGCCTGGACGCGATCACGCTCTCGTTGCGGGCCATGGACATCGGCCCCGGCGACGAGGTGGTCGTGCCGTCGCACACGTTCATCGCGACCTGGCTCGGCGTCGCGGCGACCGGCGCCACGCCGGTCCCGGTCGAGCCGGACCCCGGCACGCTCAACCTCGACCCGGCGCGGCTCGCGGCCGCGATCACCCCGCGCACCAGGGCGGTCGTGCCGGTGCACCTGTACGGACAACCGGCCGACCTGACCGCGATCGGCGCGGCCGCCGGCGACGTGCCGGTGCTCGAGGACGCCGCGCAGGCACACGGCGCGTACCACCGGGGCGAGCGCGTCGGCTCCCGGCACGCGGCGGCGTTCTCCTTCTACCCCGGGAAGAACCTGGGCGCGCTCGGCGACGGCGGAGCGCTGGTGACGAACTCCGCCGAGCTGGCCGAGCGGGTGCGACTGCTGCGCAACTACGGCTCCCGGGTGAAGTACCAGCACGAGGTCAAGGGCACGAACTCGCGCCTGGACGAGCTCCAGGCCGCCGTGCTGCGGGTCAAGCTGTCCTGTTTGGACGAGTGGAACGCGCGCCGCAAGGCCGTCGCGGCCCGGTACCTGGCCGAGCTGTCCGAGGTGGACGGTCTGGTGCTGCCCGAGGTGCCGGCCTGGGCGGACCCGGTGTGGCACCTGTTCGTGGTCCGCACTCCGCACCGCGACCGGCTTCGGGAGCTGCTCGACGCGGCCGGGGTCGGCACGCTCATCCACTACCCCGTCGCCGCGCACCGCGCGCCCGCGTTCGCCGACGCCGGTTGGCCCGACGGCTCGCTGCCGCTGGCCGAGCGGGCCGCGGCCGAGGTGCTGAGCCTCCCGATGGGTCCGCACCTGACCGAGGACCAGGTGACCGAGGTGATCGCCGCGGTGCGTGCCGCCATGGCCGAGATCGGCGGCCGCGCCGCGGCGTGACCCCCGCTCACCCGCGCACGCCCACGAACCTCCCCCGGCCGGACGGCCCGTCGACCAGGTACTCGACCGTCGCGCAGCCCGCGTCCCGCAGGGCGTTCTCGTACTGCTCGCGGGTGAACAGCGTGTTGACCACCGTGTTGGTGAAGTGCCGGGCGCCGTCCTCCTCGGTCGCCACGACGTAGTGCACGACCATGGTCGTCACCAGGCCCTCCGCCCTGGTGTGGGAGACCCGGGAGATCGTGTAGCCGTCGCGGCGCACGATGTCACCACCCACGTAGTTCGGCAGGAAGTTGTCCGGGAACCACCACGGCTCCACGACCAGCACGCCGCCCGGCTCCAGGTGCGCGACCAGCCGCTCGGCCGCCGCGGCGAGCTCCTCGGCCGTGCGCATGTGCCCGACCGCGGCGAACAGGCAGGTCACCACGTCGAACGTGCGGCCGAGGTCGAAGTCCCGCATGTCGCCGACGTGCAGCGGCACGAACGGCAGCCTGCCCTTCGCGATCGTCAGCATGTCCTCGGACAGCTCGACGCCCTCCACGTGCTCGAACAGGTCGGTGAAACCGCGCAGGTGCAGGCCGGTGCCGCAGGCGACGTCCACGAGCGACCGGGCGTCCGGGCGCCGCGCGGTGACCAGCCTGGTGAGCTCGGCGACCTCGGCGGCGTAGTCCTTGCCCCGGCCCTGGTAGATCAGGTCGTAGACGGTGGCGTAGCGGTCGTCGAACGCGGGTCGTGGGTCGTGCATGTTCGTTCCCTCCTCAGGCGACCGACCGGCGGGGCTGTTCCCGCGCCCGGTCGACGATCAGTTGCAGCAGCCCGGCGACCGACACCCCGCCCACGATCTGCCGGCGCCGGATCAGGTCGGGCACGTCGGCCAGCGGGATCCAGTCGACGCGGTCGGACTCGTAGGCGTCCGCCGGCGGACCGGTGTAGCGCGCCCCGTCGGCGACGTAGATCCACTGCTCGGCGTCGGTGATGCCGGCGACCGGCTGCAGGTACGCGAGCTCGCGCAGCCGCGACGGCCGCCACCCGGTCTCCTCCTCCGCCTCACGCGCCGCGGCCCGCACGGGCGACTCACCGGGATCGACCCAGCCGCCGGGCAGCTCCCAGTTCCAGGTGTCGGTGGTGAAGCGGTGCCGCCACACCATGAGCACGCGGTCGGCCCGGTCCAGCACCGCGATGCCGACCGACGCGGGCAGCCGGACCAGGTGGTGCTCCCAGCGCACGCCGTCCGGCCGCTCCACATCGGACAGTCCGAGGGACACCCAGGCACTGCTGTACAACCGGCGCTCCCCGTGCACGGTCCAGCGCATCGCCGCTACCCCCGGACCGCCGCGGGCTCCGGCTCCCGCGCGGCCGGTGGGACCGTCCTGCGGCGCCACGCCAGCACCAGCGCGGGCAGCAGGCCGGCGATCGTCAGCACGAGTGGAAGCCAGAAGACCAGGTCGAACGCGGCCGCCGGCTCGGGTGCGGCCCGCAGCCTGGCGTCGAGCACCACCACGAACAACGCGACCGCGCTGGACGCGCCGAACTCCTGCACGATCGAGAACGTGGCGGTGGCGTGCGGGATCTTCATCGGGTTCAGCGCGCGGTACGCGGCGGTCATCGCCGGCATGATCGTGCAGCCCGCGCCGATCCCGATGATCCACAGCGACAGGCCGAGCCGCAGGTAGCCGCCGTCCGCGCCGGCCTGGGTGAAGGAGAAGAAACCCAGTACCAGCAGAGGAATCCCGGCGAGCACCAGCGGCGCCTGCTTGCCCCGGTCGACCAGCCGGCCGGCGATCGGCATCATCATCGCGACGCCGATCCCCTGCGGCGCCAGCAGGAGCCCGGCGACCAGCGCCGACTCACCGTGCACGATCTGGTAGTAGAGCGGGAAGAGCATCATCGAGCCCGACAGGGTGGCGTTCATCAGGAACTGGATGCCGGCCGCGCCGGCGAACACCCGGTTGCCGAACAACCTGAGGTCCAGCAGTGGCTTCTCGGTCCGCAGCGCGTGCCGCACGAACAGCGCGAGCAGCACGATCCCGGCACCGCCGGGCAGCAGGAACCCGGCCGAGGCGAGGTCGGCGGCCGCGGAGACGTTGACGATCCCGAACACCAGCAGCGTCACCCCGGGGCACACCAGCAGGAACCCGCGGAGGTCGATGCCACCGCCCGCCTCCCGCTCCGGATCGCGGTCGAACGCGAACCAGGCCAGGGTGACCGCGATGGCGCCGATCGGCAGGTTGATCAGGAAGATCCACCGCCAGGACACGGTGTCGATCAGCAACCCGCCCAGCACCGGACCGAGCACCGGACCGAGCACCAGCGGCACCCCGACGACGCTCATCGCCCGGCCCATCCGCTCCCGGCCCGCCGTCCTGGCCACGATGGACGTGCCGACCGGGGCGATCAGCCCCGCGCCGATCCCCTGCAGCACCCGGAACGCGATCAGGCTGGGCACCGACCACGCCAGCCCGGCGAGCAGCGACCCGACCGCGAAGATCACCGCCGCGGTCAGCCACAGCCGCCGCGCGCCGAAGAAGTCCGTCGCCCAGCCGGTGAGCGGCACGACCAGGGCCGCGGCCAGGATGTAGGCGGTCGTCACCCACTGGATGGTCGACAGGCCGACCCCGAACTCGTCGGACAGCGTGTGCAGGGCGACCCCGATGATCGTCATGTCGATGATCGCGGTCACCGCGCCGAGCGCGACGATCAGGGCGACTCCGAGGACCTTGCGGTCCAGCGGCGGGGCGTCACTCACCGGCGCCCACCTTCTCCCGCTCGGGCGCGTCGCCGTGCCCGTGCCCGTGCTGGTCGCGCAGCACGGTGTTCGGCAGGAACCAGGCCAGCACGAACGCCACCACCATCAGTCCGCCGGCGGTCAGGAACACCGTCCGCAGCGAACCGGTGAAGGCCTCGATCACCTGGGGGTAGACCTCGGGCTGGGTCGTCGCCAGCTCCTTGATGGCCGCCGGGTCCTGGTAGACGGCGTTGGAGGTCGCACTGGACGTGCCGGCCGACACGAGCCCGGCGGCCAGCAGCGCGCCGAACACCGCGGCGCCGATGGCCGAGCCGATCACCCGGATGAAGTTCGCCTGCGCGGTGATCGCACCGAGCTCCCGCCGGCTCACCAGGTTCTGCACCGCGATGATCAGCTTGGAGATCACCATGCCCATGCCGAGGCCGAGCACCGCCTGGTACAGCCACAGCCGCCAGGCCGGGGTCGACGCGTCCAGCAGGGACAGCAGGAACAGCCCGCCGGCCATGGTCGCCACGCCGGCGACCACCACGACCTTGGTCCGGCCGAGCACCGCGGCGATCAGCCACCCGGACAGGCCGGAGCCGAGCATGACCGCGATCATCAGCGGCAGCAGGTTCAACCCGGCCATCGTCGGGTCGTCACCGCGCACGACCTGCAGGTAGATCGGCAGGAAGAAGTAGGCGCCGATGGTCGCGACGCCGATGACGAACGTGATCACCATGGCCAGGGCGATCTCCGGCACGCGGAATATCCCGAGCGGCACGATAGGTTCCTTCGCCCGCCGCTCCCAGGCCAGGAACGCCGCGGTCAGCAGCACCGCCGCGGCGATCAGGCCGAGCATCTGCGGGGAGCCCCACGCGTACTCGGTGCCGCCCCAGATGCTGACCAGCACCAGCACCGAGATCGTCGCGACCAGCAGGGTCGCGCCCAGGTAGTCCACCGACACCGGCCGGCTGATCCGGGGCAGCTTCAGGTTCCTGGCCAGCACGACCAGCCCGATCAGCCCGATCGGCACGTTGATCCAGAAGCACCAGCGCCAGGACACGTACTCGGTGAACGCCCCGCCGACCAGCGGTCCGACCAGCGACGCCAGCGCGTACATGGCACCGACCATGCCCTGCACCCGGCCGAGCTGGCGGGGCGGCACGACGCTCGCGGAGATGGTGAACGCCAGCACCACCAGGCCGCCGGCGCCGATGCCCTGGACGGCACGGAACAGGACCAGCTGGGTCATGTCCTGACTGAAACCGACGAGCAGCGAACCGGCGGTGAAAATCGCGATGGAGAACATGTAGACCGGTTTCGGCCCGTACATGTCGCCCAGTTTTCCGTACAGCGCCATCGCCGCGGTGGTGGTCAACAGGTAGGACGTGACGACCAGGGAGAAACTGTCGATCTGGCCGAACTCGCCCACCATCGTCGGCAGCGCGGTACCCACGATCGTCTGGTCGAGCGCGGAGAGCAGCTGACCGGTGAGCAGCACGATCAGCACCGTCCGCAGCTGCCATGGCGCGAGCCCGACCTGCGGAGAGGACGCGTCCTGGGGATTGCCTGCGGCCATCGAGGCCTCCTCCTGGGCTGGGCGTAGGTCGCTCCAGCGTCCCCCTCGACCGTCCCAGCGGCGTCCCCCCGAGGTCCCATCCGGGCTGGGAAACCGTCCCGCCGGTTCGTCGAGCTAGTCTTGAGCACCGTTCGAGTACCGCACCGGAAGGTCGCTTGCGTCGGAATTCGAGTCGGTCACGAGAATGCGTGGAGTAGCCGGTGGACGACAAGCGTGCGATCTGGGGGCTGTTCGTTCCCCTCTACATGAGCCAGTTCCTGGCGATCGGATTCCTCTTCACGGCGCTCACCGCGATCTCCCGGGACCGCGGCGGCCAGCTCGAGGACATCGGCGCCATCTACGTGCTCGGCATGGTCTGGGCGGTGAAGTTCCTGTGGGCGCCACTGGTCGACCGGTTCGGCTCGGCCACCCGAGGGCACTACCGCTCGTGGCTGCTGTGGACCCAGCCGATGATGGCCGTGATCCTCCTGGGGATCATCCCGTTCGACGTGGTGGACGACATCTGGGTGATCCTGGGCATGCTCGCGCTGGTCGCGATCCTGTCGGCCACCCAGGACGTCGCCACCGACGCCATCGCGGTGCGCTCGATGTCCGGCCGCGACCGCGGCGGGATCAACGGCGTGCAGATCGGCGCCGGGTTCGTCGGCGACATCATCGGCGGCGGCCTGGTGCTGGTGGTCTACGACCAGTGGGGCTGGACGCCGGCGATCCTCACCCTCGCGGTGTGCACCGCGCTGCCGATCCTCAGCGTGACCCGTTACCGGGAGCCCGCGCTGGTGCAGGTCGACCCGGCCGCGCCGCGCCCGTCGATGCGGTCGCTGTTCCGCCAGCGCGGCGCCGCCCGCTGGGCGTTCGTGCTGACCCCGCTGATGGCGCTCGGCATGCCGGGCGCGTACGGCCTGCTGGTGCCGATCATGATCGACGCCGGGGTGTCGGTCGGCTCGGTCGGCCTGCTGACCAACGGTGTCGGCGGTGCGATCGGCTGCGGCGCGGCGATCGTCGCCGGCATGCTGATCCACCGGCTCGGCCGCAAGCGGGCGCTGGTGCTCTACGGGCTCGGTCAGGTCGTCGCGATCGCCTCGGTGCTGCCGGTGGTGTGGGCCGGCGGCATGGTGTGGGTGCTGACCGCGATCGTGCTGCTGAACGTCTTCAACACCGCCGGCTACGCGGCGATGTACACGATCAACATGGACTACGCCCGCCCGGAAAGCGCCGGGTCGGACTTCACCGTGCAGACCAGCATCTCCTACGCCGTGCGGTTCGCCGGTGCCGGTGTGATCCTCGGCTTCGCCGGCTCGCTCGGCTACACCTGGGCGCTGTTCCTCTGCATGGGCCTGGCCGCGCTCGGGGTGCTCGCCACCGTGCTGCTGTTCGTCGAGCGGAGTGTTCACACCGCGCCGGTGGCCGACGAGGTGGTTCCGCCGTCGAGCACAGTGCCGCAGCCGGCCTGACCGCACACCCCGCGACGCCGGGTCGGACACGGTTCCGATCCGGCGTTGCGCGTCTCTCGAGCCACCCTCCGTAGAACGAAAGCGTTGAGTCACAACGCGACGAGGTAGGTGTGAGCATGTCCGACACCAAACCGTTCCTGTGCGGACCGCAGCAGGGCCGAGCCATCTGGCACTTCGGTTCCCTGGTCGTGTTCCGCGCGACCGGTGAGGACACCGACGGCCAGTACTGGCTGGCCGAGATGTCCTGCAACCGCGGCTACGGATCGCCGGTGCACGTGCACAGCCGCGAGGACGAGCTGTTCCACATCCTCGAAGGCGAGATGAGCATCGAGGTCGGCGGCCAGCTGTTCAACGCCACCGCCGGCTCGTCGGTCTTCCTGCCGCGGAACATCCCGCACTCCTACAAGGCCGAGTCCGACACCGTGCGCACGCTGGTGCTGGGCACCCCGGCGGGCTACGAGAACTGGTTCGTCGAGACCGGGACGCCGGCCGAGAAGCTGGAGATCCCCGCGTTCGACCCGTCCACCTTCCCCGACTTCGGCGACGTGATCGCCTCGACGCAGAAGTACGGCGGCCAGGTGCTCGGCCCGCCCCGGGACTGAGTATGACCATCGATGTGCACGGGCACGTCACCCCGCCCGAGCTGTTGAAGAAGTTCCCCATGCCGCCGAGCCTCGGGGACATCGACGGCATGGTGGAGCGCAAGGCCGCGCTCGGCATCACCACGACCGTCGTCGGCAGCCCGGTCGGCGCGGGCACGATGCTGCCGGTGCCGGGGATCGACAACTACGCCCAGCCCGCGGACGCGCTCGCCCGGTTCCACGACTGGGTCGCCGAGACCGTGCGGGAGAAGGCCGGGCGGCTCGCCGGGTACGTGTACCTGAACCCGCTGGAGGGCTCGGCGAGCGTGGCGCGGGCGGCGGAGCTGTTGCGCCGACCCGAGTTCGTCGGGCTGATCGTGAACTCGAGCGTGCGCGGGGAGTTCCTGAACGACGCGCGCAGCGACGAGTTCTTCGCGATGGCAGCGGAGACCGGGGCACCGGTGCTGCTGCACCCGCCGGCGGTGCCGGTCGCGGCGGACGCGATGAAGGCGGTGGGCGCGATCGAGCACGTGGTCCGTCCGTGCGACATCACGATGGGCGTGGCCGCGATCCTGCTGGCCGGGCGGCTGAGCAGCTTCCCCGGGCTGAAGCTGATCGCGCCGAACGCGGGCGGTGCGCTGGCGCTGCTGGCGGAGAAGCTCGACATGGCCCAGCGGCGCGACGGCGTGGAGGGTCCGCCGATCTCCCAGCAGCTGCGGGAGATCTACGTGGACACCGGCACGCCGTCGGTCACCGCGCTGCGGGCGGCGGCGGAGGTGTTCGGCCCGGACCGGATGCTGTTCGGCACCGACTCGCCGCCGCTGGCGACCCCGCTGGACGCCGCGCTCGCCGCGGTCGACGCCCTCGGTCTGTCCGATGAGGACCGTGCGAAGGTGTCGCGGGGCAACGCGGCCAGGCTGTTCGGGCTGGACGAGGTCGAGTTGAGGAAGGCGTCATGACCGATCGACAGCGGGTACTGGTCGTGGGCGGGTACGGCGGGCTCGGCGCGGTGATCTGCGAGCAGTTCGCCGAGCAGGGCGCGGCGGTGGCGATCGCGGGCCGGTCGCTGGAGAAGGCGGCCGAGCTCGCGGAGAAGCTGACCGCGAACGGGCACACCGCGCTGCCACTCGCGCTCGACGTGGTCGACCCGGCCAGCACCGACGCCGCCGTGTCCGAAGTGGACAAGGCGTGGGGCGGGATCGACGTGCTGGTGAACTCGGCCAGCAAGCTGGTCACCGTGCCGGCCGAGCACTTCGACCCGGAGGAGTGGGGCGAGGTCGTGCGGGCCAACCTGGTCGGCGCGTTCCTGCTGTCCCAACGGGTCGGCCGGCACATGCTGGAGCGCGGCAGCGGCCGGATCATCCACCTGTCGTCGGTGCGCGGTGACGCCGGCGGGCGGATGGGCTTCTCCGCGTACGGCGCGAGCAAGGCCGGGGTCAACCTGCTGGTCAAGCAGCTCGCCACGGAGTGGGGCGGGCGCGGGGTCACGGTGAACGCCGTGGCGCCGGGGTTCATGCGGACCGACTTCGTGGAGGCCGCACAGCAGAACCAGCAGTTCGTCGCCCGGCTCCAACAGCGCATCCCGATCGGCCGCTTCGCCGAGCCGGACGAGGTGGCGAGCGCGGTGACCTACCTCGCCTCGCCGCTGGCCCGGTTCGTCAACGGCCAGGTCATCTACGTAGACGGCGGCGTAACCGCCAGCCACTAGAAGGTTCCCGTCTCAACGGAGGTCAAGGAATGTCCACCTGGCACGCGCTGCAGTACCCGATCAAGCGGGGTAGCGAGGAGGCCGTCAAGGAGCTGTTCCGCACCAGCGGCCGGCCGAACTTCGAGATCACCGGGCCGGACGGCAAGGTCGTCGGCCGGCTGCTGGCCACCATGGCGTTCGTCGGCGAGGGTCTCGCGATCCGCGCGATCGAGGTCGACGGGCCGCTGCCGCTGGTGGCCGCGCACATGAGCCGCCAGCCGGAGGTCCGCGAGTTCGAGAAGCAGCTGGAGCAGCACCTGACCGAGGGCCGCGACATGGTCACCCCGGACGGCGCGCGGGCGTTCTTCCAGAAGGCCGGCATGGAGAACGTGCTCAACCGGCGCGCTCCCGGGCACGAGGCGGCCGCCTGATGGAGATCGGCGTCGGCCTGCCGGGCGCGATCCGCGGCGTGTCCGCGGAGAACGTGCTCGAGTGGGCCCGGGAGGCGGACCGGGCCGGGTTCTCCAGCCTGGCCACGCTCGACCGGCTGGTGTACGACAACTACGACAGCCTCACCACGCTCGCGGCCGCCGCGGCGGTCACCGAGCGGGTGCGGCTGACGACGTCGATCCTGATCTCGCCGCTGTACTCGAACACCGCGCTGCTCGCCAAGCAGGCGGCGACGATCGACCGGCTGTCCGGCGGCCGGCTG
Source organism: Actinophytocola sp. (assembly GCA_036259595.1). Lineage (GTDB taxonomy): Bacteria > Actinomycetota > Actinomycetes > Mycobacteriales > Pseudonocardiaceae > Actinophytocola. Next base: position 34,390 of record DATABL010000222.1, read on the forward strand.
GTGCTCGGCGTCGCGGCCGGCTCCCGGCCGGACGACTTCCGGGCCAGCGGGGTCGAGATGGGCGGCCGGGGCAAACGGATCGAGGCCCAGGTGGCCGAGCTGCGGGCGATCTGGTCGGGTGAGCGGCGCGGGTTCGCCGGCGGCATCGGGCCGTCGGTGAGCGCGCCGCCGATCCTGATGGGCGGCCACTCCCCGGCCGCCCTGTCCCGGACCGCCCGGGTGGCGGACGGCTGGATCTCCGGCGGCGGCGGGGTGGACATGTTCGCCGGCGGCGTGGCCGCGCTCCGGGCGGCGTGGCAGGAGGCGGGCCGCGAGGGGAAGCCGCGGATCGTGTCGCTGACGTACTTCGCGCTCGGCTCCCGCGCGGCGGAGCTGGCCGACCAGTACCTCAGCGACTACTACGGCTTCGCGCCGCCGTACGCGCAGCTCGTCCTCCGCAACGCCGCGGTGGGCGAGGCGAAGCTGGCCGAGACGCTCTCCCGCCTGGAGGAGATCGGCTGCGACGAGGTCCTGCTCGCCCCGTGCGGCGCGGACCTGGACCAGCTCAAGGAGCTGCGCGCGGTCGTCGGCAAGTAGCACCCAACGGGAAAGGGGCCCATCGTCCGCGATGGGCCCCTTTTCCGTGCTCGGGTCAGGCCGCCTGGCCCTCGGCGGCGGCGAGGATCTGCTGGCGCAGGGCCTTCTTGTCCACCTTGCCCACCGGGGTCAGCGGAAAGTCCGCCATGACCTCGAGCCGTTCGGGGATCTTGAACTTCGCCACGCCGCGCGCGCTGAACTCCTCGCGCACCTGGGCCAGGGTGAGCGCCGTCCCGGCGTGCGGCACCACGCAGACGCACACCGACTCGCCGTACTCCGGGTCCGGCAGGGCGATCGCGGTGGCCCGGCGCACCTGCGGCAGCGCCTCCACGACCGCCTCGACCTCCGGCGCGGAGATCTTCTCCCCGCCCCGGTTGATCAGGTCCTTCACCCGACCCTCCACCACGAGGTTGCCGGTCTCGTCCCAGCGCACCAGGTCGCCGCTGCGGTACCAGCCGTCCGCGGTGAACGCCCGCGCGTTGTGCTCGGGCGCCCGGAAGTAGCCGCGCGGGGTGTACGGGCCGCGGGTGAGCAGCTCACCCGTGCCGCCGGGGCCCACCGGCTGCCCGTCCTCGTCGACGAGCAGCACCTCGTCCCCGTCGCTGATCGGGCGGCCCTGGGTGCGCACGATCGCGTCCACCGGGTCGTCCGGGCGGGTGTAGTTCAGCAGCCCCTCGGCCATCCCGTACACCTGCTGCAGCGTCGCCCCCAGCGCGGGCCCGATCCGGGCCGCGAACGCCGGGTCCAGCACCGAGCCGCCGACCTGCACCAGCCGCAGGCTGGACAGGTCGTACCCGCCGCCCGGCGCCGCCTCCACCCACCGGTACGCGATCGCCGGCACCAGCGAGGTCACCGTGGCGCGCTCCCGTTCGATCACCGGGAACGCGACCTCCGGCTTGGGTGAGCGCAGCATCACCACCCGCCCGCCGTGGATCAGGGTGGCGAGGATGCCGGGCGAGCCGAGCGGGAAGTTGTGCCCCATCGGCAGCGTCACCAGGTACACGGTGTCCGGCCCGAACCCGCACACCTCGCCGCTGCGCCGGGCGTTGTACTCGTAGTCGTCGTGCGTCCTGGCGATGATCTTCGGCGTGCCGGTGGTGCCGCCGGAGAGCAGGAACAGCGCCACCGCACCGGGGTCCGGCGCGGACGCGTCCAGCCGGGCGCGCAGCCGGGCCGGGTCCTGCCAGTGCTCCAGCAGCGAGCGCAGCTCCACCGCCGAGTCGTCGTGGTGCTCGCCGAGGACGAGCACCGCGCAGGGCTGGGGGCGGGTGGCGGCGAGGTCGACCGCCATCCGCTGGTGGTCGAAGCCCTGCCAGCGGTCCGGCACCACGATCGCCCGCACGTCGGCCAGGTCGGCGAGGCAGCGCAGCTCGTGCTCCCGGTGGGCGAGCAGGGCCAGCACCGGGGCCACCCCGATCCGCTGGCAGGCCAGGAACAGCGCGACGAACTCCCAGCTGTTCGGCAGCTGCACGAGGATGTTGTCCCCGTCGCGCAGACCGAGGTCGAGCAGGTGGTCGGCCAGCGCGTCGGCGTGCTCGGCCAGCTCCCGGTAGGTGATCGACACCTCGCCGTCGACGACCGCCACCCGGTCGCCGTCCCGCTCGGCCCAGGTCCACATCCAGTGGCCGAGTGGCTCGCCCCGCCAGTAGCCCTCGGCCCGGTACTTCTCGGCCAGCTCCGCCGGCCAGGGGGTCACTCCGTCCCGATGCATCAGCGGTCCTCCCTCAGGCCGCCACCGCGGGTGGCAGCGGCGTGTCCGGTTCGTCGTCGCCCGGCTCGGTCGCGCGGTCCGGCGTGAGCAGCTCGGCCAGGAAGTCGCCGATGGCCTGGACCGTCGGGCGGTTCCACAGCAGCGTCGCCGGCAGGCTGACCCGGAACGTCCGCTCCAGCCGGTTGCGGATGATCTGGGTCATCACCGAGTCGAGCCCCATCTCGATCAGCGGCCGGCGCACGTCGAGCTCGTCGGCGGCGAGCTTGATCTCGCCGGCCACCTCGCCCGCGACCTCGCCCACCAGGTACTCGCGCAGGTCGTCGCCGCGCAGCTCCGCCCACGGCGCCGCGGTGCCGGCCGGCGCGGCCGCGGGCTCCTCGGCGGTCAGCTCGCCGAGCAGCGCCGGGCGGGTCATGCCGGGCAGCAGCGGGATCGTGCGCAGCACCGCGACGTGGGCGACGTCGTGCCGGGCCGCGTACTCCCAGGACCGGAACGCCTCCGCCGCGGTGATGTCGGCCGTGCCGCGGGCGGACAGCTCGGCGTCGATCGCCGCCGACGAGGTCGACATGCCCAGCCCGCGCCAGGAGGTCCAGCCGAGGCTGATCGTGTCGGTCCGCCCACCCGCCCGGCGGTGGGTGGCGAGCCCGTCGAGCACCGCGTTGCCGGCGGCGTAGCTGGTCTGGCCGGGCAGGCCGAGCAGCAGGCCGGCGGAGGAGAACAGCGCGAGGAAGTCCACGCTCCCCGGCGGGAACAGCTCGTGCAGCACGAGCGCGCCGGCGACCTTGGGCCGCATCACGGTGGCCAGCGAGTCCTCGTCGACATCGACGGCCATCCGGTTGTCCAGCACACCGGCGGCGTGCACGACCCCCCGGATCGGGGGCAGACCGAGCTCGTTCGCGGACAGCAGCCGGGCCGCCTGCGCGCGGTCGCCGATGTCCAGCGCCAGCACGCGCACGGTGACGCCGGCCGCCTCCAGTGCCCGGACCGCCTCGATCTGGGCCGTCAGGCCCGGGTCGGTGACGGTGTTCCAGGACGACCGCGGCGGCAGCCCGCGCCGGCCGGCGAGCACGATCCGGCGGGCGCCCCGGCCGGCGAGCCACTGCGCCACCTCCAGACCGAGCACGCCGAGGCCACCGGTGACCAGGTAGGTGCCGTCCGGCCGGCAGGACACCGTGTCCCGGTCCGCGCCACCCTCCACCTGGGCGAGCCGGGCGACCTCGATCGCGGTGCGCCGCACGGTGATCACGTCGTCGGCCGGGCGGGCGGCGAGCACCTGCCGGAGCATGCCGACCGAGCCGAGCGGGTCGGCCGCGTCGAGGTCGACGATGCCGCCCCACAGCCCGGGGTGCTCCCCGCCGAGGACCCGGCCGACGCCCCAGAGCGCGGCGTCGCCGACCCCGGCCAGCTCGGTGGCCTCCCGCACCCCGCGGGTCACGCACCACACCGCGGGCTGGCTGTCCCAGGTGGACAGCAGCTGCACGGTCCGGGTGAGCAGCCAGGTCGCGGCCAGCGACTGGTCCCAGGCGTCCTCGGCGCGCTCCGGCAGGACCACGACCGCGGTCGCGCCGGTGACCTCCGCACCGTCCAGTTCGGACGGATCGGTGACCGCCCGCCACGGCACGCCGGCCTCGGCGAACGACGTGCCCAACTCCGCGGCGAACTCGGTGTCGCCGACGAACACGACCCCGTCCAGGTCACGGGTCCGCTTCGGCAGTTCCAGCGCGCGCCAGACGACCTTGTGCACCAGCCGGCGCGGGCTCGCCGGGGCGCCGATGTCGCCGTCCAGCACGCCGTAGCGCAGGCCGGTCAGGCTCGCGACCACGGTGCCGTCCGGCGCGGCGACCCGCACGTCGACGGTGTCGGTCGAGCCGGGCCGCACCCGCACGCTGAGCACCGCCTCCTCCGGCGGGCGGCCACCGACGACCACCTGCCGAATGTGCGCCGGCATCCGCAGCGTCGCGGGCCCGTCGAACACCACCGAGGCGGCGGACAGCGCGGCGTCCAGGATCGACGCCCAGGTCCGCGGCAGGGTGCCGGCCGGGTCGGCCACGACGCGGACGAACAGCTCGCCGGGCCCCCGCCGGATCCGGTTGATCCGCCACGGGAAGCCCATCGCGGCCACCCCGATCGAGGCGAGCCGGTCCACCACGTAGTCGGGGTCGAGCCGCTCGGTGCACCGGTTGCGCAGCTCCTCCAGCGCGAGCGTGGCCTCCCCGCCGAGGTCGGCCACCGCGGGCACCACCGCGGTGGTGTGGGTCTGCCAGCCGCTGTCCTGCTCGGCGGCCTCACCCGGCAGCCGGGACGCCAGCCGCAGCGTGCCGTCCATGTGCACGACCTGCAGCTCGCGGGCGGCGGCCACGGACACCGGCACCCGCAGCGACACGTCGGTCAGCACGTGCCCGCCGGCCGCGGCGAAGAACGTGTTGAGCAGCACCGCGGCCGGGATGATCTCGGTGCCCTGCACGGGGTGGTCGCCGGGGTAGGGCCGGCTGCCGTGGTCCAGCCTGGTCTGCCACAGCCGCACCGTGGAGGTGCCGTTCACGGTGAGCGGCGAGCCGAGCAGGGTGTGGCTGTCCTCGTCGTGCAGTCGCGTCTGGACCCCCGGCGCGCGCACCTCGACCCGGTACTCCCGGTGCTGCCAGGCGATCCCCGGCAGCGGCGCCAGCCGTCCGCCCGGGAAGGCCGCCGACCAGTCGACCGGGACCCCGGTGCAGTGCAGCGTGCCGAGGTTGTCCACCAGCGTGGTGCGCTCGGGCCGGTTGCGCCGCAGCGTGTGCGCGACCACCGCGTCGTCGACCCCCTCGGCGGCGAGCACCTCGTTGATCGAGTACGACACCACCGGGTGCGGCGACACCTCGACGAACGCCCGGTACCCGTCGGCGAGCGCGGCGCTGACCGCGTCGGCGAACCGGACCGGGTTGCGCAGGTTGCCCGCCCAGTAGGCGCCGTCGCGCGGTGCCTCGCCGCGCGGGTCGGCCAGCGACGTGGAGTACACCGGCAGCGCGGGCTCGCGGACCGTCAGGTCGTGCGCGGCCTCGGCCAGCTCGCCGACCAGCGGGTCCATGTGGTGGCTGTGGAACGCGACGTCGGAGTTGACCCGCTGGACGTGCAGTTCGGGGTCGGCGCTCCACTGCTTGACCACCACGTCGAGCACCGCGGTGTCGCCGGCGATCACGGTCGAGCTCGGCGCGGCGGAGATCGCGGCGACCACCCCGTCGTGGCCGGTCAGGCGCTGTTTCGCCTCCTCGAACGGCAGGTTGACCATGGCCATGCCGCCGTTGCCGGCGACCCGCCGCAGCAGGGCGGAGCGGCGGCAGATGAGCCTGGCGCCGTCGGCGAGGTCGAGGATCCCGGCGACGACCGCGGCGGCGATCTCGCCGACCGAGTGCCCGATCACCGCGGCCGGGCGGATGCCGTGCTCGTACCAGACCTCGGCCAGCGCCACCTGCATCGCGAAGATCATCATCTGGATGACGTCGGTGTGCAGCAGGTCGCCCTCGAGCAGCGCGCGGCGCGGCGAGATCCCGGCCTCGTCGAGGAAGACCGGCTCCAGCTCGTCGAGCACCCGGCCGAACGCGGGCTCGGTCGCCAGCAGCTCGCGGCCCATGCCGATCCACTGCGAGCCGTGCCCGGAGAACACCCACACCGCGCCCTTGGCGGCACCGTCGAGCGGCTGCCCGGCGGTGATCCCGTCGCCCGGCTCGTCCACCCCCACCTGCCGCAGGCGCGCGATCAGCTCCTCCTGACCGGTCGCGGTGATCGCGGTGCGGTGCGCCAGGTGGCTGCGGCGGCGGGTCAGCGTGTAGGCCACGTCGGCGAGTTCCGCGTCCGCGGCACGCAGCCCGTCGCCGGCCAGCCACTGGGCCAGCCGGACGGCGTACTCCCGCACCGCCTCCGGGGAGTTGCCGGACAGCGGGTAGACGCGCTGCGCGGTGCCCTTGTCCAGCGCGGTGACCGGCTGGTCCAGCCGGGGCGCCTGCTCCAGCACGAGGTGCGCGATCGTGCCGCCGTAGCCGTAGCCGGACACCCCGGCCCGGCGCGGCCCGGCGGTGCTCGGCCACGGGGTGACCTCGGTGACCACCCGCAGGCCGCTCTCGGCCCACGGGATGTCCGGGTTCGGGGTGTCGAAGTTGAGGCTCGGCGGGATGGCGGCGTGCTCGATCGCGAGCACCGCCTTGATCACCCCGGCGATCCCGGACGCGGCCTCCAGGTGTCCGATGTTGGTCTTGACCGAGCCGACCAGGCACGGCCGGTCCACCGGGCGGCCGGCGCCGTAGACCGACGCGAGCGCGCCCGCCTCGATGGGGTCGCCGGCCCGGGTGCCGGTGCCGTGCGCCTCCACGTAGTCCACCGACTCGGGCGCCACGCCGGCCTGCGTACAGGCCTGGCGCAGCATCTCGGTCTGCGCCTCGCCGCTGGGCGCCATGATCCCGTTGGTCCGGCCGTCCTGGTTGACCGCGCTGCCCCGGATCACCGCGAGCACCCGGTCGCCGTCACGGCGCGCGTCGGACAGCCGCTTGAGCACGACGACGCCGCAGCCCTCGCCGCGGCCGTACCCGTCGGCGGAGGCGTCGAACGACTTGGACCGGCCGTCGGGCGCGAGCGCGCCCGCGGTGTCCATCACCATCGTGAGGCCGGGGGCGACCATCAGCATGATCCCGCCGGCGATCGCGACCGGGGTCTCGCCCTGGCGCAGACTCTGACAGGCCAGGTGCAGCGCCACCAGCGACGACGAGCACGCGGTGTCCACGACCATGCTGGGGCCGTGCAGGTCCAGCACGTAGGAGACCCGGTTGGCGACCGCGCACATGGACGAGCCGATCCCCGTCCACGCCTCGATCCGCGGCAGGTCCTCCAACAGCTTGCGGCCGTGGTCGTCGGTGTTGACGCCGACGAACACACCGGCGTTCGTGCCCGCGAGGTCCCCCGGCACGATCCCGGCGTGCTCCAGCGCCTCCCAGGTCACCTCCAGGGTCATCCGCTGCTGCGGGTCCATCAGCGTCGCCTCGCGCGGGGACACCCCGAAGAACGCGGCGTCGAAGGAGTCCACATCGGACACGAAGCCGCCGCGCCGGGACACCTTCCGCACCGCGGCGGCGTTCTCCGGCGCAGCCTCGTAGTGCTCCCAACGGTTCGGCGGCACCTCGCCGATCGCGTCGAAGCCGTCGACGAGCGCGTTCCAGAACGCCTCGGGTGAGTCGATGTCGCCGGGTAGCCGGCAACCCATGCCCACGATCGCCACGGGTTCGGGCGCGTCGGGCTGCCGGTCGGATTCGCTTGAGGTCACCATGGTTGCTCTCGTCCTCCTCACCACACCGGGGCCAGTCTGTGGCGGCGGGTGTCCCGAGAGCATCGGTCGGTGATCACGGACGCGCTGGGACAGTGGCCCGATTCGGCCCCGATTCACCTTCGAGCGGTCCGCGAGACGACCGGAACTATCGTCGGGACATGACTGTTTCCGCCACCATCGAGCAGTTCGCCGCCGCCGAGCGCGGCGCCGACGCCGAGGCGCTCGACACCCTGCTGACCGCCGACTTCCAGGGCGTGGGCCCGCTCGGATTCGTGCTCACCAAGGACCAGTGGATCGACCGCTACCGCTCGGGCGCGCTGGTGCCGGAGGCGTTCGAGCTGCGGGACGTCCAGGTGCGCGAGTACGGCGACACGGCGGTCGTGCTGGCCGTGCAGCAGCAGGAGGGCAGCTACCACGGTCACCCGGCGACCGGGGAGTTCCGCGCCACGCTCGTGCTGTCCCGGCAGGGCGGGAGCTGGCTGGTCGCGCACTGCCACCTGTCCGGCCCGCTCGGCCCGCCGCCGGGCCGGCCCCCTCAGTAAGCGATCTCCACCGTGGACCGGAAGGTCGACGCGTCGCCGACGTGCGCGAGCAGGTAGTGCGCCACGTCGGCGCGGGAGATCGACCAGCAGCCGCGCAGCTTCTCGCCCAGGGCGGTGCGGTACTTCCCGGTCACCGGACCGCCGGTGAGCCGGGCGGCGCGCACCAGGGTCCAGTCGACGTCGCTGGCCCGGACCCGCCGCTCCATCAGTGCCATGTCCGCGTACGGCTTGGCCAGGATCTTGTGCAGCAGGAACCGCGCGAGGAACCACTCCGCGAACCGCCTGGGGGACGGGACCTCCAGCGACGACGTGGACACCACGAGCAGCCGTCCGGTGCCCTCGGCCCGCATCGCGTCGACGATGTTCCCGGTGCCCTGCGAGTACACCGTCGTGGCGTGCCGGCGCATCCCGATGCCCAGCGCGGAGATCACCGCCTCCGACCCCGTGACCACCCGGGCGACCGCGTCCGGGTCGAGCACGTCCCCGGCCACCACGGTGATCCGGTCGCCGAACTCCGCCAGCGCCGCGGGGTCCCTGGCCAGCGCGGTCACCTTGTCACCGGCCGCCAAGGCCTGCGCGATCACCGCGCGCCCGGTTCCCCCGGTCGCGCCGAACACCGCCAGCCGCATGGCTCCTCCTCGCTTCTCATGCCCTGAAGGTCACCTTCGAGGCGCTGGGCGTCTCGAAGGTGACCTCCGGGGCTTTCTCAGGCGGCCTGCTGACCCGCGGTGGCCGCCTGGACGGCGGCGACCAGCTCCGCGCGGCTCGCGCCGGGGAGCTGCGGCGGGGGGCCGCCGGCCAGGGCCCGGCCGACCCGCTGCTTGATCTCGTCGTTGGCGTACAGCTCCGCCGGGGACACCAGCGACATCATCACCTGGGCGACCCGGCGCCAGACCTCGGCGTCCTTGGTGGACGCCCCGACGACCGCGCCGAAGGTCAGCACGCCCGGTGGGGGCGCCTGCGGCCGCTCGCCGGCGACCGTGGCCGCCCACAACCCGGCCCGGCCGCGGTCGTTGGCGATCGACTCGCCGAGCCACGGCGCGAGCAGCGCCTTGCTGGCCCCGGCGAACCGCGCCGCCTGCGCGCGGTCCACGGTCGGGTGCGCGGCGAGCAGGTCGACCAGCTCGAACACGTGCGCCAGCGCCAGCGACACGCCCCGCCCGTAGGCCGGGTTGGTCGTGCACACCGAGTCGCCGAGGCCGTAGAAGCCGACCGGCAGGTCACCGGCCGGGTCCGCCAGCCGCGAGCTGTTGTCCAGCCCGCCCATCGCGTACACCGGCGAGATCGGCTCGGAGTTGCCCGGCGCGACCCAGCCCGCGAGCAGCGGGGTGGCCCGGATCGCCGCGGTGAACGCCTCCTCGGTACGCAGCGCCTTCAGCTCCTTGTCGTCCGGCAGCACGCCGAGCGAGATGGAGAAGGTGTCGCCGTCGCCGAGGAACAGCACCGCGGTGTAGCTGTCCCACAGCCCGCCCGCGCCGAACCCGCGGTTGAGCGGGCCGGGCGGCGCCGGGGTGAGCCGGCGGTAGTAGCGGGTGTAGTAGGTGATCCGGCAGCTCTCGCTGGTCTGCTCGGGCACCGGCAGGCCGGCCGCGTCGAGCCACTGCGGCGCGGCGGTCTTCCGGCCGCTCGTGTCCAGCACCAGGTCGGCGGTCAGCTCGGTGCCGTCCGCCAGCCGCACCCCGCGGACCGGTCCGTCGTCGGCGAGCAGGCCGCGGACCGTGGCGCCGGTGCGGACCGACACCCCGGGGCGGGACAGCGCCCGCTCCCGCAGCACCCACTCGAACACCGAGCGGCGGGCGGTGATCATGTTGAGCTCGTCGTCCTCGGGCCTGCGCTCGAAGTCGCCGAGCATCGGCGGCGGGTGGTCGGCCAGGTTCACCGTGCCCGCACCGGCCGCGAGCAACGCCTCGTAGACGTCGGGCAGCCGGTCGCGCAGCAGGTTGGTGCCCCGCGAGCCGAAGGCGTGCGAGTGCGCGGCCTGCGGCACGGTCGGCCGTGCCCAGCCGTCCGCCGCTTCGTCCAGTGTGGACGGTGGTTCGGCGGACTCCCGCTCCACCAGCAGCACCTGGTGGCCCGCGTCGGCCAGCGCGGCCGCGGCGGCCAGGCCGGTGACGCTCGCTCCGACAGCGATGATCCTCATGCGGCTCACGCGTTCCAGAACTCGTCGACGGCGTACACGTCGTTCGGGTAGGTCCAGAACTCCTTGATCTTCCCGTCGACGATCCGCGCCACGTTGATGAACGGCATCTCCAGCACGCGGCCCTTGCGCTCGTAGCGGGTGTGCAGGATGGCGAACGCGTGGTTGTCGCTGCCGCCGATCTCCAGCACGTCCATCCGCATGTTGCCGTTCGTGAGCTCCCACATCTTGTTGGCGAACGCGGTGGAGTCCTTGATGCCGATGTGCTCACCGGACAGCGGGTTGCGGCCCGGGTAGTGGTGCACCGAGTCCTCGTGCCAGTAGGTGGCGGCGGTCTCGACGTCGCCGACGCCGAACGACGCGTAGACCTTCTCCATCAGCTGGACGTTGGGGTGGTCGGACATGGTCAACTCCTCAGGATGCCTTGCTGACTACGGAACTCGGAAGGGTGGAACGAACCGCGTCGACGATCTTGTCGGCGTTGGGCGGGAACGCGTCCTCCAGCGCCGGACTGAACGGCACCGGCGCGTGCGGGCCGGTGACCGTGCGCACCGCGGCCGACAGCGCGGCGAACCGGTTCTCCGCCACGGTGCCGGCGATGTCGGTGGCGACCGAGCAGCGCGGGTTGGACTCGTCGACCACCACGAGCCGGCTGGTCTTCTCCACGCTCGCGTAGACGGTGTCGAAGTCGAACGGCGACAGCGTGCGCGGGTCGATGACCTCGGCCTCGACACCCTCGGCGGCCAGCCGCTCGGCGGCGGCCAGCGCCTCGTTCACCATCCGCCCGATCGCGACGATGGTGACGTCGCCGCCCTCGCGCACGACCTTCGCCTCGCCGAGCGGGATCGTGTACCGCTCCTCGGGCACCACCGCGCGGCTGCCGAAGTAGAGCAGCTTGTGCTCGAAGAAGATCACCGGGTCGTCGTCCTGGATGGACGCGGCCAGCAGGCCCTTGGCGTCCACCGGGTTGGACGGCGCGACCACCTTCAGCCCGGGGATGTGGGTGAACAGCGAGTACAGCGCCTGGGAGTGCTGCGCGCCGCGGCGCATCCCGGTGCCCCACATGCAGCGCAGCACCATCGGCACGGCCGCCTTGCCGCCGACCATGTACCGCAGCTTCGCGGCCTGGTTGAGGATCTGGTCGAAGCAGACCCCGGCGAAGTCGACGAACAGCAGGTCGGCCACCGGGCGCAGACCGGTCGCGGCGGCACCGACCGCGGCGCCGACGAACGCGGACTCGGTGATCGGCGCGTCGAGGATCCGGTCGGGGAACTGGTTGTGCAGTCCGCGGGTCGGCCCCCAGGCGTGGCCCATGGTGCCGTCGCAGCCGTGCCCGCCGACGTTGTCCTCGCCGAACACCACCACCGACGGATCGGCGGCCAGCTCCTGCGCGAGCGCCTCGTTCAGTGCCTCCAGGTAGGACAGCACTCGTTGCGGCTGAGTCATCTTCCTCTTCTCCCTCGGTGCTGTCAGTACGAGACGTAGACGTCGGTGAGCAGCTCGGCCGCCTCCGGGGCGGGCGCGGCCTTCGCCTCGGCCACCGCGACCTCGACGGCCGCCTCGACCGTGACGTCGACCCCGTTCGTGTCCTCGGTGGACAGTCCGGCGGCCGCGGTGAACCGGACCAGGCAGTCCTCGGCGCGCAGCCGGTCGACCTCGCCGGCGCCGCGGTAGCCCTGCTGGTCGAAGCCCTCCATGTGGCCGAAGAACCGACCGGCCTTGCACTCGATGAGCGAGGGGCCGCCGCCGGTGCGGGCGCGCTCCACCGCGGCGTCCGCGGCCGCGCGCACCGCGAGGTAGTCGGTTCCGTCCACGATGGACGCCGGCATGCCGAACGCCTCGGCGCGGCGGGCCACGTCCAGCCCGCGCAGGTGGTAGCGGGTGCCGGTGGCCTGCGCGTACCCGTTGTCCTCCACCACGAACACGACCGGGAGCTGCCAGACCGTGGCCAGGTTCAGGCTCTCGGCGAAGGAGCCCTGGTTGGCCGCGCCGTCGCCCACGAAGGCGACCGAGACGTGCCGCTTGCCCAGGATCTTCGCGGTCAGCGCCGACCCGCACGCCAGCGGCGCGCCGCCGGCCGCGACCCCGTTGGCACCGAGCATCCCGCGCTCGAAGTCGGCGATGTGCATGGAGCCGCCCTTGCCGTTGCAGGAGCCGCCGGCCTTGCCGTACAGCTCGCGCATCATGGCGCCGATGTCGCAGCCCTTCGCGATCGCGTGCCCGTGCCCGCGGTGGGTGCTGGCGATGTAGTCGCCCTCGACGAGCGCGCCGCACACGCCGGCGGCGACCGCCTCCTGGCCGGCGTAGAGGTGCACCGCGCCCGGCAGCTCGCCGGAGCCGAACTCGGCGTGGACCCGCTCCTCGAACGCCCGAATGGTCCGCATCACCCGGTACGCCTCGATCAGTTCCTCGCGCCCGAGCGTGCCGGCGGATTCTGTGGCCATGAGACGGTTCCTTTCCACATGATTGCCTGCGGTGAAGCTAGGGCGATTTGCGCAATTGCCCCTCGAAGGCTGAGCAACGCGGCCCCGTACGCTGGGCCTACGCGGCAGGCATGAGGAGGCGAAATGCAGGACTCGCGGATCGAGACCCAGGCCGTGCACGCCGGCGAGCGGTCGCCGGGCCCGGAGAACTCGGTGGTGTTCCCGATCTACCAGGGCACCGTGTTCCGTTCCGAGCCGGGCGAGAGCTACCACGACATCCAGTACCTGCGGCTGAACTCGACCCCGTCGCAGGCGTACCTGCACGACAAGCTCGCCGCGCTGGAGGGTGCGGAGTCCGCGGTCGCGACGGCGTCCGGCATGGCCGCGGTGACCACGATCCTGCACTCGCTGCTCGGCGCCGGCGACCACCTGCTGGTCGGCGACGTGCTGTACGGCGGCACGCACGGCTTCCTCACCGCGCACGCCGAGCGGCTGGGCTGGAGCTACACGTTCGTCGACCCGCACGACCCGTCGTCCTGGGCCGCGGCGCGCCGCCCCAACACCAAGGCGTTCCTGGTCGAGACGATCACCAACCCCCTGATGCGGGTGGGCGCGCTGCCCGAGGTGGTGTCCTTCGCGCGGGCCGAGGGCCTGGTCAGCGTGATCGACAACACGTTCGCGAGCCCGGTCAACTTCCGCCCCCTCGCGGCCGGTTTCGACCTGGTCTTCCACAGCGCGACGAAGTACCTCAACGGCCACTCCGACCTGGTCGCCGGCGCGGTCGCGGGCTCGACGGCGCTGGTCGACCGGGTACGCGAGACCCTCAACATCTACGGCGGCAGCCTGGACCCGCACGCCGGGTTCCTGCTGGCCAGGGGCCTGAAGACGCTCGCGCTACGGGTCCGGGCCCAGAACGCGAACGCGGCCGCGCTGGCCGAGTTCCTCGCCACCCGGTCCGAGGTGTCGGCGGTGAACTACCCGGGCCTGAGCGACCACCCCGACCACGCGCACGCGAAGGAACTGCTGTCCGGCTTCGGCGGCATGCTGAGCTTCCGCCTGACCGGCGGCGTCGAGGCCGCGGAGGCCTTCCTGTCCGCGCTGCGCCTCCCGGCCGTGGCCCCGTCCCTGGGCGGCGTCGAGTCCCTGGTCACCCGCCCGTCCCTGACCTCCCACGCCGGCATGACCCCCGAAGCCCGCGCCCGAGCCGGCGTCCACGACGACCTGATCCGCCTCAGCTGCGGAATCGAACACCCCGACGACCTGCTCGAGGACGTGGCCCAGGCGCTGGCGAACCGGTAGGGCGGCGCCGCGCCCCACCTGCTCACCGGGGCGGCGAGACACGCAGCCACAACGCGTTGCGCAGCACCTGCCAACTCGCCCCGCCGAGGCGCACCTTGGTCCGTCCGTGCATGCGGCGGGCGAAGACGATGTCGTGGGTGCCGATGGTGAAGCCGGCCGCGCGGGCCCGCACCAGCAGCTCCAGGTCGAACGCCCACCCGTCGGGATGCAGGCGGACCCGGTCGAGCACCGCCCGGTGGACGACCTTGAGACCCGACTGGACGTCGACGCCGAGCCCGTGCATCGTCTGCAGCACCTGGTAGGAGACCCTGCTCAAGAGGCGTCGCACGGGGTCGCCGTCGCGCATGGTCCGGTTGGCCACCACGAGGTCGGCCCACCCGGTGTCGACCATGGCGACCATGGCTGGAATGGCCTCCGGTGGGTACTGCAGGTCGGCGTCGATCATGCAGACGATCCTCCCGCCGCTGGCGGCGATGCCGTCCGCGACGGCCAAACCCTTGCCCGGCGGACCGGTCCGGGTGATCACCACCACCGGGTGCGCACGTCCCAGCGCGACCGCCACCACGGGCGTGCCGTCGGTGGAGCCGTCGTCGACGACCACCAGCTCGTAGTCCCATCGCCCGGCGACGGCCAGCCGGATCCGCTCGACGAGGACCGGCAGGTTCTCCGCCTCGTCCCGAGCCGGCACGATGACCGACAGCGTGGGCTGCACGGGCCGGGGGCTCACCGCGCCACCGATCGGGACGCGGTCCCCGCCGCCGGCTGTTCCGGTGCGCGCGGGTGCGGGGACAGGCGGGGGAACAGCAAGGTCAGCGCGCCCGCGACGAGCAGCAGCAGGCCGACGATGGTGAGCGAGTTCGTCTCGAGTTGCTGACCCAGCGTGGTCGGCGTGACCGCGGCCTCCATGCCCATCCACGTGTAGGGCGCGAGGAAGGACGCCGCCGCGGCGAGCAGCACCGCCGCGCCCCACAGCCAGGACCGGGTGCGCACCGCGAGCGCGGTCAGCACCACGAACACCGGCACCAGCCAGACCCAGTGATAGGCCCACGACACCGGGGAGACCAGAAGCGCGACCACGCCGACCAGCACCGCCCCCTCGCGGACGAGGCCCCGCCGGTGCAGCCCGACGCACACGGCGAGCCCGCCGACGAGCACGACCAGGGCGACGGCCAGCCAGGACGTGAGCACGTCCGGGTCGTGCAGCAGCCGGGCGAGCATGCCGCGCAGGTTCTGGTTGAACTGGATGCCGGGGTGCGGGTGTATCCGGTCGGCGTCCCAGGCGTGGCTGGTCCAGTAGGTCCACGCCGGACCCGGCATGGCCGCGAACCCGACGGCGACGGTCACCGCGAACGACGCGACGGCGGTCCACGCCTCCCGGAACCGGCGGGTGAGCAGGAAGTAGAGGACGAACAGGCCGGGCGTGAGCTTGATCCCGGCCGCGATCCCGATCATGATCCCGCGCCCGCGCGCCCCGTCCCGGCGGCACAGGTCGGCGACGACCAGCAGCGTGAGGAACATGTTGACCTGGCCGGACCACAGCTCCTGCCAACCCGGGTCGAACACGAGGAACACGCCGGCGGCGAACAGCACCACCGCCAACCGCACCCAGGCGCGCCGGACGCCGACCCAGCCGGTGGCGAGCCAGACGACACCCTGTAGGGCGAGGAAGATCCCGGCGAACCAGACGATCCGCATCACCTCCAGGGACAGCAGTGACAGCGGGGCGAGCAGCAACCCGGCGAAGGGCGGGTAGACGAGGCTGAGCTCGGCCTGCGGGAGCCAGAACAGGTACGGGTTGTCCCCGTTCCACACCGCGGTGCCGCTGGCGTGGAAGACCTGCAGGTCGAGCGTGGTCCAAAGCCCCTCCTCCACCAACTGTCGGGCGAGGAGGGCCAGCGCGACCGACACGACGAGCGTGCCGAGCACGACGAGCGCGGACCGCCACCCGGCGTGTCCGCTTTGAGTCCGCACATCCATGACGCCGCCTCGGGGCTGTCGACCGGAGCCGAGCCGAAACTTTTTCGGCTTTCCTCGAGGGTCCGGGCGACATGTCCCACCGACAGGAGTCGGAGGTCCCGCCGGCGTGGGAACGTCGGAAACGATCGTGCGCGTCCGCGCGTACCGGGCGTCAGCTCTGGCGGCGGTCTCCGGCCAGACCGGCTCCGCACGCACCGACTCGTCGCCTCGGGCCAGGCGGACAAGCAGGTCGATGTCGCCGCGGTCCCGGGTGGACAGCGGCGCGAGGACCGCCCGTGGCATCCCTGGACCAGCGGCGACGACAGGCCCGGGACCGAGGCGGCCTCGACTCACTCACGCCCTGATCCGGTCACCTCGGCGCACTGCTCGACCAGCTCGGCTCGCAGGTGCTCGAGCCGTTCGCGTGCCGCCGTGACCTCGTCGTCGCGCAGCAGCTGGCGGCCGTCCTCGATCGGCTCGGTCCAGAGTGGAGGCTCGGCCAGGGCGCCGAACAGCGGACGCCGCCGCCCCGGCTCGAACACCGGAGCGTGGGGGCCGGCACGGCCGTGCTCGTGCCGGCGCCGCAGGATGTGCTCCCAGGCCTGGTCCAGGTGCCGGGAGCCCTGCGCCGTCAGCTCGGCGAGCAACCCGCGCAGCCGCTCGTTCGCCGCGGCGAACGCGGCGACGGCGACACCGGCGTCGGTGGCGAGCGTGTCCCCGGTGGCGCCGGCGGCGGCGAGGCGCCGGTCCGCTCCGCGCGCCGAGTCCGCGTGGGGGTTGTGGTAGATCGCCTTCACCGCGATGGCGGTCACGCTGAACAGCAGCAACAACAGCGTGACCGCGTCGGTGGGGGTGCTGACCGCACCGGTCTGCGAGTCACGTGCCCGCAGGACCGCCCACAGGGCCAGCGTGCCGAGCACGAGCAGGCCGAACCCGGTCGGCAACCACCAACGGGCCCACGGCAGGTCGTCGCGTTCGCGTTGCCGGTGCGGGCGGCGCCGGCGTTTCCGGATCAGGCTGCGCTCGGCGCGCTCCCGGGAGCGGAACAGGGCCTCGCCCAGCCAGTGCCCCGCCACGAGCAGCGCCACGGTGACCATCACCCCGGGCAGCAGCGCGACGTAGAACACCGGGTTCGTCGGGCTCGGCTCGACGTCGACCAGCGTGAGGAACACGACGGCGAAGAACGCGGTGTCGTACAGGCCGGCCGCCGGCACCGCGAGCCACAACGCCCACTTCGCCCACGCCGGCCGGACCCGTCGGTCCTCCGCGCCGTCGGACCGGTGCCGGTGCCACACCCGGCGCACGTCGGCCCATCTCCTGGCGAGCGCGCCGCCCTGGAGGAACACGTGCAACCGGCGCAACGCGTCCGCCGCCGCGCGCTCGTGGTCGAGCAGGGCGGCCACACCGGCGTCGATCTCCGGCCGCGCGGCCGCCACGGTCCGGTCGGCGGCGGTCCTGGCCGCGACGACCTCGGCGGCCTCCTCGTTGTTCAACTCGTCCCGCCGGTAGGCCGGGTGTTCCACCGACGGCTCCGGTGGGGCGCCGTGGCACGGCATGCCCTTGGGGCAGGGGGTGTGCAGGTAGAGCGTGCGCGCTCCGTTCTCGGTCATGGCGTCCCGCTCCCCGGTGCGGCGACGACGTCGACCCGCCGGTTGCACTGCCGGGACCGGTCGTCGGCCGCCGGGGCCGGGCAGCCGGGCGCGGTGCCGGCGTGCCCGGTCGCGCGCGCGACGTGCACACCGAGGCCGGCCAGGAACGAGCGGACGACGTTCGCCCGCCGCTGGGCGAGCGTCCGGTTGGCCTGCGCGCTCGCCTGCGCCTCGGTGTAGCCGTCCACGGTGACGCGCGGCGCCGGCCGCTTGGCGATGTCGGCGGCGACGGCGGTCAGCTCGGACCTGCCGGCCGCGCTCAACGTCCAGTCGTTCGGGGTGAACAGCACCGAGGAGTCCAGCCGGTAGACGACCGAGCCGTCGGCCTGTCGTACGCCCCGCTCCGCCGGAGGGAACGACACGACCGGGTCGGGTGGGGCGTCGGCCGCGGTGCGCACCCGCGCCTCCGCCACCGGCGTGGTGGACACGGCACAGCTCGCCCGCAGACTCTCGCACAGCGTGGACCACAGCGACGCCAGCCACTCCAGCTGCAGCGTGGAGGGCACGGGGTGACCGTCGCCGGGGTGCCCGACGCCCAGCAGCGTCACCGCCGTCCCGGACAGGTCGGGCAGCCCGCGCTCACGGCACAGCCGGTCGATCGGCCCGATCATCGCGAGGTCGCCGACGGTGACCCGGGTCAGGTCCGCGCACCCGGTGGTGGCGAGTCCGTCGGTGGCCACCGCGATCCGCCGGTCGCCCTCGGTGCCGGCCAGTTCCTGCCCGGCCACGGCGATCGCGCCCAGGACGTCGGTACCGGGCGCCTTCGCCGGCACGGCGGCCGCCCGCTTGAGCTCGGTCCGCAGACACGTCCGCGCCGTGTCGCGGTCGGCCTCCCGGTTGCTCTCCTTGTTCCGGCCGCGATCGGTCACCCACCCCTCCGCGATCCACCGCACGGTGCTCGCGGTGCCGTCGAACGTGCCGACGTACACCACGTGTCCGGCCTCGACCGCGTCGTGGACCACGCCCCCGAGCGCGGAGACGTAGTCGGGTCCGGTGGCCCCGGCGGTGGAGGCCGACCGGTCCAGCAGGACGATCGTCCGGCCGGCGTCCCCCGCGGACCCGGCGGTCATCCAGTCGCACGCGCCCACGCCCTCGGCCTCGTCGAAGAAGCTGCAGCCGGCGAGCGCCGGCACCGCCAGCAGCGCGGCGACCGCGGTGACGCTGATCCCCTTCCTCATGCCGCACCCGCTTCCTCGGCCGCGGCCAGCACGTCCTCGCGCACCCCCGCCTGCCGGGCGAAGGTCCGCGCCGCCAGGTCGTAGGACTCGGCCAGCTCGAACATGCCGATCCGTCCGTGGCCGTTGCGGGCCTTCTCCAGCACGCTGACCAGGTCGGTGCCCAACGCGAGCTGCCGGTCGGCCAGGCCGTCCAGCGCGGCGGCGAGGTCGGTGTCGGTGAGCGTCGCCGCCTGGACGACCAGCGGGGTGGAGCCGAACTCCGCCAGCACGTCCCGCCACCGTTCCAGCAGGTCGACGAGGTGGTCGATGCGCCGATGCTCGACCCGGTACCGCAGGTCCAGCTCGACCAGCCGCTCCCACAGCGGCAGGTGCCGGTCGAGCACCCGCCCGTCGGCCAGCACCCGCACGCTGGCCCGGCAGGCGACGAGCTCGCCGGTCTCCTCGCCGTAGCACCAGCCGTCGCGCAGCGCCTCGTTCATCGCGCGCTCGGCGTCCTCCGGGCGGTGCGGTTCGGTGGCGCGGGAGATGGGCCAGATCGCGGTGCGCAGCGCCCGGACCGCGCTGTCGTGGTAACGGTCGACCCGCTCGCGCAGCGTTTCCGCCCAGACACCACGGGCGGACCAGGTCAGGTCGTACTCCACGGTGAAGGTGAAGACCCCGCCGTCGGCCGGCACGACGATCGGGTCACCGGTGCGGTACTCGAGGACCACCGTGTCGGCCGGCGTCAGCACGGGCCGGGTGAACCAGCCGCGGATCCTGGCGAAGAGGCCTCGCCGCGGGGTCGGTGCTGCTGTGGTCATGTGCTCATTCCCTTCGAGAGGTTGTCGTGCAGGCGCCGCAGGATCGACAGCTCGGGGTAGCGGTGCCGCCAGAGTTCGAGGTGGAACCGGGCCCGGACGTACACGGCGTGGTGGTGCAGGAGCTCGCCGGCGAACCGCTCGGTCGCCTGGTCGAGCTCGCCCCGGCCGTCGGCCCGGACGAACCAGGCGAGCAGGGCTTCCCAGCCCCGCGTCGCCGTCCTGGGTTCGGTCAGCGTGGCCCGCCACAGCTCGACGAGCCGGTCCCGGGCGACGCGGTCCGCGCGGGCCAGGCACAGCAGTGCCGGCCAGCAGTCGTCCGGCGCCGGGGCCGGCCGGTGGGCGAGGAAGGTCAGCGCGCGGGCCGCGTGCACGCGCACGCACCGCTCGCCGTCGCGGGCCCACCGGGACAGCTCGTCGAGGACGACGTGGGCGAACTCCGGGTCGTCGGGGCGGTAGACGTGTGCGAGCGCGCGGGCGACCGCGGGGCTGCCCTCCTGCTCCCGCCGGAAGGCGATCAGCCAGAGCGGGGTCAGCGCGTCCTCGGTGAACTCGGATCCCAGCCGGGTGGCGTAGCAGCGGGCGGCGGTGTCGTTGCGGAACGGGTCCGGGCTGAGCGCCCAGTCGCGGACCTGCCGGCAGACCCGGCGGGTCATGGCCGGCTCCAGGACCGCCCGTTCCATCGCCCACGCCGCGGCCTGCCGGTGCGACCGCCGCTCCGAGGCCGCCCACACCCGCAGCAACCGGCGGTACACCAGGCCGAAGTCGAAGACCGCGAGCTGACCGGCCACCTGCCCGGCCCGCATCCGGACCCGCTCTCGCTGGTCGCCGCCCAGGTCACCGAGCCAGTCCAGCAGCGGGTTCCGCAGGTGGTCGTAGTCGTGCCAGACCACGTCGAGCACCGCCTTGGCCAGCGTCGGGTCCACCAGCCGGGCCCGGCGGGCGGCCGGCTGCTCGTCGTCGGGCCGGTCCGGGCCGGAACGCCCCCGCATCTCGGCGTCGACCAGGTCCTCCAGGCCGCCCGCGAACACGGAGCTGACCAGCCCCGGCTGTTCGGCGAGCGTCTCCTCGGGCAGCGCGGCACGCAACGCGGCGGCGAGCTCGAAGACCAGCGGGTGCGGATGGCCGTTGTAGACGGCATAGGCGATCCGCGTGGTCAGCCGGCGCAGCGTGTGCACGTCGCCGTCCTGGTTCGCCCCGGCCAACATGCGTGCCGCGAGGTCGCGCAACGCGCCCGGCAGCAGGGCGACGGCCTCGGCGGGGTCCCCGCCCTGCTGTCCGGTCTCAGCCAGGCGTTGGGCGAGGGTCACCACCTCGCCGGGTCGCGACGAGGCCCGGAGCTGCTCGGCGACGGTGGGGTCGAGGCGACAGGTGCGGACGAACTCCGCACACCGCGCCTCCGACCAGCCCTGGACACGCAGCAGGTGGGTCAGATGGCGTTCGAGCACCTGCGCGGCGGGCGGCGGGCGGAACGGCACCGCGTACGGCTCGAGCGCGTCGACCGGCGCACCGACGACGACCAGGTAGCCCTGGTTCTCGTCCAGTACGCCGCCCGCCGTGGCCAGGGTCTGCTTGCGCGGCGGGCGGGCCGGCGAAAGCTCGACGACGTGACCGTGCCCGGTGGCCAGCAGCCCGTCCTGGTCCAGCACCGTGGTCAGGTCCGCCTCGTCGTCCAGGTCGATCGAGACGACCTTGTCGCTACCGCTGAGCTCCGCGAGCGCGGCCAGGGCCGTCGCCAGCCGACCGGTGCCCTCGTGCCCGTTCAGGAAGGCGACCCGGTACTGGCGCAGGGTGTCGAGCAGCGCGCCGTACTCGGCGGTCCAGACGTGGGTGGCCAGGGTGGTCTCGACCAGTCCCACCGGACGCGCGCTGCGCGCCCGCTTCGTCGGTTCGGCGCCGAAGTAGTTCGAGATGCTGTCGGCGACCATGGCGCGCTCACCCGACGCCGCCTTGTCGGAGATGGACCACGGCGTCAGGGGCCGCTCCGCGGCGTACCGGCTGCGGGCGGCCCCCCGGCGGACCGAACGGAGGACGTCGAGGTCGACACCGAGACGCCGCAGGCTCTCGTCCCGCGACTGCTGGTCCTGCCACTCGGTGTCGGGCTCATCCGTCTCGTCCAGCAGCGCCTCCGGTGCGGGTTCCGGTTCCGGTTCTGGTGTCGGTGTCGGCTCCGGTGTCGGCTCCGATGGCTCGACGGGCTCGGCCGGCTGGGCGACCGGTTCCGGCTCGGCCGGGGGCGGGTTCTGGTCGGGGTCCATCCGACTCACCCACCCGTCTGCCAGTGGTTGGTGATGGACCCGGCGATCATCGCGCGCTCCCCGGTGACGTGGTTGCCCGAAATGTGCACGGCGCCGGGTGCCTCGGTGGCGGACGAGTCGTCCGGTTTGGCATCCGGTTTCGTGATGGCCTCGATGGCCTCTGCGCGGGCAGGGATCAGCGCGGGGTCATGGTCGAGGATTCGCTTGTGCATTCTCGCGAGTGGTTCGCGCACTTCATTGCCGAGTTCGTCCATGATGAATTCGGCGGTTTCGCGGTACACCGCTAGTGCCAGATCCTGGCGACCCGAGCGGTAGTGCGCGAGCATCAGCAGCTCGGCCACCATCTCGTCGAACGGCTTGTCGCGGTGTAGAGCGGCGAGTTCGGGCAGGTACTGGTCGTGGTTGCCGAGCCGGAGCTCCACCTCCATCCACCGGACCCGAGCGATGTCGATCCGATCGACCAGCTCGACGCGGTAGTTGCCCAACCGTTCGCCGGTGAGCACGCCGAGGGGATCCCCGTAGACGAGGTCGAACGCCTCGCGGTACAGCACCGCCGCCCGCTCGTCGTCGGCCTGCCCCGCGGCCCCGACCAGCGCTTGGAACCGGTGCACGTCAACACTGTCCGCCGGCACATTCAGCTTGCACTGCCCCTGCTCGCAGACCAGCGCGCCACTCAGGCCCAGGTCGTCGAGCCGGCCGCGCAGACCCGCCATCAGGCTCTCCACGGTGTTCCTGGCGACCGGCTGGTCCCACACCCACCGCTGCAGCGCCTCACGAGACATGAACGTTCCCCTCTGCGCCAGCAGAGGCACGAGCGCGCGCTGCTCATTGGGCGACCCGAGGGCGACGGGCCGGTCGTCGAGGTACGCCTGCGGCGGACCAAGTATCCGGAAGTTGGTTGCCATCATCGTCTTTCTGTCTCGTTCGAATTGATCCGATATCCAGCTACTCATCCAGTCGAACGCAAGTAAAACGCCCAGCTCACCACCCAGGAGCGCCCTGAATCGTCGTTCTCACGGCGGCAGAAAGCCACCGAAAAACGACGGAGGAAAAATGCGCGAGAACTACTGTGCTGTCGAGATTCCGGCGAACGCCGAATGGCGTAAGGCCACGTACAGCGAGGCGCACGGATCGTGTGTGGAGCTCACCCCGGTCGGCGCCGGGTTCGCCGTGCGGGACTCGAAGAACACCGACGGTCCGGTGATGCGGCCGGTCGTCTCCGGGTGGGCGGTGTTCCTCGGCCGGGTCCGCACCGACGGCTTCGACCGCCGGGCCTGATCCCGTCCCGGTGACGCGGGGTGTGTCGCACCCCCAGACCGCGGCACACCCCGCGCCTCACCGCCGCGACGGCTGCTCGGCAGCGCGCCCGTCATCCCCGGGCGGCCCGTGCCTCCGAGCCGAGCTCGGCGAGCAGCGCGCGGGCGGCGTCGCCGAACAGGGCGGCACCGGCCAGCAGTTCCCACCTCCGCTGATACAGCGTCACGTCGCCCGGCTCCCGGGCGAACAGGTTGGCGTGGATGGTGTCGACCTCGACGTAGGCGTCCTGCCCGTCGTCGTTGGCCTCGTAGATGACGAACCCGTGTGAGGTCGGGCTCGCCGCGGGCGCGTCCAGCGGGATCAGGCCGATGGAGACGTTGTCCAACGTGGTCAACGTCGCGATCCGGTCGAGTTGGGCCGCCAGGAGCCGGGGCGGGCCGGGACGCCAGCGCAGCGCCGCCTCGGTGATCACGAACTCGAACCGCCGGCCCTCGTCGTAGACCACCAGCTGCCGCCGCAACCGGCCGGCGAGCGTGTCGGCCATCTCCTCCGCCGATCGCGACACCTGCCCCATGGCGATCACCCGCCGTGCGTACTCCGCCGTCTGCAGCAGCCCCGGCACGAGGGCGGGCTGGAAGGTACGCAGCAGCCGCGCACGCATCTCGCGCTCCTCGATCTCGCCCTGGATGTGCGCCCGGTCGCTGAGCGTGGCGGGCCAGCTGTGCACCTCGGTGAACACCGACTCGGTCAGCGCGACCAGTTGTCCGCGCCGTTCGGTGGTGGCGCCGACCTCGTCGGCCCATCGCGACACTTCCAGGACCGTCGGGGTCGCATGGCCGGACTCGATACGCGACACCTTGGACTGGCTGACGCCGATGCGGCTCGCGAGCTCCCGGCCGGACATGCCGACCAGCTCGCGGGCCTGGCGCAGCTCGCCACCGAGCTGCCGACGCCTGGTCGGCCGTGCAGCGCCGCCCCCGGCCATCGCCACTCCTGCCGTCCCGTCGCCCGATCACCAGCAACCACATTCTCCCTGATTCAGAATGATTCATAGCGAACCATCGTGATGCAAGCCCGTCAAGGGTCAATCTCGTGTCGATCAATTTCCGGTCGCTCGGCCGATCACCTCAGGAATTCCTGCGCACAAATCCCGACCGAGTCCGAATGGAATCGCGATCTTCGCGCGGTAGCGCACACAGTGGACCTCACCCACGGACCAGGCCGCCCTGCGGTCATGACGGTTCCGATCTTGACATTTTCTTGGTACACAAGCGAAACCTCTACCTCCTGGCCACGCACGCCGACGACGCGCAAGATCGAACAACCCCGGCGTCGTGCTGATTTCTCCGGTTTCTCGCAAGCCCTCGCGAATCGCCCACCCGCCTTTGTCGTATGGTGTGCCGCACATGGTGGACCAACTGGGAAGCGTCCACCGCAAGAGCTGGAATCATCTGGAATCGCCTGGGCACGAGTACCGCCCCGGCCCGGGATCCCTGGGGGATCGACCAGTGTCCGACGAGCGTGACCGCACCGACGACGACGTCCCGGCGAGCGAGCTCGCCGCCGAGCTGCGCAAACTCTGGGCGGCGGCCGAACGTGCGCGCGGAGCCGAGATCAGGGTGAGCGCCTTCGCCAAGGAGGAGGCGTTCCTGTCGCCGAGCAGCCTGTACGCCTACCTCGCCGGCACGACCGTGCCGACGGCGCTGGTACTGGACCGGATCCTGCGCGCGCTCGGTGTGCACGGCCCTGCGCTCGGACACATGGCCGACCTGCGCGAGGAGGCGGTGTCCGCGCGTCAGCGGGCCGGCCGGCGCAGGCGGAACCCGGTCCGGCCCGAGCCCGATTCGGTGCCCGCTCCCTGCCAGCTCCCGCCGGATGTGCGCGGGTTCATCGGCCGGGCCGAGCAACTCGCCGAGCTGGACCGGCTGCTCGTCGCGCGGGAGCGGCAGCCGGCCACGACCGTCGCGCTGGCCAGCGGCACTCCGGGGGTGGGGAAGACCGCGCTGGTCACACACTGGGCGCACCGGGTCCGGAACCAGTTCCCGGACGGGATGTTGTACGTGGACCTGCGTGGGTTCGACCCGGAACAGCCCCTCGAGCCGGGTCAGGTGCTCGGCACGTTCCTGCGCGGCCTCGGTGTCAGCGGCGACGCGATCCCCGCCGAGCTCGCCGAGCGCACGGCGTTGTTCCGCGCGCGGCTCGACCGGCGCAAGGTCCTGGTCTTCCTGGACAACGCCGCCTCCGAGGACCAGGTCCGGCCGCTGCTGCCGAACAGCCCGGACAGCGTCGTGGTGGTGACCAGCCGCAACACGCTCCCCGGCCTCGTCGCCCGGGACGGCGCCCACCTCGTTCCGGTGCCGAGCCTGCCCGTGGGGGAAGCGGTCACGTTGCTGCGGCTGCTCATCGGCGAGGAGCGGGTGGTCGCCGACCAGGACGGGGCAGCCGAGCTGGTCAAGCGGTGCGCGCTGCTGCCGCTCGCGATCCGCGTCGGCGCCGACCTGGCGACGACCCGCAGGCGCGAACGGCTCATCGTGCTCGCCGACGAGCTGCACCGCTACCACCTGGACCTGTTCAGCGCCGGCGGGGACGAGCGCACCGCGATCCGCGCGGTGTTCTCGTGGTCCTACCTGCACCTGCGGGCCGACCGCGCCCGAGCGTTCCGCCTGCTCGGCCTGCACCCGGGCCACGACCTCGACGTCTACACCTGTGCCGCGCTGCTCGACGTCGAACTCGCCGCCGCTCGCCTGCGGATCGACGACCTGGTCCGGGCGAACCTGCTGGAGCACGCGGGCGACCAGCGGTACCGCATGCACGACCTGCTGCGCGCGTACGCCCACGAGCAGACGCCGCGCGACGAGGCCGAGGAGGCGATGCACCGCCTGTTCGACCACTACCTGAGCACCAGCGCCGCGGCCATGGACCTGGTGATCCCCGACGACCACCACAGCCGCCCGGCGATCGCGATGCGGGCGTCCGAGCACCCCCTGGTCTCCGCCGAGGAGGCCATCGCCTGGCTCGACGCGGAGCGGCGGAACCTGCTGACCCTGGCCGAGGTCGCGGCGAACGAGGACTGGCCGCCGGTCTGCGCCACGCAGATGTCCGCCCTGCTGTGCCGGTACCTGCACAACCGGGCGCACTACGCGGACGCGATGGCACTGCACACCCTCGCGTTGAAGGTGGCGCGGCACCGGGAGAGCGCGGAGCTGGAGGGCTGGGAGCTGGCGCGCATCGGCGACGTCCACCTGCGGCTGGGCCACCACGTGGAGGCGCTGGACCACCTGGAGCACGCGCTCACCATCGCCCGGCAGATCGGTGATCCGAGGCTGGAGGCCAGGGCGCTGCGGCTGCTGGGCCAGGTGTGCTTACGCCAGGGCCGGCACCAGGACGCGCTGGCCCTTCTCCGCCAGGCACTGCCGCTGACCCGGACCGTGGCCGACCGGCACCTCGAGGGACACGTCCTGAGCATCCTGGGCGTCGTGCTCGACGAGTTGGGCCGCCACGAGGAGGCCCGGACCTGCCACGAGGCCGCGGTCACCGTCTCCCAGCAGGTGCGCGACCACGACCTCGCCGGGCACGTGCTCAACAACCTGGGCATCCACCACCAGCGGATCGGAGACCCGGAGGCGCACGCCTACCACCGCCGCGCGCTCACCATCGCGCGGCTGGCCGCCAACCCCGGCCTGGAGGCGGACTCGTCGCTGCGGCTGGGCGTCGCCCTGCGGGACCTGGACCGCACCGAGGAGGCACGGGTCGCGCTGGACAACGCCAGGAGCATCGCCGCCGGAATCGGCGACCGAACCGTCATGGCCGAGGTCCACCGCGTCCTGGACACCCTGGGCGGACCGCGATGAGCCGGAACGGTGACCGCTGTCGGGACACCACGATGACGTTGTCGACCACGGTGGCGCGCTGTCCGCCCGGTCCGACGGCTTCTCGCGGCCGCCGCTCCAGCACGTCCGCGTGGCAGCCGGACGGCAGGTCGACCTCGGCCAGTACGTCGGCGGGGGTCGGGTAGCGGACGTCGGTGGTCCAGCCCCACGGCCGGTTCGACCCGTGGTCGACGACCACCAGCCGCGGTGGCCGACACGTCGACCGCGGTCACCGACCAGCCCCGTTCGGCCAGCCACAGGGCGTCGGTCCCGTTGCCGCAGGCCAGTTCGAGCGCCCGGCCGGGTGGCCGGTCCGCGACGAGGTCGGCCAGCACCGGGTTCGGCGTCCCCGGCTCCGTGCGCTGCCGGTAGTGCTGGTCCCAGTGCGTCTCCGCGTCCGTCGTCATGCCGGACACGCTCGACTCAAGTCGGCCGAGGTTGCAAAGTCGCTTGCCGTTCCGGCAAAGTCGGCCGCATGGACGAGTTCGCGGACGTGCTGGCGGCGGTCGGGCCCAGGTTGCGCGCGCTGCGCCGGCAGCGCGGGATCACCCTGGCCGACCTGGCCGCCAGCACCGGCATCTCGGAGAGCACGCTGTCCCGCCTGGAGAGCGGCGGGCGACGGCCGAACCTGGAGCTCCTGCTGCCGCTGGCCAAGGCGTACGGCGTCCCGCTCGACGAGCTGGTCGGCGCCCCGCAGACCGGCGACCCGCGCGTCCACCTGCGTCCGGTGCGCCGGCAGGACATGACGTTCATCCCGCTGACCAGGCGGGCCGGCGGGCTGCAGGCGTTCAAGGTGATCATGCCGAGGTGGCGGGGTGAGCCGGAGCCCCGCACCCACGAGGGCTACGAGTGGCTCTACGTCCTGGACGGGACCCTGCGGCTCGTGCTGGGCGACCGGGATCTGGAGCTCAAGCCGGGCGAGGCGGCCGAGTTCGACACGCATCTGCCGCACTGGCTCAGCTCGGCCGGCCCGGGCCCGGTGGAGCTGCTCATCCTCGTCGGGCCGCAGGGCGAGCGCGCCCACCTGCGCGCCCGCGGCGGCCGGTAGGGCGGGTGTGGGGCGGGACGGGAGCGGGAACTCGGGCCGCATGGATACCGAGATCGGCCTGCTCGTCGACGGCAAGCGACACCGGCTCGCGGACGGCGAGCTGCACCCCGTGCAGCAGGCGTTCGTCGACCGGGACGCGTTCCAGTGCGGGTACTGCACCCCCGGCCAGGTCGTCTCCGCCGTCGGGGTGCTCGACGAGTTCGACCGGGGTGGCCCAGCGCGGTCACCGGCACCGGCGAGCCCGAGCTGGACGACGCCGAGATCGCCGAGCGGATGAGCGGCAACCTGTGCCGCTGCGGCGCCTACGCGAACATCGTCCCGGCCGTGCGGGAGGCCCGGCGATACCCCGAGTAAACCAGGGGTTCTCTGAGGATTCGATCTTCGTCGGCTCGGCTACAGCCTTGCTGACCAGGTGTTGCGGTGGGCCGCCTGGGGCTCGAACCCAGAACCTACGGATTAAAAGTCCGCAGCTCTACCAATTGAGCTAACGGCCCGTGCTTCGGGCGTCATGCTACCGAGGTGCCGGGGCCGTGTCCGGTATGGGCGTACTCGTGTCACCGGTCGTGGAAGATGCCCTGGCCGGGGGCCAGTACGTGCCGCGGGTCGTGGGTCGCCTTGGCCAGGGCGAACCCGGGGTACCGGTCGCCGTAGTGGGTGCGCCAGTCGGCGGGGGTGAGGGGGATGGCGCCTACCGGGTAGTGGGTGCCGCCGACCGCTCGGGCCTGCTCGTACAGGTCGCGGTTCACGCCGAGGAGGCGCTCGACGTCCGCCTCGTTCGGGGGGTTCACGGCGCGCAGGATCGCCAGCAGGAAGATCACGTCGCTGTCGGGGACGGTGACGAACGGGCGGGTCAGGAGCGCCCTCGGCACGGGGTACAGCAGGACCACGCCGCCGGCGTCGGCGGGCGTCAGGTCGGTCAGGAGGTCGGACACGTAGGCGTCGGTCGCGGCGTCGGGGAGGAAGACGTTGATCCACGGGCCGGGCAGGCGCAGTGCCTTGAGGTCCTCCACCAGGGCGTAGATGCGGTTCAGCCAGTCGAAGTACGGCAGGTCCGAGATCTCGCTGGACACCGGGTCCAGGCCGGCCAGGAGCGCGGCGTCGTCGGGGGTCGACGGCGGCGTGTAGTACTCGACGCCCTCCAGCATGTACTGCCAACCGCCCTCGGCGGGGATCAGTTGGCCCTCCAGGTAGCTGAAGCGCCGATCGGCCAACGCGACGCGCTGGGCCGCCGTCATCGACTCCAGGTCCGGGTAGAACAGGTTGTAGACCCTCGCCGTCGTCTCCGCGGGGACCAGCTTCACCGCGGCCCGGACGATGATCGCGAACTGGCCCAGCCCGCCGAGCACCGACCGGAACAGGGCCGGGCGCACGGTCGGCGAGCAGTGCAGGTGCTGGCCGGATCCCGTGACGACCTCCAGCTCCAGCACGTTGTCGACCTGCATGCCGTGGTGCGAGCTGGCTCCGCCGATCCCGCCCACCGACAGCGTCCCGCCCACGGACAGGCCCAGGTAGTCGGTGTTCACCGGCGGCGTCAGGCCCTCGGCCACCGTGGCGCGCACCAGGTCGAGCCACTGCACGCCGGCGTCCACGACCGCGCGGTCGGGCGACACCTGGTGGATCGTCGCCAGCGTGCGGGAGTCGATCACCACCCCACCGCCGGCCTGGGCCTGACCGAACGTCGAGTGGCCCTGCCCGCGCATCGCGACCCGGAGGCCGTGCCGGCCCGCGTACCGGACCATCCGCACGATGTCGCGCACCGACCCCGGCCGCAGCACCGCCACCGGCCGCCGGTGCACGATGTGGCCGTAGTCGTCGGCCGCCTCGGCCAGGGACTCCTCGTCGACGACCAGTTCGCCGTCCAGGTGCGGCACGCGCACCCCGCCCGGCGACGCGTCGGCCTCGGTGACCCAGCCCAGCCCGGCGGGGTCGAACGCGACCACGGCCGCGGCGGCCGAGCCGGCCAGGAAGGTTCGCCTGCCGAGACGGGACATGGGCACGCTCCTTCGAGTTCAGAGTGGACGCCCGGCGGACGATAGTCCAGGATCGACCCGCCCGGTTCCCCCTTTTGCCAAGCCCGGTAAGGCAAACGGCCGCGTCAGTACGCCGGCGCCAGGGCCGGCACGCGACGGGTCGGCAGCGAGTGGCGCCCGGTCGCCCGGTTGCGGTTCGGGGCCCGGCTCGCCATCGCCGCCGCCGGGATCGGGCGCGGCTCGGCCGGGGCCAGGCGCTCGCCGGGCGCGGGGTTGTGCCGCATCACGGTCTCGGTCCAGGTCAGCACGGCGCCAGGACTGTCCAGGCCGATCACGCCCATCAGGCGGCCGTCGGTGACGTAGCCGACGACGGTGCCGTTGCCCTTCTGCGGGGTGCCGAGGGAGATCGTCTCGGTGCCCAGCTTCGGCACCCCCGCCGCCTGGATCCGCACGCCGAACTGCTCGGTCCAGAACCGCGGCATCGGGGTGAACGGCCGCGCCGCGTCCCGCCCGGCGAGCAGGCTCTCCGCGGCCGCACGGCCCATCTCCACCGCGTTCAGCCAGTGCTCGATCCGCCGGGGCTTGTCGTCGAAGCGCAGGTTCGGCCACTGGGCCACGTCACCCGCCGCGACCACGTCCTCCGCGCCGACCACGTGGCAGGTGGCCTCGCAGACCACGCCGTCGTCCAGCGGCAGGCCGGAGCCGCGCAGCCAGGTCGTCGCCGGCACGGTGCCCGCGGCGACGATCGCGCACGAGGCCAGCATGAACGTGCCGTCGGACAGGTGCAGCTCGATCCCGTCCGGCCGGGGCACCCAGTGCCGCACGGACGTCTCCAGCGCGAGGTCGACGTCGTGGTGGCGGTGCATGGACGTCGTCCACTCACCGAGCTGCGGCCCGAGCACGTTGCCGAGCAGGTTCGGCCCGCGGGCGACGATCGTCACCTCGCGGTTGAGGTGCCGCATGCTGCACGCGATCTCGCAGCCGGTGAACCCGCCGCCGACGATCGCGACCGGCGCGCGGCCGGCCGACACGGCCCGCTCGATGCCGAGCGCGTCCTGCATCGTGCGCAGGCCGAGCACGCGCGGGTCGTGGTACGGCACGCCGGGGAGGCGGCGGGCCTCCATGCCGGTGGCGATGACCAGGCCGTCGTAGGTGAGGTCCTCGCCGCCGGGCAGGCGCAGGGTGCGCTTCTGCGGCAGGAGGTACTGGACGGGGGTGTTCAGCCGCCACTTCGCGCCGATCTCGCGGTACGCGGGCAGCATCAGGTCCACCGGCTTCATCGCCCCGGTCAGCAGCTGCTTGGACAGCGCGGGCCGGTGGTAGGGCGGGGTGGCCTCGTCGCCGACGATCACCAGCTCGCCGTTGAACCCGAGCTCGCGGAGCCGCTCCGCCGCCCGCAGGCCGGCCAACCCGGCGCCCACGACGACCACACGTTCGAGCCGGCTCATTTGCTTCCTACCTCCTGCAAGTGGATGGCCCGCATGGGACAGGCGCGTGCCGCGGCCTGCGCGCCCGCCCGGTTCTCGTCGTCCGGATCGCGGACGTAGCGCAACCGTCCGTCCTCCAGCAGGGTGAACAGCTCCGGTGACTCCATCTGACAGATGCCGTACCGCTTGCACCGCTGGTTGTCCACGGCCACCCGAACGGTGCGCGCGACGCCGTTCTGCACCCCCGACGGCTCCTGGATCGGGGAGGCGGCCACCGGCGCCGCACCGAGCAGGCCGGCGCGGATCAGCAGGCGCGGCGGCAGGCAGCGCAGGACGGTCAGGGTGACCGCGGGGGTCAGCACGGTGAAGCCGCCGAGCCACATCGCCGACAGGTGCCCGTTGGCGATCGCGCCGAACCACGAGTGCACCACGAGCATCGCCACCGCCGGGTAGGCGAGCTGGTGGAACCGCAGCCAGCGCCGGTAGTTCACGAACCGCTTCAGCCCGACCCCGATGGCGATCGCGATCATCAGCTCGAGGCCGAGGATGCCGAGCGTGTGCCGGAACAGCCCGCTGAACGGGATCGTGATGCCGGTGAACGACAGCCCCTGCTCGCGCAGCAGCAGGAAGACGACGGCGTGCGTCATCCCCGCGGCGATCGTGAACGAGGCCAGGATCATGTGCCCGGACCGGATGGCCTGGTACCCGGTGAGGCGGCGGATCCACCCGGTGGCGGTCAGCACGCCCCAGCAGAGGGTGAAGCACATCAGGACGTAGGCGGCGCGCGCGGAGAGCGCGGCGACCTCCCGGACCCCGACGTCGTGCCCGGGCAGGGCGATGAACGTGGTCATCTGTCGGCCGCCCCGTGCGCGCTGCTGCTGAAGGTGCGGACCAGCCCGAGGGTCGCGCCGACCACGAAGATGCCGAGGATTCCGGCGAGCGCGAGGTCGCTGCCGCCGAGCTGGTTCTCCGGGTTGCCGGAGGCACGGGCGGAGGCCTCGCTGAACAGGCCCTCGGACGTGACATGCCCGGTGCCCTCGAGGATCGTCATGTGCTTCATCACGACCGTGTTGGCCGCCGTGGCGAACTCGCGGATGGTGTCGTTGCGGGTGCCGGCGCGAACCTCGGCGATCAGGCCGAACACCGAGCCGTGCGCGGCCCGGAGCCGGTTGGCGAAGATCCGGTCGAACTCGTCGCCGGTCGCGGCGCTGATCTCGTCCATCCACTGCTGGTGGCTGGACTTCGGGGCGTCCGGCAGGTCGACGTCGAACTGCCGGGCGAGCTCCTCGACCTGGATGTTGAGGGCCTTGTGGTCGGTGTTGATGGTGCGGCCGACCTCGCGCACGTTGTCGGAGTTCCCGCGCCGGACCGCGAGGTCACCCATCGGGATCTCCCAGAGGTTGGCGTAGCGGATGGTGAAGAGGAACTCCCGGTCCCGGTCGCTGAACTCGTCCGCCTCGGTCGGCTGGGCCTGCTCGGCGAAGGCCAGCCAGGCGGCGGGGAACGCCGACACCAGAAGGGCGAGCACACCAGCGACAACCGAGCGAAGCACCGCACGCCGCATCGTCGTTCTCAATTCAGGAAGTTCCGCTCCGGGCCCGCCAGCGCGCCGTACTCGCTGGCGTCCCCCTCCCGGAAGTTGCAGGCCCCGAGCACAGCCATGGCGACCGCCACGACCAACATCAGCCCGACCACCCGAGACGTCATCTCCTGACTCCTTCCAGCCCGATCGACGCCCCTATATACGGTGGCTGTGCGCCCGTCGTTCAACCCGACCGCCACATTCCCCGCGCCGCTCCCCCACCTGCGACGATGGAGCCATGGGCAGCTACCAGGGACAGGCGACCCTCGTCCTGCGCGACGAGACCACGATCGAGGGCCAGGCGACGATCCGGACCAGCAAGCGCGTGTGGGAGGGCACGATCGTCCTCGGCGAGGAGGACCGGGACCGCGCCGCGGAGACGGCCCGCGTCGAGCTGCCCACCGGCGAGACCCGCCCGGTCACCGCGACCCAGGCGGAACCGGAGGGCGACACCGGCCGGTACGTGGTCGCGTTCACCAGCGCGGACGGGTAGCTGTCAGTCCTTGTCGAGGTGACGGCGCCCGAACGCGGTGACGCGGCGGCCGCCGTTCAACGCGCGGCGCGCGTAGCCGGCCGCCCGCGGGTGCTTCCGGTCCAACCAGGCCCGGAACGGCTTGTCCAGCGCGCGGCGCACCGTCGCCAGCTCGTCCCGTTCCCGCGCGAGCTGCGTGAGCAGGCCGGTGATCGCGGCGACCGCCGGGTCGACCAGGTCGTCCGCGGACACGGCCGGCGGTGGCGTCTCGCCGGGCACCGGCATCAGCTCGGCGAGGTCGCCGACGACGTTGTACTCGGCCTTGCGCAACCCGTCGATCAGCTGCTGGGACCACTCGGCCACCCACGGCATCCGGAGCGGCGGCAACGTCGGCTTCGGCGCGTTCGCGCTCGCGCGCACCAGGATGTCCTCGCCGAGCAACACCCGCATCAACGAGTCGGAGTGCCGAGGCGGCACCTCCTTGTTGGTGAGCACGACGTTCACCCGACGCAGCAACTCGGCCTGCGCGATGCCGATCGACGGGTTGCCACCCTTGACGTCGGTGTCGTAGGCGCGTGGGTCGATCCCCAGCACCTGCGCGAACCGGTGCCACAGCAGGTCCTTCGGCGCCCCGGGTTGGGGCACCGTCACGACGTGGATGTTCTCCCGGGGCACGACCGACTCCCAGCGGGCGAGGACCTCGACCGCGTGGTGCAGGCTCCAGAACATCTCACCGTAGGGCGCCGGCGCGTCCCGGCCGAGCTCGATGAGGTCGTCGACGAACTTCTCCAGCGTCACCGGGAGCCGGTGCTTGATGTGCTCCTGCCAGCCGGACGCCAACTGCCGGGCGAGGTCCCGCGCGGTGAACACGACCGCGACCTCCGCCGGCCGCAGCGCGTCGACGGCGCGTTCGATCTGCTCGACGTTCGCGCCGCCGAGGATCTCGTTGGAGATGATCGAGGTCGTGCCGGACCAGTTCCGTACTCGTCCGGCCAGCCGGTCCCAGGCGCCGTCCCAGGCCGGGTCGCGCCGGCCGTCCCACCGCATGCCGCGGAGGTCCATGGTGGCTTCGAAGTGCTCGAACGGTCGGCTCAACGGGTACAGGACACCGTTCTCGGCCAGCGTCGTCCGGTTGTGCCACAACACGTTCTGCAGGTAGGTCGTGCCGGTCTTCGGCGCACCGACGTGCAGGACCACGCGGTTCTTCTTCGCGTTCGCCACGATGGACGGCGGTTCGGCCACCCCGTCTCGCACAGGACGCTCCTAGGTTCGGTTGAAGCCAGTCATGCTGACCGGCCCGGACCGTCACGTCAACCCGCCTGGCCGGACGGGCGTTCAGCGGTTCGCCGCCTGGTCGCCAGAGGCTGGCTCGACGCGCTCGAACCGCACCCGGCTCAGCCAGCCCGGGAGGTCACTGAGCACGTACAGCTCGCCGTGCACGTCGGTGCCGATCGCGGTCGGCTGGATGGGGAAGTTGCCGATCGTGGCGGTTTCGTAGCCGCCCCCGTGCTGGGGACGCACGGCGAACGCGCGGGTGGAGCAGTAGTCGGTCGCGACGTAGGTCCCCCACGCCTCCGGGGTCCGGGACCCTCGGTACACCACGCCGCCGGTCACCGAGCAGTTGTCGTTGTAGTGGTCGTACTCGAAGACCGGGTCGGTGTACCGCACGCCCGGCCGGCATTGCTCCGGGTCGAACACCGGGGTGCCCTCCCGGCAGGACCAGCCGAGGTTCGCCCCACCCTGCCACGGGCGGATGTGGTTGATCTCCTCGATCAGGCCCTGGCCGACGTCCCCGATCCACAGCGAGCCGTCGACCGGGTCGACGGAGAACCGCCACGGGTTGCGCAGGCCGTAGAGCCAGATCTCCGGCCGTGCGCCCGGCACGCCGACGAACGGGTTGCCGTGGGGCACGCAGTAGGGCTTCGGCCCACAGGCGCGGTTGACGTCGATCCGCACGATCTTGCCGAGCAGGGTGCCGAGGTCCTGGCCCGCCTTGAACGGGTCGTTGGCGTGACCGCCGTCGCCGAGGGACCAGTAGAGGTACCCGTCGCGGCCGAACGCCACCT
>DATABL010000223.1:0-4781 GCA_036259595.1 Actinophytocola sp.
CTCGCCGTACGGGAGCGTCGGCCTCGTGCGTTACCGCAGGGCGAAGGTGCCGGCGTCGGCCCAGTCGAGGGCGAAGGCCGGGACCAGGCCCAGCAGCAGGGTGACCACCACGCCCAGGGTGATCGAGGCCGTGGTGAAGGCGCCGGGTACGGTGACCGTGGGGCCGTCCGGCGCGGGCTCGCTGAAGTACATCAGCACGATCACCCGCAGGTAGAAGAACGCGGCCACGGCCGACGCCACCAGGGCGATCACCACCAGCGGGGCCATGCCGTCGGACAGCGCGGCCGAGAAGACCACGAACTTGCCGATGAACCCGCTGGTCAGCGGGATACCCGCCAGGGCCAGCAGCAGGAACGTGAACACCCCGGCCACCAGCGGCGACCGCTTCGCCAGGCCCGCCCACTGGGACAGGTGGGTGGCCTCGCCGTCGGCGTCGCGGACCAACGAGATCACGCCGAACGTCGCCAGCGTGGTGAAGCCGTACGCCAGCAGGTAGAACAGCGTCGACGACAGCCCCTCCGGGGTCAGCACGATCGCGCCGATCAGCAGGAAGCCGGCGTGCGCGATCGACGAGTACGCGATCATCCGCTTGATGTCGGTCTGCGTCAGGCCCAGCACCGCCCCGATGACCATCGACACGACCGCGATGCCCCACAGGATCCCCCGCCACTCCCACTGCGTGGACTCCAGGCCGACCGACAGCACCCGCAGGATCCCGCCGAACGCGGCCACCTTCGTGCAGGCGGCCATGAAACCGGTCAGCGGTGTCGGGGCGCCCTGGTACACATCCGGGGTCCAGGCGTGGAACGGGCCGACCGAGCCCTTGAACAGCAGGCCCACGATCAGCAGCGCCATCCCACCGAACAGCAGGGTGTCGGAGCGGTCCGAACCCGCCGCGGCGTTGGCGATGTCGGCCAGCCGCACCGAACCGGCGTAGCCGTACAGCAGCGCGAGGCCGTACAGGAAGAACGCCGACGCGAACGCGCCCAGCAGGAAGTACTTGACCGCCGCCTCCTGGGACAGCAGCCGGCGCCGTCGCGCCAACCCGCACATCAGGTACAGCGGCAGGCTCAGCACCTCGAGCGCCACGAACATCGTCAGCAGGTCGTTCGCCGAGCAGAACACCATCATGCCGCCGAGCGCGAACAGCGTCAGCGGGAAGACCTCGGTCTGCATCTGGAACCGCGCGCCGTCCTGGCGGTTCGGCTGCGCGCCCAGGCGCTGTTCGCGGTCCTGCACGGTGCCCGGCCGGATCGCCGCCTGCGCGACGAACGCACCGCCCGGCTCGACCGTGCGGTCCGCGATCATCAGCACCGCGCCGAGCGCGAGCGCCAGCAGCGTGCCCCACAGGAACAGCGCCGGCCGGTCGACCGCGATCGCGCCGGCCAGGGTCAGCTCGCCGCCGGCCGGGGCGTCGACGATGTAGAACGCCATCGCCACGCCCGCGCCGACCAGCGCCAGCAGCGTGAGGGTCACCTGCGCCGACCAGCGCTGGTGACGTGGCAGGAGCGCCTCGAACAGCACCCCGAGGCACGCCGCGCCCAGGACGATCAACATCGGCATGATCGCGCCGTAGTCGATCGGCGCCAGCGTCTCCTTGGCCGGCGGGTCCTGGGCGAGCGAGATCGCCGTAACCAGAGCGGACAACTCAGTTGCCTCCATCCGTGACACCGACCGACTGGAGTGTCGCCTCCACCGACGGGCCGACCACGTCGAGCACCGGCGCCGGGTAGAACCCGAGGCCGATGACCAGCACCAGCAGCGGGGCGAGCACCAGCTTCTCCCGGCCGGTCAGGTCGACGACGGCCTTGCGCGCACCCACCTCGGGCGCGACCGCGGTACCCGGGCCACCCGCCACGTTCAGCAGCGCGTCGCCGCGCAGCGGCCCGTGGAACACCCGCTGGTAGAGCCACAGCACGTACAGCGCGGCGAGGATCATGCCGACGGTCGCGAGGATCGTGAACACCGGCTCCGGCCCGTACGCGCCGATCAGCACCAGGAACTCGCTGATGAACGAGTTCGTGCCGGGCAGCGACAGCGACGCCAGCCCCGCGACCAGGAACACGCCGGCCAGCGCCGGGGTGACCTTCGCGAGGCCGCCGTAGTCCGCGATCAGCGAGGAGCCGCCGCGGGCGATCACCATGCCGATCACCAGGATCAGCATGCCGGTCGAGATCGAGTGGTTGACCATGTACGTCACCGCGCCGACCTCGGCCTGGGCGGTGAACGCGAAGATGCCGAGCGCGATGAAGCCGAAGTGCGCGATCGACACGTAGGCGATGAACCGCTTCATGTCCCGCTGCCCGCTCGCCAGCAGCGCCCCGTAGAGCACGCCGGCGACGCCCATGACCAGCACCAGCGGCGCCAGCTCGACGCTCGCGTCCGGGGTCATCGGCAGCAGGTAACGCAGGAAGCCGAACGTGCCGACCTTGTCCAGGATCGCGACCAGGATCACCGTGACGCCGATCGGCGCCTCCGCGGCCGCGTCCGGCAGCCAGGTGTGCAGCGGCACCAGCGGCGCCTTCACCGCGAACGCGAGGAAGAAGCCCAGGAAGATCCAGATCTGGTTGGACAGCGGCGCGTCCGACACCACCTGGACCAGCGTGGCCCAGTCGAAGGTGCCCTGGCCCAGCTCGTCGGAGGCCATCGAGTACGCGCCGATCGCCGACGCCAGCATGATCAGGCCGCCGAGGAACGAGTACAGGAAGAACTTGACCGCCGCGTACTGCCGCCGCGGGCCGCCGTAGGACCCGATGAGGAAGTACATCGGGATCAGCATGACCTCGAACAGCACGTAGAACAGGAACACGTCGGTCGCGGCGAACACGCCGATGGTGAGCGCCTGCTGGAGCAGGATCAGCGACCAGAACCCGCCGGCCCGGCGCTCGGCCGGCAGCTTGTCCGCCCACCCGGCGCCGATGACGATCGGCACCAGCAGCGCGATCACCGCGATCATCACCAGCGCGATGCCGTCCACGCCGAACGACAGGTGCACGCCGAACGCGGGGATCCAGTCGACCGAGAAGCCCTGCTGGAGCCGCGCACCGGCCGGGTCGTAGGCGAGCCACGACGCCACCGCGACCCCGAGCTCGACCAGCGAGAAGCCCAGCGCGGCCTGCTTGGCGACCTTGTCGTTGTTCCGCAGCAGCGCCACCACGACGGCGCCGACGAGCGGAATCACCAGGAGCGCGACCAGCAACGCCGCGTTCGAAGTACTCATCATGCGTACCTCACCGCCAGGAATGCCACCAGGACGAGGATCGAGCCGCCGAGCATGGACGCCGCGTAGGACCGGACGAAGCCGGTCTGCATGCGGCGGAGTCTGCCGGAGCTGCCGCCGAGTGCGGCGGCGATGCCGTTCACCAGCCCGTCAACTCCCTTGTTGTCCACGTAGACCAGCGCGCGGGCCAGCCAGGTGCCCGGGCGGGCGACCAGGGTCTCGTTGAGCGCGTTGCCGTACAGGTCCCGCCGGGCCGCGCGGACCGGGAACGACACCGGCTCCGGCTTGGTCACCGGCACGTCGCGGCGGCCGACGACCAGCCAGGCGAGCAGCACACCGAGCAGCGAGAGGCCGACGGTCAGCCACGGCACCAGGGCGTGCGGGATGACCGTGTGCTCGGCCTCCCGCAACGCGCCCAGCGACGGCGAGAGCCATTCGGCGAGCAGGTCGCCGCCGGCGAAGAACCAGCCGGCGCCGATCGAGCCGATCGCGAGGACGACCATCGGGACGACCATCACGGCCTTCGACTCGTGCGGGTGGAAGTCCCGCCCGTCCTCGCTCTTGAGCTCGCGCCAGCGCTGCTTGCCGAAGAACGTCATCAGCATCAGGCGGGTCATGTAGAACGCGGTCAGGGCCGCGCCGAGCAGGGCCGCGCCGCCGAACACCCAGCCGCGCCAGCCCTCCGCGCCGAACGCGGCCTCGATGATCGCGTCCTTGGAGAAGAAGCCGGAGAACGGCGGGATGCCGATCAGCGCCAGGTAGCCGAGGGCGAACGTGCCGAACGTCCACGGCATGATCCGCGCCAGGCCGCCGTAGCGGCGCATGTCGACCTCGTCGTTCATGGCGTGCATGACCGACCCGGCGCCGAGGAACAGTCCGGCCTTGAAGAAGCCGTGCGTGAGCAGGTGCATGATGCCGAGCGCGAACCCGAACGGGCCGAGGCCCACGGCCAGCATCATGTAGCCGATCTGGCTGACCGTGGAGTACGCCAGCACCTTCTTGATGTCGTCGTACGCGCAGCCGATGATCGACCCGATCAGCAGCGTCAGCGCGCCGATGATCACCACGACCAGCCGGCCGTCCTCGCTCTGCATGTAGATCGGGTTGGCGCGGGCCACCAGGTACACGCCGGCGGTGACCATGGTCGCGGCGTGGATCAGGGCGGAGACCGGGGTCGGGCCCTCCATCGCGTCGGGCAACCAGGCCTGCAGCGGGAACTGGCCGGACTTGCCGCACGCGCCGAGCAGGAGCAGCAGCGTCAGCGCGGTGACCGTGGCCGGCGAGAGCTCGTCGATGCCGGCGAAGACCTCGGTGTACTGGGTGGTGCCCAGCTCGGCGAACATGATGAAGATCGCGAGCGCCAGGCCGACGTCGCCGACCCGGTTCATCAGGAACGCCTTCTTCGCCGCGGTCGCGGCCGACGGTCGGTTGGTGTACCAGCCGATCAGCAGGTACGACGCGAGACCGACGCCCTCCCAGCCGAGGTACAGGGTCACGAACCCGTTGCCCAGCACCAGGATCAGCATGGCGGCGACGAACAGGTTGAAGTACCCGAAGAACC
>DATABL010000224.1:0-18391 GCA_036259595.1 Actinophytocola sp.
GCCCACGACCACGCCGACCGTGACGGCGACCAGCACCGTCAGCAGCACCAGGTACCGGACCCGGCTCAGCCCCGTCCGCACCCCGGCCGCGGGCGGCTCGCCGGTCGACCCGGACACGCGCAGCGTGCGCGCCAGGCCCACCAGGAACACCGCGCCAAGGATCGTGGTCACCACGCCGGTCGGCACCTCGAGCGCGCTCTGCGAGCCGATCAGCGCACGGATCAGCACGTCCGCGCCGATCAGCAGCACCGCCCCGGCCGCCGCCGACACCGGCAGCAGCACCGCGTGCCGGTGCAGCCCCGGCACCCCGCTCGCCAGCAGCCGCACCAGCGCGGGCGCGGCCAGCCCGACGAACCCGATCGGGCCCGCCAGCACCACCGCCGCCGCCGTGACCAGCACCGCCAGCACGACCGCGGACGCCCGCACCCGGGTGACCGCGACGCCGAGCGCCCGCGCGTGGTCGTCGCCGACGTACACCAGGTCCATCCGGCGCGACAGCATCAGCAGCGCCACCAGCACGGCCCCGACCAGCGGCGCGAACGTGAGCACGCCGTCCAGCCCGTTCTGGTCGAGCGAGCCCTGGCCCCACGCGTACAGCCCGTTCGTCTCCTCGGTGAACAGCAGCAGCAACGCCGTCGTCATCGCGACCATGGCCAGCGCGATCGCCGTGCCGGCCAGCACCAGCCGCGCCGAGCCGCTGCCGCCCGCGCCGGACAGCACCAGCACCAGCGCCGCCGCGCCGAGCCCGCCGAGGAACGCCACCCCGGCCGCGCCGAGCAGTGGCAGCGACACCCCGAACGCGGCGACCGTGACGATCGCCAGGTGCGCCCCCGCGTTCACGGCCAGCGTGTCCGGCGAGGCCACGATGTTGCGCGACACCGACTGCAGCACCGCGCCGGCGAGCCCGAGCGCGACCCCGACCACCACCGCCACGAGCAGCCGGGGCAGCCGCGCCTCGACGACGATGTCGACCGTGCCGTCGCTGGACGCGCCGACCAGCAGGCCGAGCACGTCGCCCGCCCCGACCGCCGACGTGCCCTGCGTGAGGTGCACGAGCGCACCCGCCACGCCGGCCGCCGCGAGCGCGACGACCAGCAGGAACAGTCGGCCGCGGCGGGCCGGCGCCGGCGCGGGGGCGGGTGCCTCGGTGGGGGTGAGCAGGGCGGTCACGGGCGGGTCAGCTCACCACGTCGACGGTGGCGTCGATGAACTGGGCCATCGAGCTGGGGCCCCCGAACATCCAGATCGAGTCCGGGAAGCGGTGCACGTGCCCGGCCTTGACGAACGGCAGGTTCGTCCAGATCGCGTTGTCCGCGAGCTCGTCGGCGTACGGGTCGCCGAACGCGTCGTTCGCGATGTACCAGAACCGCACGTCGTCGCCGAGCTTCGTCAGGCCCTCCACGTCGGCCTGCGCCAGCCCGTACACCGGGTCGCCCTCCATCGACCACGCGTCCTCGAACCCGAGCTCACCGAGCACGGCGCCGATCAGGGAGCCCTCGGTGAACGGGCGGATGCTCACCGAGCCGGAGTCCGCGTACGCGTCGGAGAACGCGACCTTCGTGCCGTCCGCGCCGGCCTCGGCGACCGCCGCCCTGCCGTCGGCGACCTTCTGGTCCCACTCCGTCCGCATCTCGGCGGCCCGGTCCTCGGTGCCGGTGGCCTTGGCGAGGATGTCGACGTTCTCCCACATCTCGCCGATGGGGTCGTTCGCGTCGCCGCCGACCAGCACGATGACCGGGGTGTCCTCCTCGATCTGCTCCAGCGCGCCCTCGACCAGCGAGTCGGTCACCACGACCAGGTCCAGGTCCAGCTGGGCGAGCGTGTCCATGCTG
Source organism: Actinophytocola sp. (assembly GCA_036259595.1). GTDB lineage: Bacteria > Actinomycetota > Actinomycetes > Mycobacteriales > Pseudonocardiaceae > Actinophytocola. Next base: position 1,833 of record DATABL010000224.1, read on the forward strand.
GGCTCGCCGCGGGTGCCGATGTCGGTGGGCGTGTCGTCGAGCGGCTCGGCGCTGACCCACTGGCCGTAGCCCTTGATGTCGGACACGCCGACCGGCATCACGCCGAGCGCCACCAGGTGCTCGACGGCGTTCCACTCGGTCGCCGCGACGCGCTCCGCCGGACCGTCGAGCACGACCTCCTTGCCGCGCGAGTCGGTCACGGTGATCCGCTCGCCGGAGGAGGACGTCGGCTCCTGGCCGGTCGTCGGGTCCTCGGTCGTGCCGCACGCGGCCACCGCCAGAACGGCGAGGCAGGGCACGATGAACTTGCGCATTGAGACTTCTCCTTGCTCAGGCGCGCAGCGCCGTGTCGTTGTAGCGGCCGACCGCGCGGGTGTGGATGCACCCGTCGACCGGGTCGCGGTGCACGTCCACCCGGATTCCGTACGCGCGGCTGAGGTTCTCGGCGGTGAGCACGTCGGCGGGCGGACCGTCGGCGGTGACCCGGCCCTCCTCCAGCAGCAGCACCCGGTCGGCGACCGCGGCGGCCTGGTCGATGTCGTGCAGCACGAGCCCGATGCCGACCCCCTCGACGTCGGCGAGGTGGCGGACGACGTCGAGGATCTCGACCTGGAACCGCAGGTCGAGGTGGTTGGTCGGCTCGTCCAGCAGCAGCAGCCCGGTCTGCTGGGCGAGGCAGCTGGCGAGCCACACGCGCTGCGCCTGCCCGCCGGACAGCGACTGCACCGGCCGGTCGGCGAGTGCGGAGAGCCCGGTGAGGTCGAGCGCGCGGTCGACCGCGGCGGCGCCGTCGGAGTCGCCGCCGCCCCAGCGCGAGCGGTGCGGGTGGCGGCCGAACTCGACCAGCTCGCGCACGCTCAGGCCGCCGGGCGCGGAGCGGTTCTGGGAGAGCATCGCGATCCGCCGGGCCAGGTCGCGACCGCCGAGCGCGCGCAGGTCGGCGCCGTCGGCGAAGGTCACCGTGCCCGACTTCGGCGGGTGCAGCCTGGCCACGGCACGCAGCAGGGTGGACTTGCCGCTGCCGTTCGGCCCGATCAGAGCGGTGACCGTGCCCGCGTCGAACGAGAGCGACGCGGCGTGCACGACGACGTCGTGGCCGTAGGCGACGTCGACCTGATGCGCGATCACGCTGTCACCGGAGCGGGGGATGGGAAGCACGACAGTACGTTAAGGAAGGCTTCCCTAAGTTGCCAAGTCGGTGGGACGAGATCGTTATCACTGTTCCACTCATATCGCGCACGATCGAGTTGCGCGCAATCGAATTCCGGCTACGGTCGGGGTGACGGAGGTGGTGTGAGATGGTGGACGACCTGGAGCTGGACCGGCAGGTGTGCTTCGCCCTCTACGCCGCGTCCCGCGCGGTCACCCAGCTGTACCGGCCGCTGCTCGACGCGCTCGGCCTGACCTACCCGCAGTACCTGGTGATGCTGGTGCTGTGGGAGCACGGACCCACCACCGTCAAGGAGCTCGGCCGGCGGCTGGAGCTGGACTCCGGCACGCTCTCCCCGCTGCTCAAACGCCTGGCGGCCGCGGGTCTGGTGACCCGCCGGCGGCTGGCGGCCGACGAGCGCTCGGTCGAGGTCCGCCTCACCGACGCCGGGGAGGCACTGCGCGCACGGGCCACCACCGTGCCGCGCAAGGTCGCCGGCGCCACCGGCATGACGTCCCGGGAGCTCCAGGCGCTGCGCCGCGACCTGGTCCGGCTCACCGAGGCGGTCGGCGCCCGACGGCTCGACCCCGACGACCAACCTGGAAGGGATCACACATGACCTCGCTCTACACCGCCAAGGCCACCTCGACCGGCTCCGGCCGCGCCGGACACGTCGAGTCCGACGACGGCGTGCTGTCGGCCGACCTGAGCATGCCCGAGGGGCTCGGCGGCGCCGGCGGTGCCGGCACGAACCCGGAGCAGCTGTTCGCCGCCGGCTACGCGGCCTGCTTCCACAGCGCGTTGCAGGCCGTGGCCCGCCGGGAGAAGGTCGGGCTCGAGGGTTCCTCGGTGACCGCCGAGGTCGGCATCGGCAAGGTGGGGGAGGGCTTCGGCCTGTCGGCGGAGCTGGTCGTCAGCATCCCCGAGGTCGACCGGGAGACCGCCCAGAAGCTGGCGGACGCCGCCCACCAGGTGTGCCCGTACTCGAACGCGACGCGGGGCAACATCGACGTGGCCGTCCGGGTCGCCTGATGGTCGCCACCCGCGAGATCCACCTGGCGTCGCGCCCGCAGGGCTGGCCGACGGAGTCGAACTTCGCCGTGGTGCCCCGCGAGCTCCCGTCGCCGGGCGAGGGCCAGGTGCTGGTGCGCAACGTGTTCATGTCGGTCGACCCGTACATGCGGCCGAGGATGAACGACGTCAAGTCCTACGTGCCGCCGTTCCAGGTGGGCGAGCCGCTGGACGGCGGGGCGATCGGCGAGGTCCTGGAGTCCCGTGTGGACGGTGTGGTGCCGGGCGACCTGGTGCTGCACCGGCTCGGCTGGCGCGAGCACGCGCTGGTCGACGCCCCGCGCCGGCTGGAGCCGATCCCGGGGGTGCCGGTGTCGCACTACCTCGGCGTGCTCGGTTCGACGGGCCTGACGGCCTACGTCGGCCTGCTGGACATGGCGTCGATGCGGCCGGGGGACACCGTGTTCGTGTCGGGCGCGGCGGGTGCGGTGGGCAGCGTGGCCGGTCAGATCGCCCGGCTGCGCGGGGCCGGGCGGGTCGTCGGCAGCGCCGGCTCGGCGGCGAAGGTCGCGCTGCTGACCGAGAAGCTGGGCTTCGACGCGGCGTTCGACTACCGGGACGGCAACCTGTACCGGCAGCTGGCCGCGGCGGCACCGGGCGGCGTGGACGTGTACTTCGACAACGTGGGCGGCGACCACCTGGAGGCCGCCATCACCGCCATGAACGACCACGGCCGGGTGGCGCTGTGCGGGTCGATCTCGCAGTACAACGAGGCGGACCCGCCGCCGGGCCCGCGCAACCTCGGCCTGGCGGTCGGCAAGCGGCTGACCCTGCGCGGGTTCATCGTGAGCGACCACGCCCGCCGCTTCCCGGAGATGGCGCGGGAGCTGGGCGCCTGGCTGGCCGGCGGCGACCTGGTGGCCGAGGAGACCGTCGTGGACGGCGGCCTGGACGCCGCGGTGTCCGCGTTCCTGGGCATGCTCCGCGGCGAGAACACCGGCAAGATGGTCGTCCGCTTCGACCAGCCGGCGTAGCCCACACGGGCCCTGGAGGTGGCCTCCGCGTCCGCGAGGTCACCTTCAGGACGCGTCTCGCCGCCGCCGTGCCCGGGCGTGGAGCACCCGCCCCAGCACGACCAGCCCCACCGCGGCCATCGTGGCGACCAGGTACGGAAAGGTGCCCGACACGTCGACCGCCGCGTCGAGCGCCGGCCTCCCGAGCGGCACCGCGCCGGCCACGACCACCCCGACAACCACCGGCGGCTGCACGACGACGGTGAAGAACCCGTCCGGCCGCACCAGCAGGGCCGCGACCACACACCCACCCGCCACCGCGCCGGGGAACCACCCGCCACCCAACCACCCACCACCCGCGGCCACCACACTCGCACCGAGCGCGACGACCCACCACGGCAACCCCCGGCTCGGTCGGTCAGTTGACACAGGGCACCCCGTCCGCCGTGATCGGCCCGCCGTCCCCTTGCCCCATCGGTGAGGTGGTCCCGTAGGTGCCTTCGGTCTTCGTCGGTCCGTCGTGCCGCTGGTCCATCGGCGAGGTGATCCCGTAGGTGCCCCTCGGCCCGGCCGCACCGTTCTCCGCCAGCGCCTCGGGCTCGCCCGGCGCCCGCTTCCCGCCCGGCTGCTCCGGCGTGCCCCCGCGCGCACCCGCCGTGCCCTCGCGCCCATCCGCCGTGCCTCCGCGTCCATCCGCCGGGCCGTCGAGCAGGTCGCGGAAGTACGCCCGGACCTCCGCCGGATCCACCTCCACCGCGCTCCCGTCGTACGGCGTCTCCAGGTTCGGCCGCCCCGTCGGGATCGTCGAGAACTCGAGGCGGTCCCCGGTCAGGTCCGCCACCTGTCGCGCGAACGCGACCAGGTCCCACCCCTCGTCCAGCACCACCGACCGGGTCAGCGCCTCCACCAGCGCCGTCACTCGCGCCGGGTCGGTCAGCGTGCCCGCCGAGAACATCCGGTTCGCCAGTCCCGCCAGGAACGCCTGCTGGCGGCGCACCCGATCCAGGTCCCCGTTCGGCAACCCGTGCCGCTGCCGCACGAACTTCAGCGCGTCCGCCCCGCTCAGCAGCTGCCGGCCGGCCCGGAACCGCGCCCCCGAGTACTCGTCGTCGACGGCCGCGGTCAGGCACACCGGCACCCCGCCGACCGCCTTGGTGAGCTCGCTGAACCCGTACAGGTTGATCTCCGCGTAGTGCTCCACCCGCAGGCCGGTGAGCGCGTTCACCGTGGCGATCAGGTTCCGCCGCCCGGCCGTCCGCGACTTCCGCTCCACCACGGACTCCTCCACCCCGGACGCCCGCAGCTCGGTCGCCTTCGCGTTCTTCGCCCTGGCGTAGGCCGAGTTCAGCTTGTGCCGGCCGAACCCGCCCGCGATGTCCACATAGGAGTCCCGCGGGAGCGACACCGCGAACGCCTTCCTCGCCGGGTCCGCCGGCACGTGCACCACGATCATCGTGTCGGTGTTCTGCTCACCGGTCGCCTCGCCGGCCCGCAGCTCGTCGAGCACCCTGCGCGGCAGCGGGTCCCCGTGGGCGTCGGTGCGGCTGTCCAACCCCACCAGCAGGATCGTCTGGTCCGTCCGCGGCGCCTCGGGGGGTGACTCGGCGGCCGACACCGACGGGTCGGCCACGATCACGTCGTCGGTGACGAGGTCGTCGACCGTCTTCCGGTAGGTGAGGTAACCGAAGCCGATCGCGCCGAGCAGGGCGGCCGAGACCAGGGCGGCCAGCCCGCGGGCGGCCCAGGTCAGCGCGCGTCGTGCGGACATGGTGGCCTCACTTCGGTATCCGAACCTTCTGGCCGACGACGCTATGGATCGATTCCGCCGGGCCGCCGACGGTCGTGTAACAGCCGCCCGGCGGGTGTGCCGCGACCGCGTAACAGCACCTCGGGTGTGTGTGGCCGCCACCGGTCCGACGTGATCTGCTGGGATCCGAACGAAAGGAGGCCGGATGCCTCGGCTGGTCGCGGTGCTGTGCTGCGCGGTGCTGCTCGGCACCGCCGGATGCGCGACGACCGGCGGCGTCCAGGTCGCCGGCCCGGCGAGCCAGGTCGAGCCGCCACCGATCGAGCCGCCGCTGCCCAGCGGCACGCCGAAGTCGGCGGACGCGGTCGCGGTGCTGCGGGCCGACCCCGCGGTCTCCCGGAAGATCAAGAGCATGCTGGTGCCGTGCGACGGTGGCAGCTACCCGGTGGTCGACAGCTACGCCGACCTCACCGGCGACGGCGTCGCGGAGCTCGTGGTGACGGTGTTCCCGTGCAAGTTCAGCCGGGTGCCCGCGCCGGTCGAGGCCACCGGTGGGGGCATCGCCGGTTACGTCTACGACCTCGCCGCCGAGCCGCCGGCGCCGCTGCTGGCGTTGGAGAACGGGGTGGAGCTGCTGGTGGACGGCGAGAACCACCTGCTGGCGCTGGTGAGCCGCTACCTGTCCACCGACGACCCGTGCTGCCCGACCGACGAACGCGTCACCGTCTACGCCTGGAACGGCACCGACCTCGTGGAGACCAAGCGGTGAGACATCTTCTGTCGACCTCCGGAACCGTCACCTCACGGGATCGCGACCCAACCCAGCCACAAGTACGTGACCGAGCCGAACCCGCACCGCCCAACGCGACCAACAGGGTTGATTCCGGGGAGGCGGAACTGTGAGCGACCTGCGCGTCCTGTTGGTGGAGGACGACGCCGTGATCCGCGAGGCGACCCAGCTCGCGCTGGAGCGCAACGGTTTCACCGTGACCGCCGCGGTCGACGGGCTGACCGGGCTGGCGAGCTACCGCGCCGGCCATCCGGACGTCGCGCTGCTCGACCTGATGCTGCCGGGCATGAACGGCGTCAGCCTGTGCCGGCAGATCCGGGAGGAGGGGCCGACGCCGGTGATCATGATGTCGGCGCGGGCCGACCCGATCGACGTGGTGCTCGGCCTGGAGGCCGGCGCCGACGACTACGTCACCAAGCCGTTCGACAGCACGGTGCTGGTGGCGCGGATCCGGGCGGTGGTGCGGCGGATGGGCCGCGCGGTCGGTCCCGCCGCGACGCCGTCGGTGACGGCGTTCGGCGCGCTCGAGGTCGACCGGTCGGCGCTGGAGGTGCGACTCGACGGGCGGCCGGTGGAGCTGACCCCGACCGAGCTGCGGCTGCTGCTGTGCTTCGTCGACTCGCCCGGCACGGTGCTGACCAGGGACGTCCTGCTCGAACAGGTGTGGGACTACCAGTGGGGCGGCGACTCGCGGGTGGTGGACGTGCACGTGCAGCGGCTGCGGGCCAAGATCGGCCAGGAGCTGATCGAGACCGTGCGCGGGTTCGGCTACAAGCTGCGGACCGGTTCGTGAGGCTGTTCCCGCGGAGCCTGCGCTGGCGGTTGTCCGCGGTGATCGCGGTGGTCAGCGCGGTGGTGGCGGTGGCGCTGAGCCTGCTGGTGCGCGCGGAGTTCAGCCGGGTGCAGCTGGCGGACGCCCGCCGCGTGCAGGACGAGCGGATCCAGCTCGTCGTGCGCGACTACGGGCTCACCGGGCGGGCGGCGCTGGGCAGCGAGCTGGACTCCCCGCGGGTGCCGGCGCCGCTGCGGGCGGCGATCAGCGGCGGCCGGCGGGCGACCTACCTCGAACGGGGCCCCGACGGCGCGTGGATCTGGGCGGCGGCGGAGACCGGCGGCCGGGTGCTGTCGCTGCGCAGCTCGTACCGCGACCGGGACGAGGCCCTGGCCCAGCTGGACAACGTGCTGATCATCGGCTCGTCCGGGGTGCTGTTGCTGGGGTCGGTGCTCGGCGTGGTCCTGGGTGGACCGCTGTCCCGCCGCCTGCGCCGAGCGGCGGTGGCCGCGCGGCGGGTGGCCGACGGCGACGCCAGCACGACCGTCGGCGACACGATCGGCGCCCGTCCCCGCGACGAGACGACGGAACTCGCGGAGGCCGTGGACGCGATGGCGCTGGCACTGCGCGAGCGCCTGGCCGCCGAGCAGCGGGTGACCGCCGACATCGCGCACGAACTGCGCACGCCGGTGACGGGCCTGGTGACCGCGGCGGAGCTGCTGCCGCCGTCGCGCCCGGCGGAGCTGGTCCGCGACCGGGTGCGGGTGCTGCGCTCGCTGGTGGAGGACATCCTGGAGGTCGCCCGGCTGGACACGGCGACGGAGCGGGCGGAGCTGGTGGAGCTGTCGCTGGCGGACTTCGTGCGCCGGCGGGTGTCGGCGGTGAGCCCGGCGGCGCGGGTGCGGGTGCTGGCCGAGGCGCCGGCGCGCACCGACCCGCGCCGCCTGGAGCGGGTGCTGGTGAACCTGCTGGTGAACGCGGACCGGCACGGCGCCCCGCCGGTGACGGTCGAGGTGGACGGCCTGACCGTGCGGGTGCGCGACCACGGCCCCGGCTTCCCCGACGACCTGCTGCGCGACGGCCCGTCCCGGTTCCGCACCGCGAGCAGCGAGCGCGGCGGCGGCCACGGCCTCGGTCTCACGATCGCCCTGGCCCAGGCGAAGGTCCTGGGCGCCCGCCTGGAGTTGGCCAACGCCGACGGCGCCCTGGTCACCCTGGTGCTGCCCTGAAGGGGCACTACAGCTGGGGGCGCACCGCCGAGGCGATCAGCTCCAGGTGGTCCAGGTCGTCGAGGTCCAGGATCTGCAGGTAGGCCCGGGAGGCGCCGGCCTCCGCGTAGCGGGCGAGCGCGTCCACCGCCTCGGCCGGCGACCCGGCCACGCCGTTGGCCTTCAGCTCGTCGACCTCGCGGCCGATCGCGGCCGCGCGCCGGGCGACCTCCGCGTCGTCCCTGCCGACGCAGGCCACCAGGGCGTTGGAGAACACGATCTCCGGCCGCCCCCGGGCCGCCAGCGCCTCCCGCACCCGCCCGAACCGGTCCGCGCTGTCCGCCACGGACGCGAACGGGATGTTGAACTCGCTCGCGAACCGCGCCGCCAACTCCGGCGTCTTGGCCTCGCCGAGCCCCCCGACGATGACCGGCACGGGCGACTGCACGGGCTTCGGCAGCGCGGGGGAGTCGGTCAGCGTGTAGTGCTTCCCGGCGAAGCTGTAGGTCGACCCGACGGGGGTGGACCACAGCCCGGTGACGATCTCGAGCTGCTCGGCCAGCCGGGCGTGCCGCGCGGTCGGGAACGGGATCCCGTACGCGGTGTGCTCGGCCTCGAACCAGCCGGCACCGAGGCCCAGCTCGACGCGCCCGCCGGACATCTGGTCGACCTGCGCGACCTGGATCGCGAGCACGCCCGGGAGCCGGAAGGTGCCGGCCGTCAGCATCGTGCCCAGCCGGATACTCGACGTCTCCCGCGCCAGCCCGCCGAGTGTCACCCAGGCGTCGGTCGGGCCTGGCAGTCCGTCACCGTCCCCCATGGCCAGATAGTGGTCGGACCGGAAGAAACCGCTGAAGCCCAGCTCCTCGGCGGCCTTCGCCAGCCGCAACTGCGTGTCGTAGGTGGCGCCCTGCTGGGGCTCGATCATCACGCGAAGATCCATGGCCCCATTCAACCGCCGATCGCGCCGAATCGCGGAGCGGCCCCGCGTCCGCCATCCTGTGACCAACCTCAACCAGCGTGAAGGGAACACCTCGAGCCATGATTCGGATCGACCGCGACCGCACGGGCGGGATGCGTGTGACGTTCTTCCTGCGGCCGGACACGCCGCGAGGGCGGGTCAGCGTGGTGGGTGACTTCAACGACTGGCAGCCCGGCGCGCACGAGTTGCGCCCGCGCAGCAACGGCACCCGCTCGGTCGCCGTGACCGTCCCCGAGGGCACCGACGTGCGGTTCCGCTACCTCGGCGAGAACGGACACTGGTGCAACGAGACCGAGTACCCCGACGTCCGCCAGGTCGGCGAGGACAGCGTCATCCGCGTCGTCGCCCCACGCCGCTCCCAGGACGACGCCCTGACCGACGCATCCGTGCCCGCCCCGCGCCCACGCACCGGACGATCGTCGACCGGTGCGACCGCGCGGGCCCCCCGCCCGCGGACGGAACGGGCCTCGACCGGCTCACCCGCGAGCGACGCGCGGTCGAGGACGGGACGGTCGTCGACCGGGTGATTCGCTCGTGTCGTCACTCGCCGGTACACGCGTTGTTCATCTCGCACGCCTCGCCGCCGGCACCGGTTCGGCGCCACAATGCGCTCCATGCGCACAACTCGCTTGGCCACCGCCGCGCTGGCCGTCGCGGTCCTGGTGCCGCTGATCGCCACGCCGCCGGCCGTCGCCCATCCCCGCGGCGGGCACCGCGCCGAGTTCGACATCCAGGCGCACCGCGGCGGGCTCGGCCTGCGCTCGGAGAGCACGCTGAGCTCCTTCGGCAACGCCCTGCGCCTCGGGGTGTCCACACTGGAGCTCGACGTCCAGATCACCGAGGACGGCCAGGCGGTCGTCACCCACGACCGGGTGGTCTCCGGCGCCAAGTGTCTCGACACGGCCCCGGCCACTCCCGGCGACCCCGAGTTCCCCTACGTCGGCGAGTACGTCAAGGACCTCACCCTCGCCCAGGTCCGCACCCTCGACTGCGGTAGCCTGCGGCTCGCCGACCGGCCGGAGCAGGAGGTCACGCCCGGCTCCCGGATGCCGCTGCTGCGCGAGGTCTTCGCTCTCGTCGAGCGGTACCGCGCGGACGACGTGCGGCTCAACATCGAGACCAAGGTCGAGGCCGGCGCGCCGCACGAGACCGCGCCGCGCGAGCAGTTCGTGCGGGTCGTCGCCCGGGAGGTGGCCGAGGCGGGCTTCCTGCGCCGGGTCACCATCCAGAGCTTCGACTGGGGCGCGCTGATGCGGATGCGCGAGGTCGAGCCCCGGCTCCCGCTGGTCGCGCTGACGAACTACGACTTCCTGCGGACCGGCCGGCCCGGCGCGTCGCCGTGGCTCGGCGGGATCGACATCGACGACTTCGGCGGCGACCCGATCCGCGCGATCAAGTCCTTCGGTGCCACCACGTTCTCGCCGGTGCACGGGTTCCCGCAGGGCGGCTCGGTGGACGACCCGGACTACCGGCCCTACGTCACCCGCGAGCTGGTCCGGCACGCGCACCGCAACGGGATCGCGGTGGTGCCGTGGACCGTCAACGACCTGTCGACGATGCGCAAGCTCGTGGCCGACGGCGTGGACGGCATCATCACCGACTACCCCGACCGGCTGCGCCGGGTCGCCGCCGAGCACCGGTTCCGCCTCCCGCGGAAGTACGCCTCGCCGTTCGACGTCCAGGCACACCGCGGCGGCCGGGCGGTGCGGCCGGAGAACACGCTGGCCGCGTTCCGCAACGCGCTCGCCATGCCCGGTGTGTCCACACTGGAGCTCGACACCGGCGTCACCCAGGACGGGCACCTGGTCGTCACGCACGACCGTGCGGTCAACGGGTCCCACTGCGTCGACACCGCGCCGGCGTGGCGGGGCGACCGGGAGTTCCCCTACGTCGGTGACCTGGTCCACGACCTGACGCTGCGCCAGCTGCGGACGCTCGACTGCGGCGTGCGGACGTTGCCGGAGTTCCCCGACCAGGTGGCGGTGCCCGGCGCGCGGATGCCGACGCTGCGCGAGGTGTTCGACCTGGTCCGGCGCGGCGACCGCGACGACGTCCGGCTGAACATCGAGACGAAGATCAGCCCGCTGGTCGACGACACCGCGGACTACCGCGTGTTCACGGCGAAACTGGTGCGGGCCGTCCGTTGGGCGCGGCTGACCGACCGCACGACGATCCAGTCGTTCGACTGGCGGACGATCTCCTTGGCGCGCCGCCTGGACCGTCGCATCGAGACGGTCGCGTTGGTGTGGCAGTACGGTCCGGCCGAGTGCCGGTCACTGGCCGACGAGTGCTCGCTGCGGGCGGTGTACGGGGACCCGCGGGTGCGGAGCCCGTGGACCGGCGGCCTGGACTGGTGGCGCCACCGCGACCTCGGCCGGCTGACCCGCCGCATCGGGGCCGACACGGTGTCGGCCAACTGGCAGGTGCACGATCCCGACCAGGGCCGGGTCGCCGACCCGGACTGGTACCTGCGCCAGGACCCGGCGTATCACCACGGGCCGCCGGTCGAGGTGCTGCAACGGCGGTACGGGTTGAAGGTCGTGCCGTACACGGTGAACGACGAGCCGACGATGGAACGGGTGATCGCCCTCGGCGTCGACGGCCTGATCACCGACGATCCGGAGCTCCTGGTCACGGTGGCCGAGCGCGCCGGCCTCCGCTAGCCCGCCGACGTTCGTGGTTACTGCATGGTCTCCAGGACGTCGAGGGCGTCGAGGCGTGGGGGTGTGCGGCGGACCGCCGGGCGGGTCGGGTCGGCGGGGCGGCGGTGGTGCCAGTCGGTGACCGCCTGGTAGGCGGCGCCGACGGCCAGGAGGCGGTCCTCCTCGTACGGGCGGGCGCCGAGGATCGTGCCGAGCGGGAGGCCGTCGTCGTCGAAGCCGATCGGCAGGGCCAGTTCCGGCAGCCCGAGGATGTCGAACGGCACCGGGCTGGTCTGCACCACCACGTCGCACCGGTCGAACAGGTCCGTCAGGACCCGCTCCAACAGCACCAGCTTCGCCCGCTGGCCGATCAGGTACTCGTCCGACCCCAGCAGCGCGCCGCGCAGCCAGCCCAGGACCGACACGCCGAAACCGCGCAGGTCCGCCCGCAGATGCGGGAGGAACGGCTCGCTGCGCTCGGGCAGCCGGACGTCGTTGAACACGCGGCCGGTCAGCAGCTCCCACTCCGCGGGCAGCGGCACGTCGACCAGCCGCGCCCCCGGGATGTCCGCGAGCGTGTCCAGGAACGCCGTCCGCGCGCCGCCGTCCGCGTACCCGGGGATCACGCCGATCCGCGTCGGCCAGCGCAGGCGTGCCCGGTCGCGGCGGCGGACCGGGGTGGCCGCGGTGACCAGGTCCGGCACCGGTGGCAGGCCGAGCGTGCGCGGGTCGGCGGGGTCCGGCCCGGCCATCGCCGACAGCATGATCGCCGCGTCCAGGGTGTCCCGGGCCAGCGGGCCGGGGTGGTCGCGCGTGTGGGTCAGCGGCACGATCCCGTGCAGCGACACCCGCCCCATCGTCGGCTTGAGGCCGGTCAGGTTCTGCGCGTTCGACGGGGCCGTGATCGACCCGCCGGTCTGCGTGCCGACGCTCGACGTCGCCAGGCGACCGGCCACCGCGGTGGCGCTGCCGGTCGACGACCCGCCCGGGTAGACCGACGGATCCTCCGGCGCCCACGCGTTCACCGTCGTCACCTCGCCCGACGGGGTCGTCGCCCGCGACGTCGCCAGCGGGCCCATCTGGGTCTTGCCGAGCACGATGCCGCCCGCCGCGGTCAGCCTGGCGACGGCCGTCGCGTCCCACGGCGGCACGAAGTCGGCGAACAGGAACGAGTTCGCCGTCGTCGGCACCCCGGCGGTGAAGTAGTTGTCCTTGACGGCCAGCGGGATCCCGTGCAGCGGGCCCCGCCGCGCGGCCGCCCGGGCCTCGTCGCGTGCGGCGTCGGCGCGGACCAGGTTGAACGCCTGGTAGGTCCCGTCGAACGCCTCGATCCGCGCCAGGTACGCCGCCAGCAGGTCCACCGGGTCCAGCCGGCCGCGGCGGATCAGCGTCGCGGCCTCGGCGAGCGTCAGCTCGGTCAGGTCGTGCCGGGCCGCCGCGCGGGGCTCGACGTCGACCTCGCCCTGCGGGACGGCCGTGGCGGTGGCGTCGCCGACGGCCGGCAGCACGGTCGCGCCCAGGCCGATCGCGGCGGTACGGGCCAGGAACGCGCGCCGGGTGCTCATCGCTGCCACGCCGTCGTGTTCGACGGGTACAGCGTGGGTGGCGCGACCTGCTGCGCCAGTGCCGGGTCGGCGTCGAACCGGTACTCCGACAGCGTCGGCACGGTCGTGCGCAGGAACGAGCGCAGGCTGGCGAGCGCGGTCTCGCGTCCCGGCGAGCCCGTCTCCGGGTCGGGCTCGGTGCCGGGCGGGAGCTGGTCGAGGTCGATGCCGAGCAGGGCGAGCCTGGCCCGGATCAGTGTGTCGAGCTCGTCGTCGGTCGGCTGCACGGTGCCTCCTCAGCACAGGCCCGCGTCGTGCGCGAGCAGCGCGATCTGCGTACGGTTGCCCAGCTCCAGTTTGGTCAGGATCCGCGTGATGTGCGCCTTCACCGTGGCGACGCTCAGGTGCAGGCTCGCCGCGATCTCGGCGTTGGTGTGCCCGTGCCCGACGGCGACGGCCACCTCGTGCTCGCGGGCGCTCAGTCCGGCCAGCGCGGCGCGGGCCCGGTCGTAGGCGCCGGACTCGGTCGCCGCGCGGTCCATCAGCCGTCGGGTGATCTGCGGGGACAGGATCGGCTCGCCGGCCGCCACCCGCCGCACCGCGTCGGCGATCTGGGCCGGCGGCGAGTCCTTCAACAGGAAACCGCTTGCCCCCGCGCGCAGCGCACGCAGCACGTTCTCGTCGGTGTCGAACGTGGTCAGCACGATCACCTCGGGCGGCTCGGCCCGCGCCCGCACCCGGCGGGTGGCGACGATGCCGTTGACCTTCGGCATCCGCAGGTCCATCAGCACCACGTCGGTGGGGTGTGTGTCCAGCGCCGCGGGCACGGCCTCGCCGTCGGCCGCCTCGCCGACGACCGCCACGCCGTCGGCGCCGTCGAGCATCATGGTCAGGCCGGCGCGCACGAGGGCGTCGTCGTCGACGACCAGAACGCGGATGGTCATGTCGGCCACGGTAGCCAGGCCGACAACCGGAACTCGCGGGCGGTCGCCCGGTGGTCGAGCTGCCCGCCGGCGAGCCGCACCCGCTCGGTCAGGCCGACCAGGCCGCGTCCGGCCCCGGGGATCGCGGCCGGGGCGGGGGTCGGGGGCAGCGGGTTGCACACGTCGATCACCAGGCGGCTTCCCGGCGTGCCGTCGAGCGCGATGCTGACCGGCTGGCCGGGCGCGTGCTTGCGGGCGTTGGTGAGGGCCTCCTGCAGCACCCGGTAGGCGGTCCGCCCGGTCGGCCCGGGCAGCGTCGCGGGGTCGGGCAGGGTGTCGTGGACCTCGACCGGGGTGCCGATCGCGCGGGTCTCCTCGACCAGTTCGGGCAGGTCGTCGAGCGCGGGCAGCGGGCGGTCGGCCTCGCTGGTGTCCTCGTTGAGCAGGGCGATCACGTCGCGGAGCTCGTCGAGTGCCTGGTGGACGCCGGAGCGGACGACGCCGGCGGCCTCGGCGAGCTTCGCCGGCGGGAGGTCCGGCCGGTACTCGAGGGCGCCGGCGTACGTCGCGACCAGCGAGAGCCGGTGGGCGAGCACGTCGTGCATCTCCCGGGCGATCGCGGCGCGCTCGGCGGCCCTGGCCTCGGCGACGCGCCGGCCCTGCTCGGCCTCGGCGCGCTCGGCGCGGTCCCGCAGGGAGTCGATCAGCGCCGCGCGGGTCTGGCTGAGCGCGCCCATCGCGACGAGCGCGGCGTGGCAGACGACCACGAGGACGAGCCACCAGCCGTAGGACAGGCCGGCCATCGGCAGCCACAGGCCCCGCGCGGCGTGCGCGGCGGTGCCGGCCACGGCCACCCCGACCGCGACGGGGAGCCGGCAGAGCCGGGCGACGTGCAGGGTGCCGATCGTCGAGGTCGGCGTGACGGGGGAGGCGACCGCGGCCAGCGCGGTGAGCACCAGCGCGACGCGCACCGGCCACCGGAACAGCCACGGCAGCAGCACGACGCTGACCGCGCCGAGCACGACCTCCACGATGAAGATCCAGCCGCCGGCCCCGCCGGCGAACTCGCCGTACGCGGAGGCCGCGACCATCAGCGCCACCACGCCCAGGGACAGTGGCAGCCGGGTTCCGCAGGTCAGCGAGCCGTACACGGTTCCTGAGACTACGGGCGCGGCCGGGAACCGCACAGCGACCAAAGTCGAACCGCGGCGCGACCGTCGTCGCCTCGGCCGCAGACCCGTGGCCGAGGCGAGCGGGACGGGTCGGTGTCGATACTGGGCGCCATGACCACGACTCGCCGAACCGGGCCGCCGCCGGAGCCGACGGCCTTGCTGGCGTCCCTGCGGGGGACCGTCCTCGAGATCGGGCCGGGGGGCGGGCGGAACCTGCGCCACTACGCGCCGGGGGTGCGGTGGGTCGGGGTGGAGCCGAACGCGCGCCGGCGGTCCCGGGTCCGGTCCGAGGCCGACCGGCTCGGGCGGCGGGCGCTGGTCCTGCCCGGTGTCGCCGAGCGGTTGGCGCTCGGCGACGAGCGGGTCGACGGGGTCGTCGGGACGTTCGTACTCTGCTCCGTCGCCGACCTCGACCGCTCGCTGGGCGAGCTGTACCGGGTGCTGCGGCCGGGCGGTCGGTACGTGTTCGCCGAGCACGTCGTGGCGTCGGCCGGGAGCCGGTCGCTGCGGGTGCAGCGGGCGTTCGGCGGGCTGACCGGGCTGTTCGGCGCGCGCTGCCGGCCGGACCGGGACAGCCTGGCCGCGATCGAGCGTGCCGGGTTCGAGGTCACCGAGCTGCGTCGTTGGGGACGTCCCGGGCCGCTCGGGGTCGTCCAGCACATCGCCGGGGTCGCCCGACGCCCGGCTGCCACCACGGAAGGAACCTTCGCATGACCACCGCGGTCGAGATCCCCGTCGCCGGTGCGTACCGGATCGATGCCGGGGCGTCCACGATCTCTTTCACCACCAAGCACATGTTCGGCCTGGGTACGGTCCGCGGCACGTTCGCTGTGCACGAGGGGCACATCGACGTGGCGGATCCGGTCACCGGTTCGGCGGTGCGCGCGACGGTCGCCGCCGGGAGCGTCGACACCGGGAACGCCGGTCGGGACCGGATGGTCCGCTCGGGCACGTACCTCGACGCCGACCGGCACCCGTACTTCACGTTCGTGTCGACCGAGGCGGAGCAGGTCGACGGGCGCTGGGTGCTCCACGGCACGCTGACCGTGCGTGACGTCAGCCGCCCGATCGACGTACACCTGGAGGAGGTACGGAGCGACGGCTCGCGCCTGAAGGTGGTGGCCACGGCCGTCGTCGACCGCTACGAGTTCGGCATCACCGCGATGCGTGGAATGACCGGGCGGCGGCTGTCGCTGCGGCTGGAGGTCGTCGCCGAGAAGAATTTCGGATAGGACCAATCCGTCTCCCGTCCGCCGACGAATACCGGACAAGGACGCCCGGTACGAAGTCAACGAAATGGGAGAACACCAGTTATGACGACGCCATCGCCAAGGTCGACCCGGCGACGATCGACACCCTCAAGACCGACGCCGAACTGCTCACCACGATCCTGACGTATCACGTCGTGCCCGGCCAGATCGCCCCCGACGCGATCACTGGCGAGCACACGGCCGGCCAGGGCGGCCCGGTCAACGCCACCGGAGAGGATGACAGCTTCAAGGTGAACGACGCTAACGTCGTCTGCGGTGGCGTGCAGACCGTCAACGCCGTCGTGTACCTGATCGACTCGGTGCTGATGCCGCAGATGTGATTCAAAAGTGAAAC
>DATABL010000225.1:0-34267 GCA_036259595.1 Actinophytocola sp.
GACTAGGCCATCCAGCGCACTGCTTTTTACCCTGTATACCGTCACCGGCGCTAGTCACGTGACCGGAATCAACCCGTCGGCCACGGTCGGCGCGCGGGTCTCGGCCACCGACGCCGCCGCGAGGGACAGCCGGCGGGCCGCCTCCAGCAGGTCCTCGGCCGGTCGGGTGTAGGGCAGCCGCAGCCACCGCTCCAACCCACCGTGCACGGCGAAGAACGACCCGGGCACCACCCGCACGCCGAAGTTCTGCGCCACCGCCGAGATCCGCGTGCTCACCGGCTCCGGCAGCCGGCACCACAGCGACAGCCCGCCGTCGGGCAGCCGGAACGACCAGTCCGGGCACTCCGTCCGCAACGCCCTGGCCAGCGTGTCCCGTTGCTCCGCGAGCAGCGCGCGACGCTCCCGCAGCGCCGCCGGCGGCGCGGCGAGCAGTTCGGCGAGCACCAGCTGTTCGAACACCGGCGAGCCGAGGTCGAGCCCGCGGCGCACGGCGACGAGCCGGTCGACCAACTCCGCCGACGCACGCAGCCAGCCGATCCGCAGCCCACCCCAGTGGGACTTGCCGGCCGAGCCGGTGGCCAGCACCAGGTCCCCCGCGAACGCGCCGAGCGGTGGCAACGCGACCGGCTCGGCCCGCAGGTCGAGCTCGACCTGGGTCTCGTCGACCACCACCGGGGTCCGCGCCCGGCGCAGGGCGGCGCCGAGGCGGGCGCGGGCGGGCTCGGCAAGCTGGAGGCCGGTGGGGTTGTGGAAGTCGACGACCAGGTACGCGAGGCGGGGCGCGGCCTGCCGGAGGGTGGCCTCGATGCCGTCGAGGTCCCAGCCGTCCTCGGTCATCGCCACCGGGACCGGGACGGCGTGCGCGGCGCGGACGGCCTCGATCGCGTTGGGGTAGGTCGGCTGCTCGACGAGCACGCGGTCGCCCGGGCCGACGAGCAGGCGCAGCGCCATGGCCAGGCCGTGGTGGGCGCCGTTGGTCACCAGGATCTCGTCCGCGCTCGTCGGCAGGCCGCGCTCGGTGTACCGCTGGGCGATGCGTTCCCGCAGCTCGGGCAGGCCCTGTTCGTAGAGGCCGTGGCCGCGCAGCTCGGTGGTGAGCCGGGGCAGCACGGCCTCGGCTGCCGCGGCGACGCCGGAGATCGAGGCCGGCACGGCGCGGGCGAGGTCGATGACCGGGTGGGCGTCGTCGAGCGAGTCGTCGTACTCGGGCCGGCGGGTGCCGCGCGGGATCGCGGTCCAGGATCCGGCGCCCCGGCGGCTGACGACCAGGCCGTCGTCGCGCAGGCGTTCCCAGGCGGCGGCGACCATGGTGCGGCTGACGTCGAGCGCGGTGGCGACCTCCCGTTCGGGCGGAAGGCCGGTGCCGGCGGGGAGGCGGCCGTCGAGCACGAGCATCCGGATGCCGGCGGCCAGGTCGACGGCGCCCTGCCGGGATCCGTGGCGGCGCCAGGTGCCGAGTAGCTGGGCCAATCTGCGGGCGTGTACCCGTCCACCTGGTGGGATGTCGGCGTTCATGTAGCCAATAATTGCATATTGGCCATTGGAGATGAAGCGTTGATGTCTACAGGATGGCCACGTGGACCTGAACACGATTCCCGTGAAGATCAGCCCGGTGCGGCGACTGGCCCAACTAGCCGGCGGGCTGACGCTCTACGGGGTGAGCATGGCCCTGATGGTGCGCGGCGGACTCGGGCTGGACCCGTGGGACGTGCTGCACGAGTCGCTCTCGGAGCGGACGGGGTTGACGTTCGGCCTGGTGACCGCGGCGGTCGGGGCGCTGGTGCTGCTGTGCTGGGTGCCGCTGCGGCAGCGCCCGGGCATCGGCACGGTGGCGAACATCGTGGTGATCGCGGTGGCGGTGGACGGGACGCTCGCGCTGGTCGAGCCGCCGGAGGCGATGGCGGTGCGGATCGCGCTGATGCTCGGCGGCGTTGTGCTCAACGGCCTGGCGACGGCGGCCTACATCGGCGTGCGCCTGGGCCCCGGCCCGCGCGACGGCCTGATGACCGGGCTCGCGGCGCGGACCGGAATCTCCATCCGGGTGGTGCGCACGGGGATCGAGTTGACCGTGCTGGCCGTCGGCTGGCTGCTCGGCGGAACGGTCGGCGTGGGCACGGTCGTGTACGCGCTGGGGATCGGGCCGCTCACGCAGGCGTTCCTGCCCTGGGTGACGTGGCGGGTTCCGGCACGGGCGACGGCTCCGGCCTGAGGAGCGGGGACTCGAGCGGGTCAGGCGGCCTTGGGGAGGCGGGTGCGGAGTTCGGGGTAGGTGAGGCCGTGGTCGGTGAGGGCCTGGGTGGCGGGGCCGGTGGCGGTGGCGAGGGCCAGGAGGAGGTGCTCGTCGCCGATGTGGCGGTCGCGGCGTTCCCGGGCCTGACGGAGGGCGCGTCCGAGGACGGCCTTCGCTGTCGGGGCGAAGGGGATGTGGCTCATGGGGAGCCGGCGGCGGCGGGGGTGGGCCAGGGCGTTCCGGCCGTGGACCTGCTCGACCCGCTCGACGATCGCGGTCACGTCGATGCCCAGAGCACCCAGGGCCTCGGTGTCGGCGTCGGTCAGGCCGCCCCGGCGGTGGGCGGCGGCGAACGCCTCGACCAGGACCTCCCTGGTCAGGCCGGCGTCGGCCAGGACGGGGCCGGAGCGGGTGGCGTGCAGCAGGGCCAGCAGCAGGTGCTCGGGGGTCACCTGGTCGGCGTGCTCGCGTTCGGCCTCGATGACCGCGTCGAGGACGACCCGCCTGGTCGCCCTGGTGAACTTCTCGAACATCTCACGACCTCCCGTGCTTCTTGTGCACCGCCTGCCGGCTGACCCCCAGCTCGACGGCGATCTCCTGCCACGACCAGCCCTTCGCCCGCGCGCTGCGGACCTGGACCGACTCCAGCCGTTCCAGCAACGTGCGCAGCGCGGCGACCGCCCGGAGCCCGACTCGCGGGTCGGCGTCGCCGGCCGCGTTGGCCAACTGCGTCGCTTCACTCATGCCGTCAACCTACGTTGACAATCGGCGGATGTCAACCAGCGTTGACGCGTAGGGTGTGGATCATGAACGTCGACGTGGCCGAGCGAGCGGGGGTCGGGCTGGACGGGCAGCCCAGACCCAGCGAGGACGTCGTCGTCGCGCTGCCCAACGCGGTCGTCCTCCTCGACGGCGCCACCGCGGTCCTGCCGGGCGGCCGGAGCGGCGGCTGGTACGCGAGCCGGCTCGCCGGGGCCCTCGCCGGTCGGCTGACCGGATACCCGGCGATGGACCTCGCCGACCTGCTCGCCGCCGCCATCCTGGCCGTGACCAGGGAGAACGACCTCGTCCCCGGCGAGGCGCCGTCGAGCACGGTCGCCATCGCCCGCTGGTCGGACGACGCCGTGGAGGGCCTGGTGCTCGCGGACAGCCCGGTCGTCGCGGTCACCGATGACGGGCCCGAGGTGCTGGCCGACGAGCGGCTCGCCCGCGTCCCCCGCACCGGCCCGGGCTACCGCGCCCGACTGCGCGACGGCGGGGGCTACGGCGCCGAGCACGTCGCCGCCCTGCGCACGGCGGCGTCGAACGTCGGCCGATTACGCAACACCGAGGGCGGCTTCTGGGTCGCCGAGGCCGACCCGGACGCGGCCTACCAGGCCGTACGCGCGACCTGGCCGCGCGCCGAGGTCCGCCAGGTCCTGCTCGCCAGCGACGGCGTCTCGTGCGGGGTCGACGACTACGGCCTGTTCGACTGGCCGGGCGTTGTCGACCTGGTCGACGCCCAGGGGCCGCAGGCCGTCCTCGACGCGGTGCGGGCCGCCGAGGAGAGCGACCCGAACGGCGAACGCTGGCCCCGGCCGAAGATCCACGACGACCAGGCCCTCGCGGTCGTCCGGTTCGGCTGACCGCTTCGGGCCAACGCGGGACCGGTCCCGCCCCTGGCCTGCCACGGTGGTGGGGTGATGCGAAAGCTCGGCTGCGCCGTCGTCCTCGCCGCGAGCCTGGCCGCCTGCACCGGCAGCCCGTCGAATCCCCCGGCAGGCCCCGCGAGCCCGACATCGTCGACACCGCCGCCACCGTCGCCGCTGGAGAGCTGGGTCTCCCTGCTCTGCGTCGTGGACCTCAAGAACGCGCCGGACCCGGCCCTCTACCAGGCCCCGGCCGTCACGGCCGATCCGCTGCCGGCGGCGAAGCGCCGGCTGACCCAGTGGGCGAACGCGGTCGGCGACGCCGCCACCACGATGACCACCGAGCTGACCGACCTCGGACCACCGCCGGGCGGCGGGGGCCTCGCGAAGGTGTTCGACGAGTACCACCAGCGCTACGCGGACGTCGCCGACTACGCCGACTCCGTGCCGGCCCTCATCGACGCCACCACCAAGAAGGCCGACCTCGACCTCACCGCGACACTGCTCGAGGTCCAGCTGCTCACCGCCATCGCCACGCTCGACGGCGACCCCGAACTCAGCGCCCTGACCGAGGAGAACCCGCTGTGCATGTGACCCGCCGACTCGTGGCACTGGCCGCGACCGCGCTCGTCGCCGGCTGCTCGGCCGGCACCGAGCCCGCCGTGACGAGCACAGCGCCCACCACGACGACGACCACGACGACCACCACCACGACGACCGCGCCGCCGGACCCGGCCGTCGTCTGGCTGGACGGCGTCTGCACCGAACTGCAGGCCGTCCCGATCGGCGCGATTCCGCCCGAGCAACCGAGCACGGGCAACACGCTCGAGGACCTCAAACGCGAGGGGATCACCCTGACCGACGTGGTCCGCCAGCCGCTCGCCGCGCTCGTCGCCGACCTGAACCGCCTCGGTCCGCCGCCCGACCCCGCGCTGCGCGGCTCCTACGCCGACCTGCGGCGCCCGCTCGACGGCCTGCTCGGCCGGCTGAACGCCCTCGTCGCCCGGTTCGAGGCCACCGGACCCGGGGAGCCGGTCCCGCAGCTCCCCGAGCTCACCACCCTCGCCACCGACGCCTGGGACACCGCCCGCCAGTCGGTGCGCACGGACCCGCGGCTGGCGCCGCTGGCCGTACAGACCGCGAGCTGCTAGCGCCGGCCCAGCCCGTCCCACTCGAAGCCGGCGCGGCGGACCACGTCCGGATCGAGCAGGTTGCGGGTGTCGACGACCACCGGCCGGGCCGCGACGCCCGCGAGCTTCGCCCAGTCCAGCGAGCGGAACTCCGGCCACTCGGTCAGCACGACCAGCGCCTCGACGCCCTCCGCCGCGCGGTACGGGTCGTCGACGACCGCGATGCCGTCGAGCTCCGCGCGGCCCTCGCCGGAGGACAGGGCCGGGTCGTAGGCGACCAGCTTCGCGCCGGCCTGCCGCAGCAGCGCGGCCACCGCCAGCGCCGGCGAGTCGCGCAGGTCGTCGGTGCCGGCCTTGAACGTCAGGCCGAGCAGGCCGAGCCGCACCTTCGACAGCGAGCCGCCGCGCTTGCCGGTGACCGCGAGGCGCACCTTCTCCACCATGCGCTGGCGCTGCCGGTTGTTCGTGTCGATCGTGGCCCGGATGAGCCGGAACTCGAAGTCCGCCGCGTCGGCCAGCTGCAGCATCGCCGAGGTGTCCTTCGGCAGGCACGAGCCGCCCCAGCCGGGACCGGGCGACAGGAACGCCTGCCCGATCCGCTTGTCGTAGCCCATGCCCTCGGTGACGTCGGAGATGTCCGCGCCGAGGCGGTCGCACAGCTCGGCGATCGCGTTGACGTAGGACAGCTTCATCGCCAGGAAGCAGTTCGCCGCGTACTTCACCAGCTCCGCGCTCGCCGCGTCGGTCAGCACGGTCGGCGCGCCGAGGCGGGCGTACAGCGCCGCCACGCGCTCGGCGGCGTCCTGCTGGTCGCAGCCGACGACGATCCGGTCCGGGTTGAGGAAGTCGTGCACCGCGGAGCCCTCGCGCAGGAACTCCGGGTTCGACACGACCGCGACGTCGTCCCGCTCCAGCAGCTCGGCCGTACGCAGCGCGCTACCGACCGGCACCGTCGACTTGTTGACCACCACGCTGCCGGGCGGCAGCAGCCCGCCGACCTCCTCGATCACCGACTCGACGATCGACAGGTCCGCCACGCCGCCGACACCCATCGGGGTCGGCACGCAGAGGAACACGACCTCGGAGCCCTCGACGGCGGCCGCGGCGCCGAGCACGAACGACAGCCTGCCGGCCGCCATGCCCTCGCTGACCAGCTCGGCCAGGCCCGGCTCCAGGATGTCGATCTCACCCGCGCACAGCCGCTTCACCTTGTCCGCGTCCACGTCGGCGCACACCACATGGTGGCCGAGCGAGGCGAGGCAGGCCCCGGTGGTGAGGCCGACATAACCCGTGCCGACCACCGCGATCCGTCGTACGAACACGGCCACTCCCCTTGTCTGAACCTTCGTCTGAACGATCCACGCGAGTCGAACGCTACATCGAGCACAGCCCGTGACCCGGCCCGGCGGTAACAGAGCGCGTCGATCGGCCGACCTAGCAAAGGAGTGTCAGTCCGGCTTCGGGGGCCGGAGCACAATTCCGACGGAGGATCGAGCGTGGTTACGTCACGCCTGTTTTGTGCTGCCCCCGAAACGGGGTGCGGGGCATGAGGATCAGTGTATTCGGCCTCGGCTACGTCGGCTGCGTGTCGGCCGCGTGCCTCGCCGCCCGGGGCAACGAGGTGGTCGGGGTCGACGTCAACCCGACCAAGGTCGAGCTCATCACGGGCGGTAACGCCCCGGTGGTCGAGGAGCGGATCGGGGAGCTGACCGCCGAGGTGGTGGCCTCCGGGGCGCTGCGGGCGACCACCGACGTGGCGGCCGCGGTGGCGGCGACGGAGGTGTCGCTGGTCTGCGTCGGCACCCCGTCCGCGCCCAACGGCAGCCTCTCCACCGCCTACCTGGAGCGGGTGGCCGAGGAGATCGGCGACGCGCTGGCCGCCAAGCCGGACGGTGAGCGGCACACGGTCGTCCTCCGGTCCACGATGCTGCCGGGCACGTGCCTGGACCTGCTGGTGCCGATCCTGGAGAAGGCGTCCGGGCGCACCGCCGGCGTCGACTTCGGGGTCGCGGTGAACCCGGAGTTCCTGCGCGAGGGCACCAGCGTGCGGGACTTCTTCGAGCCGCCGAAGACCGTGATCGGCGAACTGGACGGCCCGAGCGGCGACGTGGTGGCCGCGCTCTACGCCGGCCTGCCGGGTGCGGTGTTCCGGGTGTCGATCCCGGTCGCGGAGATCACGAAGTACGCCGACAACTCCTTCCACGCGCTCAAGGTCGGCTTCGCCAACGAGCTGGGCTCGATCTGCGCCGCGCTCGGCCTGGACTCGCACGCGGTGATGGACGTCTTCCTCGCCGACACCAAGCTCAACGTCAGCCCCGCCTACCTGCGGCCGGGGTTCGCGTTCGGCGGCTCGTGCCTGCCCAAGGACCTGCGCGGGCTGGTGCACGCGGCACACCGCGCGGACGTGTCGGTGCCGATCCTGTCGCACGTGCTGCCGTCCAACGAGGAGCACCTGCGGCGCGCGTTCGACCTGGTGGCGCGCACCGGGAAGCGCAAGGTCGGCCTGTTCGGGCTGTCGTTCAAGCCGGGCACCGACGACCTGCGGGAGAGCCCGCTGGTGGAGCTGGCCGAACGGCTGCTGGGCAAGGGCTACGACCTGCGCATCCACGACGCCAACGTGAGCCTGTCCCGGCTGCTCGGCGCGAACCGGGAGTTCATCGAGGCCCGGCTGCCGCACCTGGGCCAGCTGCTGGCCACGTCGGTGGACGAGGTGCTCGACCACGCCGAGGTGGTGCTGGTCGGCTGCAAGGACCCCGAGGTGTTGGCGAAGCTCCCGCACGGAGGACCGCAGACCGTCGTCGATCTCGTCCGTCTCCCCGACGCGCCGGCGCGCCGGGCCGAACCGGGGTACGTGGGCCTTGCCTGGTAGAGCGCTGATCCTCGTCGAGAACCTCTCGGTCCCGTTCGACCGCCGGGTGTGGCAGGAGGCCACGACCCTGCGCGACGCCGGCTGGGACGTGCACGTCATCTGTCCACAGGGGACGAAACGGGACACCGAGCCGTACGTCGAGCTGGACGGCGTGGCGATCCACCGCTACCCGCTGCGCGCGGCGACCGGCGGCCCGGCCGGGTACCTCAAGGAGTACGGCTCCGCCCTGTGGCACACGTTCCGCCTGGCGCGGCGGATCGGGCCGGTGGACGTGGTGCACGCGTGCAACCCGCCGGACCTGCTGTTCCTGGTGGCCCGGATGCTCCGCCGGCGCGGCGCGCGGTTCGTGTTCGACCAGCACGACCTGGTGCCGGAGCTGTACATGTCCCGGTTCGACCGCGGCGAGGACCTGCTCTACCGCGCGGTGTGCCGGCTGGAGAAGGCGACCTACCGGGCCGCGGACGTGGTGATCGCGACCAACGAGAGCTACCGGCAGGTGGCGGTGACCCGCGGCGGGATGGCGCCGGAGCGGGTGTTCGTGGTGCGCAGCGCGCCCGCCGTGGAGCGGTTCCGGCAGGTGCCGCCCGAGCCGGAGCTCAAGCGCGGCAAGCCGCACCTGCTCTGCTACCTGGGCGTGATGGGCCCGCAGGACGGCGTCGACTACGCCCTGCACGCGCTGGCCGCCCTGCGCGACGAGCACGGCCGCACCGACTGGCACGCGGTGTTCGTCGGCGCCGGCGACACGTTCGAGGAGATGAAGGCGCTCGCCGGGAGGCTCGGCCTGGCCGACCAGGTCGAGTTCACCGGCCGGATCCCGGACGAGGACCTGGTGCGCTACCTGTCCACGGCCGACGTGTGCCTCTCGCCCGACCCGCTGAACCCGCTCAACGACGTGTCGACCATGAACAAGGTCATGGAGTACATGGCGATGGGCAAGCCGATCGTGTCGTTCGAGCTGCGCGAGGCGCGGGTCTCCGCGGGCGAGGCGGCGGTGTACGCGCGGGCCAACGACGTGTCCGAGTTCGCCAAGCTCACCGCCCAGCTCCTCGACGACCCGGCCGAGCGCTACTGGATGGGGGAGATCGGCAAGTCGCGGGTCGGGAGCTCGCTGTCCTGGGCGCGGTCCAGCGAGGCGCTGCTCGCCGCCTACGAGGCCGCGCGCCGGTGAGGGGAGACGAGGGGTGAACGAGGACGCGGTTGGCCTGTCCCTGCTCGGACGGGTGCTCCGGCGACGCTGGCGGCTGCTGGTCGTGCTCGCCGTCGCGGGCGCGCTCGTCGGCGCCGGCGCGTCGGTGCTGTTCTCCCCCGGCTACGAGACCTCCGCCAGCGTGCTGCTGCAGGGCCCCCGCTCCGCCGACGAGCTGCAGACCGAGGCGCAGGTGGCGAGCAGCTCGGTCGTGCTCGACCGCACCGCCGCCGGGCTCGGCTGGGGCCTGACCGGCCGCGAGCTGGCGAAGTCGGTCGGCACCTCGGTCGCGGACGGCAACATCATCGCGATCACCGCGGTCGCCGACACCCCGGAGCGCGCCCAGCAGCTCGCCGACCGGACCGCGCAGGAGTTCGTCGCCTACTCCACCCAACTGCTCGGCGGCACCGACGACGCCACCGCGCGGGTCTCCCAGGAGCAGCAGGACGCGCTGCGCCAGCAGGTCAGCCAGACCATGCAGCGGATCACCGACCTGCACGCGGCGGCCGGCCGCGGCGACACCATCGACAGCGTCGGCGTGCGCACCGGGCTGGAGTCGCTGCGCACCGCGCTCGCCCAGGCGATGTCCAAGCTGGACGAGATCGACGCCGCCGCCAGCCAGGCGAAGATGGTCGTGATGGGCCCCGCGCAGCGGCCGACCGGCCCCGCCGCGCCGACCATGGTGCACTTCGTCGGCGGCGGCGCGGCGGCGTTCCTGCTGCTCGGGCTGTTCGGCCACCTGTTCGCCACCCGCGCCGACAAGCGGCTGCGGGACGAGGCCGAGATCGTCTCCGCGCTCGGCTCGACGGTCCTGGGCACGGTCGACGTGCCCGACGAGCCGGCCGACCGCGTGCCGGCGACCGGGCTGCGCCGGCTGGTCGGCCTCGGCGACCGCGACCAGCCCTGGTACGCGCCGGACCCGCCGGCGCCGTCCGACGAGACCGGCCTCGACGTCCGGTACCGGCGGGTGCTCTCCCGCCTGCCCGTGCACGGCGACGTGCTCGCGGTGGTGCCGGGCGACGACCCGGCCGCCCGCCGCGCCGCCGACCGGCTCGCCCGCACCGTCGGCCCGGCGTCCGTGCGCGCGGTCGAGGTGTCCGCCGAGCGCCCGGTCGTGCCGGACGGGACCGGCGGCGTGCTGGTGCTCGTCTCCGCCGGCACGAGGACGGCGTGGGAGCTCGTCGGCCTCGCCGGCGCGTGCACCGACGCCGGCCAGGACGTCCTCGGAGTCGTGGTCGTCCACCGCACCAGGCCCCTCGACCCGGTCCCCCGACCCGAGGTCCCGCTCGACGGCGTGATGGCAGGTTCACCATGACCCGCACCAAGACCCCCGAGAAACCGGCCGGCGGGCAGCCGTTGCTCGACCTGGCCCGCCTGTTCGTCGCGATCCGCCGCCGGCGGCGGCTGTGGGTGGCGTGCGCGCTGCTCGGCATGATCGGCGGCGGTCTGCTGGCGGTCCTGCTGCCGGCGCCGCCCACCGCGACCACCCGCCTGCTCGTCGTGCACGAGCAGGACCAGCCCTCCGACACCGGCAGCCTGATCCGCACCGACTCGGCGCTGCTGGCCACCACCACGATCGCCTCCGCCGCGCTGGAGCGGCTCGGCTCCGACCAGCCGCCGGAGGAGTTCGTCAAGGAGTACACGGTCACCGGGCTGACCAACAACGTGCTGGAGATCCGCGTCGAGGGCACCACCCCGGACGAGGCGACCCGCCGCGCGCAGGCCCTCGCCGACGCGTTCATCGCCGACCACGTCGGCCGGATCCAGGCGGCCGCGACCGCCCAGGCCACCGCCCTGATCGAGCAGCGCGACCGGATCCAGGGCGAGCTGAACAAGGTCAACCGCGACATCAGCGGCGCGGAGGCCGCGATCGAGAACACCGACACCGACACCGAGGGTGCCGCCCTGCCGAACGCCGCCGCGCTGGACTCCCTCTACGCGCGCCGCGCCGAACTCACCTCCCGCGTCTCCGACCTGACCCAGCAGGCCGAGGAGGCCGGCATCGGCGCGCCCCAGGTGGCGGCGAACACGCAGGTCGTGGACGCGCCGCGGCCCGTGCGGACCTCGGTCCTGGTCACCGGCGCGACGAACTCCGCGATCGGTTTCGTGCTCGGGCTCGTCGCCGGCATCGCCCTGGCCGCGGTCACCGGCGTGGTCAAGGACAAGCCGGTGCTGCGCAAGGACGTCGCCGCGCACCTCGGCGCCTCGGTGATCGCCCAGCTGCCGGCGCCGCGACGCGGACCGAGCCGGCTGTGGCGCGCCGGGCGGGCGGCCCGGGAGCGCGGGCGGGTGGCCGCGACGCTCGTGCGACTGCTGCGTACCGGGCCCGGACCGGTGTCGGTGCTGGAGCTGGGCTCCCCGCGGGTGGCCGCGGCACTCACCCTCGACATCGCGACCGAACTGGCCGCCGACCGGAACGTGGTGATCGTCGAGGACCCCGCCGGGCGCGTGGTCGCCGACGACCTGCCGGGCCGCCGGCTCGACGAGGACACCGAGCGGCCGGTACGGATCGTCGGCGCCGCGGACACCGCGAAGGCGGCCCCCGACGAGACCCGGCTCGGCCTCGGCTCGGTCGCGCCGGGCACCGCCTGGACCGACCTCACCCACCTCGGCACCGAGACGATCCTGGTGGTGCGGGCCGGGTTCGCGCACACCGAGTGGCTGCACACGGTGGCTCGCCAGCTCGCCGACAGCCGCATCCCGGTCGTCGGCGTGGTGCTGGTCGACCCCGACCCGCGGGACCGCAGCGACGGCACCCTGTGGGACGGCCTGCACACCGCGCTGCGCGGGCGGAGCCAGCCACCCGGCGCCTCCCCGAAGGTCAACGGCACCAACGGCACCAACGGGTTCCACAGCGGCACGAACAGCGGCACGAACGGCGGCACGAACGGCACCGAGGCGGCGACCCACCGGTTCGCGCCCGTGCAACCACATCTGCGCCGGCCCGAGCCGCCGGTGCACGACCTGCCGACCAAGCGGTTCGCGCCAGTCGAGCGCGGGACCAAGGGCTGAGAGGGCACCCATGTGCGGCATCGCAGGCACCTACCACTGGCCCGACGGCGGACCGCTGACCGACCGGCTCACCAAGACCCTCGCCCACCGCGGTCCCGACGGCGCCGGCCGCTACACGCACCCGGCCGGCGCGGCTGAGGTCCACTTCGGACACCGCCGGCTGTCGATCATCGACCTGTCGGAGACCGGGGCGCAGCCGATGGTCGCCGGCGGGCTCGCGATCACCTACAACGGCGAGCTCTACAACGCCCCGGAGCTGCGCCGGGAGCTCGAGTCGGCCGGCGTGCGGTTCCGCGGCACCAGCGACACCGAGGTGCTGCTGGAGGCGTGGCGGCGCTGGGGCACCGACTGTCTCCCAAGGCTGCGCGGCATGTTCGCGTTCGGCGTGTTCGACGAGCGCACCGGCGAGCTGACACTGGTGCGCGACCAGCTCGGCGTCAAGCCGCTGTTCCTGGTGCGGCGCGGCGGCGGGCTGGTGTTCTCCTCCGAGCTCAAGGCCCTGGCCACCGAGCTGGGCGGGTCGCTGCGGGTCGACGACGCCGCGATGGTCGCCTCGCTGCTGTACTACTGGGTGCCCGACGGGCGCTGCGCGTACCGGGAGGCGGAGAAGCTGCCGCCGGGCAGCTGGCTGCGGATCCGCCCGGACGGGCAGGTCACCCGCGGCGTGTACTGGTCGATCAGGGACGTCGCCGCCGAGGCCGCGCACGCTCCGGCGCCCGACCTGGCGGAGGTCGTCGCCGACTCGACCCGCGCGCACCTGCTCGCCGACGTGCCGGTCGCCACGTTCCTCTCCGGCGGGCTGGACTCCAGCTACCTGACCGCGCTCGCCGCCCGCTCCCGGCCCGGGATCTCCGCCTACACCATCGGGTTCCGCGCCGAGGACGCGAAGTTCGAGGCCATGCCGGACGACCTGCGGTACGCCCGGCAGGTGGCGGCCCGGTTCGGCGTCGACCTGCACGAGATCGAGATCGCGCCCGAGGTGCGCGAGCTGCTGCCGGCGATGACCTACCACCTGGACGAGCCGATCGGCGACCCGGCCGCGATCAACACCTACCTCATCTGCACCGCCGCCCGCGAGGCCGGGGTGAAGGTGATGCTGTCCGGGATGGGCGCCGACGAGCTGTTCGCCGGCTACCGCAAGCACCTGGCGAACCTGCTCGCGTTGCGCTACCAGCGGGTGCCGGGCGCGTTGCGCCGTCCGGTCGAGACGGTCGTCGATCGGCTGCCGGTGGCGAGCGCGAACCGCGGCTACCGGTCGGTGCGCTTCGCCAAGCGGTTCCTGTCGTTCGCCGGGCTGCCGGAGGAGACCGCGTTCCGCCGCAGCTACACGATGTACGACCGGGCCGAGCTGCTCGACCTCGTCCACCCGGATCTCGCGTCCACCGTGGACGACGTGCTGACCGAGCACGCCGACACCTACCACGACAACACGCTCGCCGACCACGTGAACCGGATGTGCCTGGCGGACGCGCGGATGTTCCTGCCCGGCCTGAACCTCGCCTACACCGACCGGTCCAGCATGGCCGCCTCCACCGAGGTGCGGGTGCCGTTCGTCGACGTCGAGGTGGTGAAGGCCGCGTTCGCGTTGTCCGGCAAGGAGAAGGTGGCCGGCCGGCAGGGCAAGGCGGCGCTGAAGAAGGCCGCGCTGTCGGTGCTGCCGAAGGAGATCGTCTACCGCCCCAAGGGGTTGTTCTCGGCGCCGCTGCGCGCGTGGATGAGCCGCGACCTGGCCCCGCTGGTGCGCGAGGTCGTCGAGGACGGCCTGGTGGTGCGCAACGGGTTGCTGCGCCGGGACGCCCTGCGGCGGCTGGTCGCCGAGGACGCCGCCGGACAGCAGGACCGGGCCAAACACCTGTGGCACGTGCTGACGTTGGAGTACTGGTACCGCGGCGCGACCGCGTCCGAGCAGAGGGAAGTCTCTTGAAGCAGGTAGTGCAGAACTACAAGTCCGGGGAGCTGGCGCTGCTGGACGTGCCGGAGCCGGCGTGCAAGCCGGGGGGCGTGCTGGTCCGCACCGCGTTCTCGCTGATCTCCACCGGCACCGAGCTGATGAAGGTGTCCGAGGCGAGCATGTCGTTGCTGGGCAAGGCGAAGGCCCGCCCGGACCAGGTGGCGAAGGTCGTGCAGAGTGTCGCCACCAACGGCCTGTCCGCCACCTACCGCAAGGTCACCAGCAAGCTCGACTCCTACACCCCGCTCGGCTACTCGCTCGCCGGCGTGGTCACCGAGGTCGGCGCCGGCATCGACGACGTGGCGGTCGGCGACCTGGTGGCCTGCGCGGGCAACGAGCACGCCCTGCACGCCGAGCTCAACTGGGTGCCGAAGAACCTCTACGCCCGCGTCCCGTCCGGGGTGGACCCGCGGCACGCCGCCTTCGGCACGGTCGGGTCCATCGCCATGCAGGGGGTCCGGCGCGGGGAGCCGCAGCTCGGTGACGTGGCGCTGGTGATCGGGCTCGGGCTGATCGGCCAACTCGTGGTGCGGCTGCTGGTCGCCTCGGGCGTGCGGGTGGTCGGCGTCGACCCGGACCCGGGTCGGTGCGCGCTGGCCGAGGAGGCCGGGGCGCTGGTGTGCGGGCACCCGGAGTCCGGCGTGGTGGACACCGCGGTCGGCGAGATCACCGGCGGGCATGGCGTCGACCAGGTGTACCTCGCCGCCGGCGGCAGCTCGAACGGGCCGGTGGAGCTGGCCGCGAAGCTCGCCCGCGACCGGGGCACGGTCGTCGACATCGGCAAGTGCTCGCTGAACCTGCCGTGGAACGCCTACTACGAGAAGGAGCTGGACGTCCGGTTCTCCCGGTCCTACGGGCCAGGCCGGTACGACCCGTCCTACGAGCTGGAGGGCCGCGACTACCCGATCGGCTACGTGCGCTGGACCGAGCGGCGCAACCTGGAGTGCTTCCTCGACCTCGCCGCCCGCGGCCAGGTCGACGTGGAGCCGCTGATCTCGCACGTCGCCGACTTCGCCGACGCCGCGCCGACCTACGCGGCCCTCAACGCCGGCGAGCTGAAGGCCGTCGCGGTGCTGTTCCGGTACGCCCTTCCGGAGACGGCGCCCGAGCCGGCCACGCTGACGATCCCGGTGCCCGTCAACGGATCCGCGCCGCGTCTCGGCCGGCGGAAGGGCACCGTCCGGCTCGGGTTCGTCGGGGCCGGCAACTACGCCTCCTCGATGCTGCTGCCGCACCTGGCCGAGCGCGAGGACGTGCGGCTGTCCCACGTGGTCACCACCTCCGCGCTGTCCGCGGCGAACGCGCGCCGCAGGTTCGGCTTCGAGGACGCCTCCACCGACCTCGACGACGTGCTGGACAACGACGACCTCGACGCGGTGTTCGTGGTGACCCGGCACAGCTCCCACGCCGCGTTGACGGCGAAGGCCCTGCGCGCCGGCAAGACGGTGTTCGTGGAGAAGCCGCTCGCGCTGTCCGAGGCGGAGCTCGCGACCGTGCTCGACGCGATCCGCGAGTCCGGCAACGACCGGCTGCAGGTCGGCTTCAACCGACGGTTCGCGCCGCTGCTGCGCGAGGCCCGCGCCCGGTTCGGTCCCCGCGTCGGCCCGGCGACCGTGCGGTACCTGGTCAACGCCGGCACGCTCGACGCCGGCTCCTGGTACAACCAGGCCGCCGCCGAGGGCACCCGGTTCGCCGGCGAGGGCGGGCACTTCGTCGACACGGTGAGCTGGCTGCTCGGCGCCGACCCGACCTCGGTGTACGCGTGTGCCACGCCGGGCAACGCCGACATGCAGGTCGTGCTGCGCTACCCCGACGGCTCGACCGCCACGATCACCTACGCCACCTCCGGCGCGCCGAGCTTCCCCAAGGAGACCCTCGACCTGGTCGCCGACCGGAAGGTGCTGCGGCTGGACGACTTCCTGCGCGCGTCGGTCCACTCCCGCAAGCGCTGGGCCAGCCCCCGGCTGCCGCGCGGCCGGGACAAGGGCCAGCGCGCCGAGCTGGACGCGTTCCTCACCGCCGTCGCGACCGGCGGGCCGATGCCGGTGCCGGTCGACTCGCTGGTGTCGACCACCCTCGCCACGCTGGCGGTGGAGACGAGCCTCGGCGCGAGCGCACCGGTCCGCCTGGAGCTGCCCAACCCCGAGCCGGCGGTCGCGCGATGATGTCACCCGGCTGGTACCTGCGCCGCCTGTCCCGGATGGGGCCGGCGGAGGTCGCCGGCCGTGCGGGGGACGTGCTGCGCCGGCGCCGCTGGCGGCGGGTGCTCACCGCCCCCGCCCGGCGGACGTGGCGGGACGACCGACCGCCGCCGCCGGTGCTGTCGGCCGACGCGCTCACGGTGCCGGCCGACG
The DNA here is from genome assembly GCA_036259595.1 of Actinophytocola sp. Classification (GTDB taxonomy): domain Bacteria; phylum Actinomycetota; class Actinomycetes; order Mycobacteriales; family Pseudonocardiaceae; genus Actinophytocola. Next base: position 16,361 of record DATABL010000225.1, read on the forward strand.
CGGTGGCCCGGCTGACCGCGTCCGCCGAGGAGCTGATGTCCGGCAAGGCCGAGTACTTCGGCGTGTGGCGCGACGACCTGGTGGCGCCGGACTGGTCGTTCGACCCGAAGACCGGTCGGTCGGCGCCGGCGGACGCGTACGCGTTCGACATCGCCTACCGCCGCGAGGACACCGTCGGCGACATCAAGCAGATCTGGGAGCCGTCGCGCCACCAGCACCTGACCGTGCTGGCCGCGGCGTACGCGCTGACCGGCGAGGAGCGGTACGCCGACCGGGTCGCCGAGCACCTCACGTCGTGGTGGGCGGCGAACCCGCCGATGCGCGGGGTGCACTGGGTGAGCGGGATCGAGCTGGGCATCCGGCTGATCTCGTGGGTGTGGACGCGACGGCTGCTCGACGGCTGGCCGGGGGCGCCCGCGCTGTTCGAGGACAACCCGGTGGCGCTGCGCCAGGTCTGGCACCACCAGCGGTGGCTGGCGGCGTTCCGCAGCCGCGGCTCGTCGGCCAACAACCACGTGGTCGCCGAGGCCGCCGGACAGGTGGTGGCGTCCGCCGCGTTCGACTGGTTCCCCGAGTCGGCCACCTGGGGGACGGCCGCGCTGCGGGTGCTCGACGAGCAGTTGCGGCACAACACGTTCGGCTCCGGGCTCAACCGGGAGCTGGCGACCGAGTACCACGGCCTGGTGCTGGAGCTGGGTCTCGCGGCGGCGCTGGAGGCGCACGCGGGCGGGATCGCGGTGCCGGACTCGACGTGGCTGGTGCTGCTGCGGATGTGCGACGCGCTCGCCGCGGTCGTCGACACCCGGCTGCGCCCGCCCCGGCAGGGCGACGCCGACGACGGCCACGGGCTGGTCCTCGACGGTGCCGGCACCGACCGCTGGGGCTCGCTGCTCGCCACCGGCGCCGCGCTGTTCGGCCGCCGCGACTGGTGGCCGGAGGTGCCCGGCACCGACGTCCGCACCCCGCTGCTCGCCGCGCTCGGCCAGGGGGTCGCGGTCGAGGCGGCGCGCCCGGAGCGGCGGACCGCGCACTTCGCCGACGCCGGCCTGACCGTGTTGCGCGCGGCCACCCCGGACGGCGAGCTGTGGTGCCGCTGCGACGGCGGCCCGCACGGGTTCACCTCGATCGCCGCCCACGCGCACGCCGACGCGCTGTCGGTCGAGGTCCGGCACGACGGCGTCGACATCCTCGCCGACCCCGGCACGTACTGCTACCACGGCGAGCCGGAGTGGCGGTCGTACTTCCGCTCCACGCTCGCGCACAACACCCTGGAGCTGCACGGCGCGGACCAGTCGAGCAGCGGCGGCCCGTTCATGTGGACCCGGCACGCGCGCACCACCGTGCTGGCCGCCGAGCCGACCCGGTGGAGCGCCGAACACGACGGGTACGCGCTCGGTGTCCAGCCCGCGATCCACCGCCGCACCGTCGACCTGCACGCCGACCGGCACGAGCTGCGCATCCACGACGAGGTGCACACCCAGGGCCGCCACCCCGCCCGGCTCGCGTTCCACCTCGGCCCGGAGGTGGCGGCCACCCTCGACGGCCACACCGCGCGCCTGACCTGGACCACCGCACACGGCGACCGCGGCGCGGTGCTCGAGCTGCCGCCGGGCCTGTCGTGGCGCGCGCACCGCGGGGAGACCGACCCGCCGCTCGGCTGGTACTCACCCGGCTTCGGCCGCCTCGAACCGGCCACCACCCTCGTCGGCACCGGCCTGACCGGGGTCTTCACCACCCTGCTGCGCTTCGACCACTGACCTTCCGGAGGACCTCACGTGGACAGTCGACTGTGGACCGCCGCGGCGTTGTCGGCTGTGCTGCTCCTGACCGCCTGCACCACGCCCCCCGCCACCGAGAAGCCGGTCGAGGAGGGCCCGGCCGGCTCGGTGCCCGCGGTCTGCGACCACGTGCGGCCCGGCCCGGACCGCGCTCCCGCGGGCGCGGTGACCGTCGACCCCGCCGTGGACGGGGACCTGACCGACAAGACCATGGCCAACCCGCCCGGCACGACGTTCTGGCTCGCACCGGGCCGGCACACGCTGACCACGGACCTGTACGGGCAGGTGATCCCCAAGGACGGCAACACCTACCTCGGGGCGCCGGGGGCGGTGCTCGACGGGCAGGGCAAGAACCTCTTCGCGTTCACCCAGCCCGCGAACGGCGTCACCATCAGGTACCTGACCATCCAGGGCTTCGCCGCGCCGCACAACCAGGGCGTGGTCAACCACGACTCCGGCGACGACTGGGTGATCGAGCACAACACGATCCAGTACAACGACGGCGCCGGGATGATGGCCGGCGCCCGCCAGCAGATCCGCGGCAACTGCCTGCGGGAGAACGGCCAGTACGGCATCAACGCGTTCTCCGCCGGCAACACGATCACCGGGCTGGTGGTGGAGGGCAACGAGATCGTCGGCAACAACACCGACGACTGGGAGACCCAGCGGCCCGGCTGCGGCTGCACCGGCGGCGTCAAGTTCTGGGCCGTCGACGGCGCCGACGTGCGCGGCAACTGGGTGCACGACAACCGCGGCCCCGGCCTGTGGGGTGACATCAACAACAACGACTTCCTGATCGAGCACAACCTGGTCGAGCACAACGACGGCGCCGCGATCGTCTACGAGGCCAGCTACAACGCGATCATCCGGGACAACACGATCCGCGGGAACAACATGGTGGAGGGCAAGGCGTTCGCCAGTCGCGGCGACCCGTTCCCGGCCGGCACCATCTACGTCTCCGAGTCCGGCGGCGAACCGCGGCTGCCGGCCCGGACCGACAAGATCGAGATCCACGGGAACCTGTTGGAGAACAACTGGTCGGCCATCACCGCGTGGGAGAACGCGGACCGCTTCTGCAACAGCCCGGCGAACCCCAGCGGCGACTGCACGCTGCTGGCCGAGCCCGCGGAGTGCGCCCAGCCGGGCATCGCCGACCCGCCGCGCTACGACGACTGCCGGTGGAAGACCCAGCGCCTCGACGTGCACCACAACCGGTTCGTGCTCGACCCGACGGTCGTGGAGTGCAGCAACTCGCTGTGCACCAGGATGGCCGTGCTGGCGAACTACGGGACGTTCCCCGACTGGTCGCCGTACATGGGCGACGTGGTCCAGGAGGCGATCACGTTCGACCAGGACAACCGCTGGCACCACAACGAGTACTCCGGCCCGTGGACGTTCATGGCCTACGACACCACCGGGGTGCTGACCCAGACCAAGTGGCAGAACGCGCCCTACCGGCAGGACGAGGGCAGCACGTTCGTCGTCCAGGAAGCCGGCTGACGTGGCGCGCCTCGACCCCGGCCCGTCCCGGCTGACCCCGTCCGTCGACCCCGAGCACCGGCCGCCGCCGCTGGTGGGCGCGGTCTGGGCGCTGTTGGTGGTCAACGTGCTCGGCTCGCAGGGCGCGGAGACCTTCGTGGCCGTGCCGCAGCCGGTGTACCAGCTGGTCACGATGGGCTCGCTGCTCGCCGCGTTCGTGCTGGCGCTCGCGCTCAACCCGCGGATCCGGTTGCGGCCGAACGCGTTCCTGCTCATGCTCAGCCTGCTGCTGGTGACCAGCCTGGTGGCCACGGTGCAGCTGGAGACCGGGGTCGGCGGCGGGCTGTTCCGCTGCTGGCGGCTGGCGATGTTCCTCGCCACCCTGTGGCTGCTGACCTGCTGGTGGGACGGCAGCGTGGCGTTCGTCCGGTACCACATCCGCGCCTACGCGGCGGTGCTGGCGACCGTCGTGCTCGGCCTCGCGGTCGCGCCGGGCCTGGCGATGCCGGAGGCCTACGGCGGCCGGCTCACCGGCGCGGTCTGGCCGCTCACCCCGCCGCAGGTGGGGCAGTACGCGGCGGTGGTCGCCGGGCTGACGCTGGTGCTGTGGCTGGCGCGGCGCACCGACCACCGCAGCACGCTGGCGATCGCCGTGCCCGCGATCGTCCTGGTGTTCATGAGCTACACCCGGACCGCGACGCTCGGGCTGGTCGTGGCGCTCGTGGTGGCGGGGATCAGCCTCGCGTTGACCACCTCGCGGGCGCGCCGGTTCATCGCCGGCACCGCCGCGGTCACCGCGCTCGGGTCGGTGGCGTTCGCGTCGGCGGTCGAGGTGTGGTTCCGCCGCGGCCAGACCGAGGAGAACTTCGCCAACCTGACCGGGCGGCAGAAGGTCTGGGACGCGCTGCTGGCCGCGCCGCGTACGCCGAGCGAGCTGTGGTTCGGCGTCGGACTGGGCAACAAGTCGTTCGACGGCCTGCCGATCGACAGCGGCTGGCTCGCGGTGTACCAGGAGCAGGGCCTGGTGGGGGTCGGACTCGTCGCGGTGTTCCTGGCGACGCTGCTCGCGGTGGCGTTCCTGCGGCCGCCGTCGCCCACGCGGGCGTGCGCGGTGTTCCTGATCGTGTACTGCCTCATCGCCTCCTACACCGAGGTCGGCCTCGGCGACGCGTCGCCGTACCTGCTGCACCTGGCCGTCGCCGCCTCCTTGCTGGTCGCTACCACCAAGACTGGAGAAGTCATGACACCGCTGGTACCTGGTCCGACGTCAGCTCAACCCGCGGACCTCCCAACCGCACCGCAGGGGAACGTGACGCAACCCAGGCACAAGTACGTGCCCGAACAGGACCATTCCTTCCCCAACGCGACCAACACCAGGAAATCCGGGGAGGCGGGACAGCCATGACCAACCTCGCTCGGTGGGTGCACCACAAGCTGGGTGACCCGGACCAGCGGAACTCGTTCTCCAGCCGGCGGCGGTCGCTGCGGTTCGCCGAGCTGACGCGCCGTTTCCCGGGCCTGGACGCCATGCGGGTGCTCGACCTCGGCGGCACCCCGGAGTTCTGGCGGGCGACGCCGGTGCAGCCGAAGTACGTGACGACGGTCAACCTCGACCCCAAGTACGACCCCGAGGAGCCGTGGCTCGACCACGTGGTCGCCGACGCGTGTGAGCTGTCCACGCTGGACAAGTGTCCCGGCGACTACGACCTCGTGGTGTCCAACAGTCTCATCGAGCACGTCGGCGGCTACCAGCGCCGGCGGGACTTCGCCGAGGTGGTGGCGGCGGCCGCGCCGGCGCACTGGGTGCAGACGCCCAACCGGTACTTCCCGGTCGAGCCGCACTACGTCGCGCCGGGGTTCCAGTTCCTGCCGGTCAAGACCCGCGCCCGGCTGGTGAGCCGGTGGCCGCTCGCACACGAACGGGTGTACACGGTGCCCGACGCGCTGGCCCAGGTGCTCACCATCGACCTGGTCGGCACGGCGGAGCTGCGGCACCTGTTCCCGCACTCGGACATCTGGCACGAGCGGCTGGCCGGGCTGTCGAAGTCGATCGTCGCGGTCCGGACGGGCTGAGCCGTGCGGGTGCTCGTCGTGCACAACCGGTACCGCTCTGGGCAGCCGAGCGGGGAGAACGCCGTCGTCGACCAGGAGCGGGCGCTGCTCGAGGACGCCGGGCACGAGGTGGTCCGGTTCGAGCGGCACAGCGACGACATCGCGGGGATGTCCCTGCCGGGCAAGGTGTCCGTGCCGCTGCGGGTGCCGTGGAACGCAGGCGTGCGCCGCGAGCTGGCCGAGCGGTTGCGGGTGGAGCGCCCGGACGTGGTGCACGTGCACAACACGTTCCCGCTGCTGTCGCCGGCGGTGGTGGCGGCGTGCGGGGACGCCGGCGTGCCGGTGGTGGCGACGCTGCACAACTACACGCCGGTGTGCGTGCCGGGGACACTGTTCCGCGCCGGCCGGGTCTGTACCGACTGTGTCGGCGGCTCCCCGCTGCCCGCCGTGCGGCACGGCTGCTACCGGGGGTCGGCGCCGGCGACCGTGCCGGGTGCGGTGAGCCAGGTGCTGAACCGGGGCCGGTGGCGGACCGGGGTGGCGCGGCTGTTCTGCATCTCGGCGGCGCAGCGGGAGCTGCTGGTGCGCGCGGGAATGCCGGCGGAGCGCCTGGTGGTCAAGCACAACTTCGTGCCGGACCCGGGGGTGCGGCGCGGCGGGGCCGGCGAGCACGTGCTGTTCCTCGGGCGGCTGGCGGAGGAGAAGGGCGTGCGGCTGCTGATGTCGGCGTGGGACCGGCTCGCGGGGTCGCTCGGGATGCCGCTGGTGCTGGCCGGCACGGGGCCGCTGGAGCCGGACGTGCGCGCGTGGGCGGCCGGGCGTGACGACGTGCGGTACGAGGGCCTGCGGGACCGGGCGGGGTGCCGGGAGCTGACCGCGCGGGCGGCGGTGGTGGCGGCGCCGTCGACGTGGCTGGAGACCTTCGGGCTGGTGGTGGTGGAGGCGATGGCGGCCGGGGTGCCGGCGGTCGCCCCGGCGCACGGCGCGTTCCCCGAGCTGGTCGACGACGGGGACACCGGGCTGCTGCACCGGCCGGGCGACGCGGAGTCGCTGGCGTCGGCGCTGCGGGCGGCCGTGGTGCCGGGCCGCAACGCCGCGATGGGGGCGGCGGCGCGCCGGCGGTACGAGCGGGGCTTCACGCCCGAGGTGGGGCTGCGCAACCTGCTGGCCGGGTACCGGTCCGTGGTGGAGGCCAGCGGTGCGCCGGCTGTGCGGTGAGGCGAGCTACCCGGCGCCGCTGCTCGCGGTGGCGGCGTACGGCCTCGCGGGTACCCGTCCGATGCCGAAGGAGCCGCTGGACGACGAGGTGTGGTCGGCGCTGCTGATCGCGGCGCGGAAGCACCGGGTGCTCGGCCATCTGCGGGCGGCGGTGGCGTCGGGGGCGCTGCCGGCGACGGATGAGCAGGTGGCGCGGGTCCGGGCGGTGCACCGGGCGCTGCTGGTGCGGATGCTGTCGCTGGAGAGCCGGCTGGTGCGGGTGGTGGAGCTGCTCGCCGGGGCGGGGCTGCCGACGCGGGTGCTGAAGGGGAGCGCGTACGCGCACCTGGACTACCCGGATCCGGCGCTGCGGTCGTTCATCGACCTGGACCTGCTGTTCCGCCCGTCCGATGTGGACCGTGCGGTGGCGGTGCTCGGCGGGGCCGGCTTCACCCGCACGCTGGCCGAGCCGCGGCCTGGCTTCGACCGCCGCTTCGACAAGGGCACGACGCTGCGGGCGGCGGACTTCGAGCTGGACCTGCATCGCACGTTCGTCCTGGGCCCGTGGGGTTTCCAGGTGGACATCGACGCGTTGTGGGCCGACTCGGCGACGTTCGACCTCGCCGGCCACCCGGTGACGGCGCTGTCCGCGCCGAACCGTTTCCTGCACGCCTGCTACCACGCCGCCCTCGGCGACTGGCCCCTGCGACTCGGCTCCCTGCGCGACGTGGCCCAACTACACCCGCGCGACGAGCCGGCGATCCTGGCGCGAACGCGTTCCTGGGGCGTCGAGGCGGTGGTCGCCGCCGCGGTGGCGGACTCGACCCGCCTGCTGGGGCTGCCGGTGACCGGCGAGCTGCGCACCTGGGCCCGCGACTACGTGCCGACGAAGCGCGAGGAGTCGTGGCTGGCACTACACACCCACGAGGGCAAGACGTTCGCCGCCCAGGCGCTGGCGACCCTGCCGGTCCTGCCGACCCTGCGCGACAGGGCGGCCTACCTACGGGCGCTGCTGCTCCCGGACAGCGGCTACACCGCCGGCCGACACACCTCCGCCCTGTCGAGGTTTCGCCACGGCATCCGCGACGCCCGCCGCGGCCACACCTGACACCGCCGGATCCGGAACCGCCGGGAGGAGGCGACGAAGCTCGGCGTCGAAGCGCGCGCTAGCGCTTGAGCAGGGCGGTGATCCGCGCGGTGTCGGCAGCGCCGTTCAGCTCGGCGAGCAGGTCGTCAGGGCCGTTCTCGTGAGCTACGTACCAGGTGCCGCGACTCCACCGAGTGGGGGCTGGGCGGGCGCGGCTGGCGGGTGTCCGGCGAGCCAGGCCTGTTGGAGCAGGGACATCGACGGGGCGTGCGGGGTGGGTGAGAGCCAGTTGGCGCGCAGGGCTTCCGGATCGACGAGGGTGGGGTCGACGCCGGTGCCGTCCCAGGTGCGGGCGAACTCGCGGGTGTGGTGGCGGAAGACGGCGTTCGCGAACAGGGCCTTGGTGCGGCGTTCCAGGACCTCGCGGGGCAGCAGGTCGCCGAACAGGGCGCGCATCGCCGCCGTGCGGCCGGTCCAGCCCCAACGGCCGGCGGCCGCGGCCACGGACGCTACCAGGGGTGGCTCGGCGAAGGCCTGGACGTAGGCTGTGTCCATTTCGGATGCCAGACTGCGGATGGTCTCGTAGCCGATTCGGGCGCAACGGCGGGTGGCGAACTGCCAGGTGTTGCGGGCGGCGTGGAGCGAGTACGCGGCCAGGTCTTCGGCGTCGCGACGGGACAGCAACGCCTCGGTCTCCGGGCGTAGCCAGGGGCGGCGGTAGCGGTCACGGAAGGCGGCGCGGCGGCGGAGGGCGGCCGGGGCGAGGGTGCGGGCCGCGTCGCGGTAGACGGCGACGGGGACGCGGGCACGGGCGGAGAGGAGCTTGGTCAGCGGGGTGATCCTCTTGAGACCGAACGCCTCGTCACCGCCTTCGCCGGTGAGGAGGGTGCCGCCTCGGGCGTGCTCCAGCATGCGGTAGGTGGGGGTGAAGTTCGGGGGCCAGATCAGGCCGTGGCGGCGCAGCACGCGGGTGCCGACGGGGCCGAGCGGGTCGTGTTCGTCGTGCACGGTGAGGACGATCCGGTCGGTCAGGCCCAGGTGGGACAGCACGGTGTGCTGCCAGGCCGACTCGTCGGTGTCGGCCGCGTCGGGATAGGACAGTGTGATGGGGACCGGCGTCGGCAGGGACTCGCGGCGGGCCAGGGTGACGGCGGCGGCCAGCAGGACCGACGAGTCGCGACCGCCGGAGAACGCCACCAGGCAGGGGGACTTCTCCAGGTGTGGCAACAGGATGCGGTCCAGGGCCTGGCGGGGTGACTCATGGGGGCCGGGGGGCAACGGCACCGGGTCGTAGCCGTTCACCCAGCCGCCGGCCACCTCAAGCGGGTCCATTGTGTACACGCAGTACTCCTGCCAGGGCCACGGACCGCTCCAGGGTCGGTCCGTGGCCCCGTGCGATCACGAGTAGTTGTCGTCGCCGAGGATTGGCAGGATCCAGGTCAGGTTGTCGGAGGATTCACCGAACAGGTTGGCCTGGGTCATGTCCGTGAGCGAGCCGAGCGCTGTGAGCTCCGGTGCCTCGTATGGCTGCCGCATTGTCACCTCCTTCGTGGCCTTAGCAACTTTCGCAGGGCCGTTGCCCCTTACGTCGCCCGATCGGCCGAATCATTACCCCTTTCCTGTAACGAAAACGGTGGGTGATCGGACGTCCCAGTCGTGCGACTGCGACGGTTGGCGAAAGCCTCGACGGCCACCCCGCGCCTGGTCGCGGCCGCGGCCCGCGAGGTTCGGCGGGCGGACCGGGTGGGCGTCGCGGTCGCGTCGGTCTACCAGCTCGTGGGGGCCGTCGCGGCGCTCGGTGTGGTCGCGGCGGGCAAGCTCACCTTCGACGCGCTGCTGAACCCGGACACGGCGGCGGTCGGGCTCACGCCGGCGCTGTTGCTGCTCGCCCTCGCCACCGCGCTCACCGGGGCGATCGGTCCACTGCAGACTCAGCAGCACCGGCTCCTCGGCGAGCGGGTGTCGCAGCGGGTGTGGGACCGGTTGCTGGACACCACCGCCCGTGCCGACCTGGTCACCTACGAGTCGACCGGGTTCGCCACCGCGCTGGAGCGGATTCAGCAGCACGCGCTGACCCGGCCGTTCACGGTCACCACCTCGCTGCTCGGGTTGACCGGCAGCCTGTTGGGCGTCGTCGCCATGTCGGTGGTGCTGGTGACCGTGGAGCCGCTACTGGTGCCGCTGCTGCTCGCGGCCGGGGTGCCGGCCGTGCTGCTGTCGCGGTGGGCCAGCCGCACCGAGTTCACGTTCGCACGGCGGCTGACCGCGTTGTTCCGCCGGCGGGAGTACCTGCGGCAGTTGCTGACCAGGCGTCCTTACGCGGCCGAGGTGCGGGCGTTCGACTCGGCGCCCGCCCTGCGCGTCCGGCACGAGGACCTGAACGTCGAGGTCAACGACGCCCTGCGGGCCCAGGTACGCCGCCGTCAGGTGATCGCCGTGTGCTCCACGCTCGGGGTCGCGGTGGCGTTGACGGTGGCGCTGCTGGCGATCGTGGCGCTGGTCCGGTCCGGTCGGATCGGGCTGGCCGACGCGGGTGCCGCCGCGATCGCCGTGCGGCTGCTGTCCGGGCAGCTCAGCCGGATGTTCACCTCGGTCGGTGGGCTGCTGGAGTCGGCGCCGTTCCTGGCCGACCTGGAGCGGTTCGTCGCGTCCGGTCCCGAGCCGGCGCCGACGGGGCGGCGGCGGAAGCTCACCGATCGGGTGGCGTTGCGCTCGGTGAGCTTCGCCTACCCGGGCCAGGAGCGTCGTGCGGTCGACGGAGTGGACATCGAGGTGCGGGCGGGCGAGGTCGTCGCGCTCGTCGGCGAGAACGGGTCGGGCAAGACGACGCTGGCGAAGATCGTCGCGGGGTTGTACGAACCGGACGATGGCGTCCGGATGTGGGACGGGGACGTGGTCCCGGCGCCGGACGTGCGGGCGTCGGTCACGGTGATCTTCCAGGACTTCGTGCGCTACCAGATGTCGGTGCGGGACAACATCACCATCAGCGACTCCGGAGGCGACCCGGCGGCGGCCGAGGACGCCGCCCGGCACGCGGGCGTGCTGCGCCACCTGCCCGACGGCATGGACACCATGCTGGGCCGCGACCTCGACGAGGGCGTGGACATCTCCGGCGGCCAGTGGCAGCGGGTGGCGCTCGCGCGGGCGCTGTACCGGGACACGCCGCTGGTCGTGCTGGACGAGCCGGCGGCGGCGCTGGACCCGCGCGCGGAGCACGAGCTGTTCACCGACGTGCGCGCGACGCTGGGCGGGCGGGCCGCGCTGCTGATCTCACACCGGTTCTCCAGCACCCGGCTGGCGGACCGGATCTACGTGATGGCGCAGGGTCGGGTCGTGGAGTGCGGCACGCACGAGGAGCTGATGGCCTCGGCCGGCCAGTACGCGGAGCTCTACCGGCTGCAGTCCGCCGCGTACCGCTGACCGGCCAGGACCGCGTCCAGCAGGTCGGTGAGGACGCCGTCGGCGAACGGGAGGCCCCACGGGATCCTGGCCTCGAAGACCGGGACGCGTTCCACCAGGTCGGCCAGGGACTGGAAGGCCGAGGCCGCGGTGGCCGCGTCGGCCCAGCCGAGGACGCGGGGGTAGCGGCTCAGGCTCAGCAGCGCGACCGACGGGCGCAGGCGGCGCACCGCCACCTCCGTGGCCGTGCGGTCGGGGCGGGGGACGACGCAGGCCGCCAGCGGGAGCGGGCCGCCGGTCCAGCCACGCGGGGTCAGTGCGAGGCGGCCGTCGGCGGTGCGGCGGACGGCGGCCGGGTCGGCGAGGGCGCGGGCGCTCGGGCGCAGGCGGCTCTCGGTGCCGCCGGGGTGGACCAGGCCGTCCGTCACGCGGAGCAGGTCGTCGGACACGAGCGTGCAGCCCAGCGCGCACAGGGCAGCCGAGAGGGTCGACTTGCCCATGCCGGAAGCGCCGACGAACGCCACCGCCCGGCCGTCTACCTCCACCGCGCTCGCGTGCAGCACGTGCGCGTGACGCAGCGTCAGGTGCACCGCGAGCAGGGTGCCGGCGATCATCACCGGCAGCAGGCCCGCGTCCGCGCCCGGGGCCAGGTGGATGGTCACCTCGGACAGCGTGGCGTCGCCGGTGAAGTCGCACACGCCGGGGTAGCGGAGCACGGTCGTGCCCCCGGTGCGGGCGAGCGTGTAGAAGATCGAGCCGTCGGGGCGGAGCACCTCGGCCAGCGGCGGCCCGAGGCGCTCCGCCGGCACCGGGCGGTCGGGGCCGCGGCGCAGCACCAGGTCGGGCGCACCGGAGCCGGGTGGCAGCGGCAGCTCGACGTCGCTGGCGACGTGCAGGCCGTAGGCGTGGTAGGCGGGCATGTCAGCGGCCGAGGGTGGCGAAGTCGACGGCGGTGGGGTCGAGCGTGGCCCCGTCGACCTCCAACCACGAGTGCGCCAGGAAGCCCGACTCGTCGCGGCGGACGCCGATGCGCAGCACCGGGGACAGGTGCCGCAGGCGGTGGCCGACGAGCAGGCAGCGGCGCAGGCAGGTGTCGCCGTAGCGCCAGCGGCGGGTGGCCGCGGAGCACGCCCGGATCGCGGTCCGCGCCCGGCCCGGCAGCACCGCCGGCTCGGACGCGGGTGGGGCGGCGCTCTCCAGGTCGCAGGCGATGCCGAGGCGCCGGCACACCGACGGCAGGTCGCCGCGGCGCAGCAGCAGTTCGATGCGGGCCAGCCAGCAGAAAGCGAACGCGACCTCGCCGAGGAAACGCAGGCGTCTCACCGGACCAGCCGTGCCTCGGTGAGCCGGCCGACGAACGCCTCGACGTCCCGGCGGGCGACCTCCGGGGCGACCTCGTACTCGCCGACGATCGTGTCGACCAGCTCGTCGAGGGTGCGTTCCTCGCCGAGCAGCTCGACGACCCGGGTGCCGATCCCGGTCACGGAGAAGTACTGGGAGTCCGGCAGGCTGAGGATGATGGTCTCGTCGCCGATGGTTCTGGCCGAGATGTCGGTCGATCGCAGGCGCATGGCGGTTTCCTTTCTCCATAATGGATTCGGCCGGGAGGACGGGCCCGTTACCGCGGTCGGAAACGAACGTGCCCAGGGTGGCGATTCACCAGGCGTGCGAACCGATTCGGAACCCGTTGTCCGGCCGGCTCTGCCCGCGCCGGCGCGGGCTCCGCTCGCCGTGGTCGCCGGCTGCGCGGCGGTGGCCCTCGCGGTGCTCTGCGTGCTCTACGCCGGGCAGACCGCCGGGACCGCGTTCGACGCCTGGGTCGGCGCGGCGCTGGTGGAGCTGCGGTCGCCGTGGCGCCAGTTCGCGCTCGTCGTGGACTACACCGCCGAGCCAGTGGGCGGCGCACTGACGATCGGCTCGCTCGTGCTCGTGTGCCTGCGGCTGGGGCACCGCCGGGCCGCCGTGCTGGCCGTGTTCGGCACCGGCGGCAGCATCGCGTGCACCACCATGCTCAAACCGTTGGTGGGGCGGGAGATCAACGGCGGCTTTCTCGCGTTTCCCAGTGGGCACACGGCGACCGCGACCGCAGTCGCACTCGTCGCGATGCTCGTGGTCGTGCAGCGGCGCCGGCGCGGCACGATCCCGCTCCTGGTCGTCACCGTGGCCGCGGCGGCGGCGATGGCGTGGTCGCAGGTGGTGCTGAACGCGCACTACGCCACCGACACCCTCGGCGGGTTCTGCACCGCGCTGGCCGTGGTGCCGACGGTGGCCTGGGCGGTCGACCGGATCGCCGAGCGTCGTCAGGCGTAGCGGCGGAACACCGGCCGCACGGGGCGTCCGCCCAGCCACGGGGTCGGGTCGCCCGCGTCGAGCGCCCGGCGGTACACCGCGCACGCGCCGGCCACCACGTCGACCGTGCGCTCGATGTCCTCGTCGGACAGCGCGCTGCTGACCACGAACGACGGCCCGAGCACCCCGCCGGTGACCAGCTGGCGCAGGAACAGCGTGCGGTACTCCTGCGACGGGCGGCCCTCGCCGTCCAGCGTGGCGAACACCAGGTTGCTCTCCCGGCCGCGCACCACCACGTGCTCGCCCACCCCGGCGTCGGCGGCCACCGCGCGCACCCCGGCGGCCAGCCGTGCGCCCAGCTCGTGCAGCCGGTCGGTGATGCCCTCGGAGGTGTAGGTGTCCAGCACGGCCATCGCGGCGGCCAGCGAGTGGGTCTCCGCGCCGTGCGTGGTGGACAGCAGGAACACCCGCTCCCGGCTGTCCCGCAGCCCGCCGAGCTCCATCAGGTCGCGGCGACCGGCGAGCGCGGAGACGGCGAACCCGTTGCCGAGCGCCTTGCCGAACGTCGACAGGTCGGGGGTCACCCCGTACAGGCCCTGCGCGCCGGCCGCCGACCAGCGGAAACCGGTGATCATCTCGTCGAACACGAGCAGCACACCGTGCCGGGTGCACAGTTCGCGCAGACCACGCAGGTAGTCCGGCTGGCCGGTGGCCTCGAGCACCAGACAGGCGATGTCGTGCCGGGCGATGAGGTCCTCGACCGCGGGCAGGTCGCCGTACGGGAACGTGACGGTCAGGTCGGTGATGGCCGACGGGATGCCGGCGGGCATGGCCGTGGCGCCGATGAACCAGTCGTCGGTGGAGAAGAACGGCTGGTCACGACAGATCGCGACCAGGGGGCGGCCGGTCGCGGCCCGAGCCAGGCGCACGGCGGCGGTGGTCACGTCCGAGCCGTTCTTGGCGAACTTCACCATCTCGGCGGTCGGCACGGTGGCCAGGAACCGTTGGGCCGCCTCGAGCTCGATCACGCTGGGGCGCGTGAAGTTCGCGCCGAGGTCCAGCTGGGCGCGCACGGCCTCGATCACCCGGGGGTGCGCGTGCCCGAGGCTGACCGAGCGCAGACCGGAGCCGTACTCGACGTACTCGTGGCCGTCGACGTCCCACACGTGCGCGCCGCGGCCGTGGGTGATGACCGGGGCCATGCCCTCCGGGTACTGGTCCTCGCCCTTGGCGTAGGTGTGGGCGCCGCCGGGAACCAGGTCGTGCAGGCGTTTGTTGGCCTCGCGCGAGTTCGTGAAGTCCATGTTCTACAAGCCTTTCAGCGCGTCGGCCAGGGACGGTGCCTGACGGTCCCGTTCGGACGCCATGGCCACCGGCAGCGGCCACGGGATCGCCAGCTCGGGGTCGTCGAACGCGATCGCCACGTCCTCGGTGGGGTCGTGCGGGCGGTCGATCCGGTACGACACGTCGGCCGGGTCGGTGAGGGCCTGGAAGCCGTGCGCGCAGCCGGCCGGAACGTACAGCGACACCTGCGTGTCGCCGGACAGCTCGACGTGCAGCTGGTTGCGGTGGGTCGGCGAGCCCGGCCGCAGGTCGACGAGCACGTCGAACACCCGCCCGTAGGAGCAGCGCACGAGCTTGGCCTCACCGCGCCCGGACCGCAGGTGCATGCCGCGCAGCACGCCCTGGCGGGAGCGGGACACACTGTCCTGCGCGAAGGCGTCCGGGTCGAGGCCGACCGAGCGGAACACGTCGCGGTCGAACGTGCGGGAGAAGAACCCGCGCTCGTCGGCGTGCGGGGTCGGCTCGAACAGGAACGCCCCGGCGATCTCGGGCACCGGCCTGGCCTTCATGCGCGCACCTCCCCGGGAAGCAGGGTGGCCAGGTGGGCGAACTGCTCGTCGAGCAGCCGCCGCTGTTCCTTGGCCCGCACCAGGAGCGTCCCGGTCAGCTCGGGCGTACGGCGCTCCAGCTCGGCGAGCTGGTCGAGCACCCGGTCGACGTCGAAGCCGCGGATGGAGTGGCAGTACCCGCCGAGGCCCATGGTCTCCATGAGCACGTCGTTCTTCGTCGCGTAGCCCAGCGACAACGTCGGCTTGCCGAGCTTCAGCGCGCACAGCACGTTGTGGAACCGGCTGGCCACCACCACGTCCACCCGCGCCAGCTCCGCCAGCAGCTCGTCCAGTGTGGACACCGCGGCCGCGGTCACCGGCGCGCCGGGCAGGGCGGCGACGATCTCCTCGACGACCGTGGCGTCGATCCGGTCGCCGGTGAACAGCCGCACGCGACGGCCGTCCTCGACCAGCCGCCGAACCAGCGCCGTCACCTTCGTCACGTAGCCTCGGTGGATCACCTCGGCCCGCGCCCGGTCGTCGGGCCCGCCGCGGTAGGCCATCACGCCGACGCCGACGCACCCGGTGTCCGCGTGGGTGTCCGGGGAGGGGAGCGCGAACGCGAGGTCCGGGTACACCCGGTCGGCAGACACGTCGACGCCCATGGCCGCCAACGCGTCCCGCGACCGACCGTCCCGATAGGACCGGAACGCGGCCAGGCGCGCGGCGCGCGTGACGAGCCAGCGGATGCCGCGGTCGCGGATCGGTCCGGCCCCGACGCTGACCAGTGCCACCGGCGTGCCGAACACCCGGCCGGTCGCGCACAGCACGAACAGTGAGTACGGGAACCCCCACGGCCGCAGCGGAAGCGTGGCCTCCAGCACGCCCATGCCGGGCACGATCACCAGGTCGTGCCGGCGCACCCAGGCCGCCGTGCGCACCACCTCGCCCAGCTTCGCCACGACCTTCGCCGCGGCCGAGCGGAGGCCCGACGCCGTGCGGAACTCGGTGTCCCGGTACAGCGGAGTGGCCTCGACGCCGTAGGTCGTCCGCAGCCAATCCGGGCCGCCGCACAGCGCGTCGATCCGCGCGTCCGGGTGGGCGGCGCGCAGGTGGTCGAGCATCGCCCGCAGCGAGCCGTCGTTGCCGAGGTTGCCGGACCCGAGCAGTCCGAACAGGCCGATCCGGGTCACGCCCGCCGCCCTTCCCGCCCGGCGACGATCGCGTTCACCACGAACGACTCGGCACGGGTGTCGACCGGGGCGCGGTCCTCGACCCGCTGCGTGCGGTGCGGGCGGGCGCGGCTGCCCAGCCAGGCGGCCAGGTGCCGGTAGCACTCGCGGCGCTCGGCGGGGGTCAGCGGCGCGCGCCGGATCGCGCCGACGAAGCCGAGGACGTAGTCGCCGAGCAGGCGGACCGTCGGGTGGCGCCACGGGTTCGCCCGGCGCGGGTCCAGGTTCGCACAGCGGGTGCGGATCGTCGGGTTGGCCCGCTCGGCGCGGGTCGGGTGGTCGCGGCGGAAGAACAGCAGCTCCGGCACCTGGCGGAACGGGCCGTGCAGCGCGATCTCGGCGACGAACGTGCGGTCGGCGTGGTGGTAGCTGTCGTGCGGGCGGACCCGGCGCAGCACCTCGGTGCGGATCACGCCGTAGAAGTCGTCGCCGCCCGGCTCGAACAGCAGGCTGCGGAACCGTTCCGGGGCGCGGGACGCGGCGGTGTCGAGCCGGTAGTCGAACGGCACGGTGACCGCGCCGTCGCCGTCGATGATCGCCTGGCCGACGTGCGCGAGCACGGCCTCGGGGTGCGCGTCGAGCGTGTCGACGCACACGCGCAGCAGGTCGCGGCCGTACAGGTCGTCGTGCGAGGCCCACTTGAACAGCTCGCCGCGGGCGAGGGTGAACACGTGGTTGTGGTTGGGCGCGGCGCCGATGTTGCGGTCCAGCTTCACGTACCGGATCCGGGAGTCCTGGGCGGCGTAGCGCCGGCTGATCTCCTCGGTCGCGTCGGTGGAGGCGTTGTCGGTGATGATCAGCTCGTAGTCGGTGAAGGACTGGCCGAGCAGCGCGTCGAGCGACTCCGCGAGGTACTCCTCGCCGTTGTAGACCGGCAGTCCGATGCTCAACCGGGGCAGGGATGTCATGTCGTCACTCCCGTGAGTTCTTGGGTGAGAGGTCGGTGTGCGCGCAGGCCCGCCCGCAGCTGCCACCACCACACGGCGGCGCCGCACCACATGGCGACGGCCGAGCCCCAGCTCGCGCCCTCCGCGCCGGCGGCGAACGCGCCGGCGAGGCCGCCGCCGAGGTAGCCGGTGGAGGCGATCAGCTGGGCACGCAGGCTGCGGCGGGCGGCGCCGAGCGCGCGCAGGCCGGCGGTGGCCCCGGCAACCACCCCGGCGCCGGTGACCGACAGGGTGACCGGCACGATCAGCTCCGACGCCGGCGCCCACACGTCGTCGAGCGCGAGCCGGCCGAGGGCGTCCGGCACCGCGAACAGCAGGATCACGCCCATCAGCAGCGCGAGGAACGGGCCGAGCAGCAGCTCCGCCCCCCGCAGCGCGCCGACCTCGGACAGCCCGGCGATCGCGCCGAGCCCGTACATCCGCAGCTGCGCGGCGCCGGAGTTGCTGACGTTCTCCACCAGGTACCGGGAACCCAGCTCCCGGTGGTGCCGCAGCCACTCCCGCACCCCGCCCAGGCGCGGGGTGATGCCGCTCTGCAGCCAGCCGCAACCCGCGCCCAGCAGCGACGACCCGCCCCAGGCGAGGACGAACGCCCACACGCTGCCGTGGCCGGCG
>DATABL010000226.1:0-4184 GCA_036259595.1 Actinophytocola sp.
GGTTTGGGGTGGAGTTGGGGTGGGAACTCAGAGGGTCGGCGGGGCTGTCGGGGTGTCTGGGGGCGTCTTGAGACGGGCTACTGGGGGCTGGGTTGCACGGAAAACTAGTTACGTAGGTCACAGTGCGCGCGTGATATCTAGTTGACTTTGGGTCATTGTCGCTGGCTGAGCCGTTGAGCGTCGCCACCCGTTCGGCCCACTCGGATCACGGAAGTTGCTCTAACCGCTTTCCCTTGGTTACTGTCCCCCGGTCCGTTGTCACGGTCCGGTCACGAAATGGACAGGGTCGGCTTACCTGCCGATCAGCCGGGATCCCCCGCCCGGTGTCCGCGGACGGCTCGCCCCCAACGAGCCGGACGTTCGGGTCGGACTCCCCGAAGGCGGAAGGGCAGGCCTTGTCTCGACATCGCTCCCCCGGCGATACCTGGGAGTGCGCGGCGCTCGACGAAGCTATGGCTGAGCGCGCATCCAGCAACCGAGTTCGCGGATCACACCGAGTGGCACCGCCCTCCTCCGCGCTTCGGGGTCGAGTCGTCGTCGCCGCGGTCGCGCTTGGCGCCATCGCGGCGGCCAGCGCCGGCCAGACGCTCAAGGGCGACGAGTCGTCCGCCGAGATCACGCCGCTCGCCGGCGGCCAGGGCGCCCAGAACGCCTCCGCCGCGATGGGCATGGGCGGTAGCGGGAACACCGCCTCCTCGGCCGCGCCCGAGATCCTGACGGTCGCCGCCAAGACCACCGCCGCGCCGCTCGAGGCGCAGAAGATCGCCGCCACCGACACCATCGTGCGCAAGCGCGCCGAGCGGCGCGCGGCCATCGAGCGGGAGCGGAACCGGCCCAAGTTCGTCCGGCCCGCGGTCGGGCGGCTGACCTCGGGCTACGGCGCCCGCTGGGGCGACCTCCACTCCGGCCTGGACATCGCCAACCGCATCGGCACGCCGTTGGTGGCCGCCGCGGACGGCGTCGTGATCGAGGCCGGGCCGGCCAGCGGCTTCGGGCTCTGGGTGCGCATCGAGCACTCGGACGGCACCGTCACCGTCTACGGCCACATGGACACCATCACGGTCAACGTCGGCGAGTCGGTCAAGGCCGGCGACCAGATCGCCACCATGGGCAGCCGCGGCTACTCCACCGGACCGCACCTGCACTTCGAGGTCTGGGACCCGAACGGGTACAAGATCAACCCGATGACCTGGCTCAACGAGCACGGCGTCTACTACTGATCGTCCGCACGAAGTAGGCGTTCGCGACCCGCCACACCGAACACATCCCCCGACGGCGGCAGCCCGCGCAACCGCTGTGCAGTTCGAGCACGGCTCGCCAGGCGGCGACCAGCCGTCGGGTCTCGACGGCGACCGCGCTCCGTCGTGCCGCCTCCGGCTCGGCCAGCCGGTCGACCGCGTCGAGGTACCGGCCGACGCCCTCGGCGAGGACCCGGAACAACAGCTCGTCCACATCCAGCTCTCCCCCTGTCGGGCCTGGCGGCCCCTGTCTCGTGCGGGTGACAGGGATCATTTTCGCACAGGTGTTCGAGAGAGGCCAGTCGAACGGCGAACTACAGCTTGACCAGCGGAACGCTTCCGATCAGCATCAGCCGGATGGTGCCCGCGGTGCCGAAGTCGATGGTGGCCGTGGCACGCGGGCCGGCGCCGTCGGTGGCGACGACCGTGCCGAGGCCGTACTTGTCGTGGTTCACCCGGTCGCCGACGTCCAGCGACAGCGCCGGCGTGTCCTTCCACGCCCGCGCGGGGCCGAAACCGGTCGCCGTCGAACCGCCGCCGCGGGACCGGATCGCCTCCGACCGCCGGGAGCCCCACGTCGGTGCGCTGGGGGCCGAACGCTCCGGCTGCACCCGCCGCCAGTCGACCAGCTCCGCCGGGATCTCGTCGAGGAACCGAGACGGCGGGTTGGTCATCGGCTGCCCCCACGCCGACCGGACGATCGCCCGCGACAGGTACAGCCGCCGCTGCGCGCGCGTGATGCCCACGTACGCCAGCCGGCGCTCCTCGGCCAGCTCCACCGGGTCGCCCAGCGCCCGCATGTGCGGGAAGACGCCGTCCTCCCAGCCGGTGCAGAACACCACCGGGTACTCCAGGCCCTTGGCGGTGTGCAGGGTCATCAGCGTGACCACGCCCGAGCCGCCGCCCTCCTCGTCCTCGGCGTCCGGGATCTGGTCGGCGTCGGCCACCAGTGAGACCCGCTCCAGGAACGCGGCCAGCGAGCCCGGCTCGATCGCGGGCGGCTCCTCCGGCGCCTCGACGACCTCCTCCACGCCGTCCAGGGCGTGCGCGAACTCCCGGGCCACGGTGACCAGCTCGGTCAGGTTCTCCAGGCGGGTGGCGTCCTGCGGGTCGTCGCTCTCCTCGAGCTCGGCGCGGTAGCCGGTGCGCTCCAGCACCGCCTCCAGGACCTCGGCCACCTCGTGGCCCTCGTCGACCATGCCGCGCAGGCCGTCGACCAGCTCGACGAAGCCGGCGATCGCGTTGCGGGAGCGCGGGTTGAGCAGCGACACCTTGCCGTCGACGGCGTCGCGCAGGGCGGCGGAGAAGGAGATCCGCTCCCGGTCGGCGTGCGCGGAGACGCAGGCCTCCGCACGGTCGCCGATGCCCCGCTTGGGCACGTTGAGGACGCGGCGCAGGCTCACCGTGTCGTCCGGGTTGGCGAGCACCCGCAGGTAGGCGAGGGCGTCGCGGACCTCGCGGCGCTCGTAGAACCGGACGCCGCCGACCACCCGGTAGGGCAGGCCGAGCCGGACGAAGATCTCCTCGAACACCCGGGACTGGTTGTTCGTGCGGTAGAAGACGGCCACGTCGCCGTAGTGCAGGCCGTCGCCGGACTCGTCACCGGACTTGCCGCCGGAGTCCATCAGCTTGTCGATCTCGCCGGCGACGAACGCGGCCTCGTCATGGTCGTTGTCGCCGACGTAGCCGACGATCCGCTCGCCGTCGCCGAGCGCGGTCCACAGCCGCTTGTCGCGCCGGTTGGGGTTGCGCGAGATGACCGCGTTGGCCGCGGACAGGATGGTCTGGGTGGAGCGGTAGTTCTGCTCCAGCATGATCGTGGTGGCCTGCGGGTAGTCGCGCTCGAACTCGACGATGTTGCGGATCGTCGCGCCGCGGAAGGCGTAGATCGACTGGTCGGCGTCGCCGACCACGCAAAGTTCACCCGGTTCTACGCCGTTTTCACCCGTTCCGACGAGCTCGCGGACCAGCGTGTACTGCGCGTGGTTCGTGTCCTGGTACTCGTCGACCAGCACGTGCCGGAACCGGCGGCGGTAGTACTCGGCCACGTCCGGGTGCTGCTGCAGCAGCTCGACCGTGCGCATGATCAGGTCGTCGAAGTCGAACGCGTTGGCCAGCTCCAGGCGGCGCTGGTACTCGACGTAGACCTCGGCCGCGCGGCGCTCGAAGTCGTTGGCCGCGGCCGCCTTGGCGTCCTCCGGGACGACCAGCTCGTTCTTCAGGTTCGAGATGTGCCCGGCGAGCCCGCGGGCGGTGTACCGCTTCGGGTCGAGGTCCAGGTCGCGGGCGACGAGCGTGACCAGCCGGCGGGTGTCGTCGGCGTCGTAGACCGAGAAGCTGGACTTCATGCCGAGCGTGGTGGCCTCGCGGCGCAGCACCCGCACGCACATGGAGTGGAACGTCGACACCCACATCACGTTGGCGCGCCGGCCGACCAGCTCGACGACGCGTTCGCGCATCTCGGCGGCGGCCTTGTTGGTGAACGTGATCGCCATGACCTGGCCGGGGTGCACGTCGCGCTCGGCGAGCAGGTAGGCGATGCGTCTGGTGAGGACCCTGGTCTTGCCCGAGCCGGCGCCGGCGACCACGAGCAGCGGCGTGCCGGCATGCTGGACCGCCCGCCGCTGCTGGTCGTTCAGGTCGGCGAGCAGGTCCGCGGACCGCTTGCGGGGCCTGGCCGGAGCGGGGTTCTGGACGGGGATTTCGAACAGAGCACTCATCGCCTGCCAACGTTACCGGCACGCACCGACAGCCTCGCCGCGGCAAGCCGGGGCGGGCTGGACAGCTCGTGCGCGGTGGTGACAGAATCGATCCCGTGCGAAACCGCCACTTCGAGTTTTTCTACGGGACCCGGACTCCGGCTCCCGTCGTGGCGTAGCGCGCACCAAGACCACAACGAAGCCCCGGAGTCCTCGGACCCCGGGGCTTCGGCGCACTGGGGCAGCG
>DATABL010000227.1:0-4358 GCA_036259595.1 Actinophytocola sp.
CGGCGCGCTCCGCTTCACCGACGGGGCGGTCGCGGTGCCCACCGCCCCCGGTCTCGGCGTCGACCTGGACCGCGACGCCCTGGCCCGCCTGCACGAGCAGTACCTGGCGTGCGGGATCGAGTCCCGTGACGACACCGCCTACTACCGCCGCCACCGGCCGCACTTCGACCCGACCCCACCCCGCTGGTAGCCGGCGTCATCCCGCTGCCGCGTCGAGCGCGGGCCGGAGCGGTTCGAGGGCGGCGCGCAGCAGGTCGGGCAGCGACCCGGCGACCGTGACGAGCCCGGCGGACCCGGTCGGACGCAGCCACCGTTCGAGCGCGACCCGGACCGCGGCGGCCACTCCCGCCGCGAGCACCCGGGCGGTGTCGGCATCGTCGATCCGCGCGGCGATCGCCCCGGCGAGGGGGTGCTCGATCACGGCGGTCGTGCCGAGGAACGCGTCCCGCAGCGCGGGTGTGGTCGTGATCAGCAGCGCGTGGTCGCCCGGGTCGGTGTACTGCGCCACGATCGCCTCGACCACGGCATCGGCGAGGCCGACGTCGGGTGGTGTCGCGGCGACCGCCGCCGCGACGCGGGTCTCCCGTTCGGCGGTGACGGCGGCGACGATCGCCTGTTCGCGGCTGGAGTAGTAGTTGTTGTAGGTCCGCGGCGAGACCCCGGCGGCCGCCGCGATGTCGTCGACCCGCACGTTGTCCGGCCCACGTTCCCTGGCCAGCCGCAGCGCCGCCTCGCGCAGGGCTTCCCGGGTGGCCTGCTTCTTCCGCTCCCGCAGTCCCGTCACGGTGCCCAGCATCCCACGCTTCATTGCGTACGCGCAAATTTGCGTGCACGCACTTTGTTGTTAGTCTCGGTGTCCCACGACGAAGGGAACGACCATGCGAGCCAAGGGCATGACCTACGACACCGGCCTCGGCGCGGGCAGAACCTCCCGGCCGACCTTCGACCCCCACGTGGTCGAGCGCGAACTGGCCATCATCCGCCACGACCTGCACTGCACCGCCGTCCAGATCATCGGCGGCGACCCGGACCGACTCGAGCTGGCCGCGACCTACGCCGCCGAGCTCGGGCTGGAGGTCTGGTTCTCGCCCTACCCGCTGGAGCGGACGACCGACGAGATCATGGCGCTGTTCACCGACTGCGCCGAACGCGCGGAACGGCTCAGGAGATCGGGGGCCGAGGTCGTGTTCGTCACCGGCGTCGAGCTGAGCATCATGAACCAGGGATTCCTGCCCGGCAACACCCTCGACGAACGGCTGACCCGGCTGCTCGCCCGGCCCGAGCGGATCACCGAGGGTGGCGCCCGCCTCGGCACGTTCCTGGCCGAGGCCGTGCCCGCCGTCCGGGAACGCTTCCACGGCAAGGTCACCTACTGCGCCATCCCGTTCGAACGGGTCGACTGGACGCTCTTCGACATCATGTCGGTCGAACTCATCCGATCCGCCGAGGTCGCCGACCAGTACCGCGACGGCGTGCGCACCCTGGTCGCCCAGGGCAAGCCGGTGGCGATCACCGGCTTCGGCACGGCCACCTACCGCGGTGCCGGTGACCGAGGAGGCCGCGCCATGGAGATCGTGGAGCACGACGAGCACACCCACGAACCGATCCGCCTCAACGGCGACTACGTCCGCGACGAGGCCGGCCAGGCCCGGTACCTGCGCGAACTGCTGGAGATCTTCGACACCGAAGGCGTCGACAGCGCCTTCGTGTTCCTCTTCGCGCTCGACAACTACCCCCACCGCCCCAACGGCGACCCCCGCGACGACCTGGACCTCGCCAGCTTCGGCATAGTCAAGCCCCTCGACGGCAACCTCGACGGCAACCACGGCGGCAACCACGGCGAGACCTACCCCGACCTGCCCTGGGAACCCAAGGCCGCCTTCACCGCCGTCGCCGACCACTACCGCACTCCGCGCGAGACAGGGCGGGCAACACGAGCGACCGGTTAGGGCGCCGGTCGGGTAAGGCCGAGGTCGTCGAGCGGATCACACACGCCGGCACCCGAACCGGCGAGCGTGCGCGATCGCAAATCGCTGGGCTGAGCGTGTCCAGCGCCGCCATGGGGGACCCCTTGTCCTAAGACTACCGAACAGCACCGACAAAACCCGCTGACCTGCGACGGCAGAGACCTCCGCGGAGGTCAGCGCAGGCCCGCCAGGCGAGCCGCGAAGAACTCCTTCTCCGCCGGGTTCGTCGTGGTGGCGATCGCGGCCACGTACTCGTCCGCGGCCTCCCGAGCGCGACCCAGGCGGCGCAACAGGTCGGCGCGGACCGCGTGGTACGGGTGGTGACCGGCCAGGTCCAGGTCGTCCGTCAGGTCCAGGGCCGCGGCCGGGCCCGACACCTCGGCCACCGCCACCGCGCGGTGCAGAGCCACGACCGGGGTCGGGGTCAGCGCGAGTAGCTGGTCGTACAGCTGCACGATCTGCCCCCAGTCCGTGTCGCCGGCGGTACGGGCGTCGCTGTGCACCGCGCTGATCGCGGCCTGCACCTGGTACGGGCCGGGCCGGTCCCGCCGCAGGCACTCGCGGACGATCGCCTGCCCCTCGGCGATCAGGCGGCGGTCCCACCGGCCCCGGTCCTGATCGGCGAGCAGCACCAGCTCCCCGTCCGGGCCGGTGCGCGTCGCCCGGCGCGACTCGGTCAGCAGCATCAGCGCCAGCAGGCCCCACGCCTCGGGCTCGTCGGGCATCAGCGACACCAGCAGCCGGCCCAGGCGGATCGCCTCCGTGCACAGGTCGGCGCGGATCGCGCCGTGGCCCTCGGTGAAGATCAGGTACACCACCGCCAGCACGGCCCGCACCCGATCGGGCAGGTCGGCCTCGCGCGGCACCCGGTACGGGATCCGCGCCGCCCGGATCTTGCCCTTCGCCCGCACCAGACGCTGCGCCATCGTCGGCTCGGGCACCAGGAACGCGCGCGCGATCTCCGCCGTGGTCAACCCGCCCAACAACCGCAGCGTCAGCGCGACCCGCGCCGCGGGCGCCAGCGCGGGATGACAACAGGTGAACACAAGACGGAGCCGGTCGTCGGGCACCGCGCCCTCCTCCGCCGGTTCGCCGGCCGCGTGCAGCAACGCCGCCTCCGCGTGCCGGCCGGCGCGGGACGACTCGCGGCGCAACCGGTCGATCGCCCGGTTCCGGGCCGTGGTGACGATCCAGCCGGCCGGGCTGGGCGGCGTCCCACTGTCCGGCCAGCGCCGCACCGCCTCGGCGAACGCGTCCTGGACCGCCTCCTCGGCGACGTCGATGTCGCCGAACACGCGGACCAGGACCGCCACCGCGCGCCCGTGCTCGGCCCGGAACACCCGCTCGACTTCACCCATGCAGGGGGCGGACCTCGATCGGCAGGGTGACGACCTCGGCGAGCCGACGGCCCCAGTCGAGGGCCTCGTCCAGGTCGGCGGCCTCGATGACGGTGAACCCGCCGAGGTGCTCCTTGCCCTCGGCGAACGGCCCGTCGGTGGTGAGCACCTCGCCGCCCGCGGCGCGCAGCACGGTCGCCGTGCCCGGCGGGTGCAGCCCGGCACCGAACACCCACACGCCCGCCGCGCGCATCTCGTCGTTGAGCCGGTCCAGCTCGCGCATCAGCGGCGCCAGGACCTCGTCGGGCGGCGGGTCCCCGTCCGGCTGGTAGATGCTCATCAGGTACCGGGTCACCGCTCGCCCTCCCGCCGGTAGGTCGCCAGCACCACACCGGTGCCCGTGGTCACGCTATCGACCAGCCGCAACCCTGCCGGTGGGACACCGTCATCGAACAGCCGCAGCCCGGCGCCGAGCAGCAGCGGGTGGATCAGCAGCACGTACTCGTCGACCAGGTCGTGGCGTATCAGGGTGCGCAGCAGGGCGCCGCTGCCGAGCACCACGACGTCCTTCCCGGGCCGGTCCCGCAGCGCGGTCACCGCCCGCGGCACGTCGCCGGTCAGCAGGGTGGAGTTCCGCCACGGCAACGGCTCGGTGAGGGTGGTCGAGGCGACGTACTTCATGGTCTCGTTGAGCAACGGCACGAACGGGTTGTCCGCCGGCTGGTGTGGCCAGTACCCGTGGAAGTCCTCGTAGGTGCGGCGGCCGAGCAGCAGCGAACCGGTGCCGGCCATCCGCGGGCCCATGGTGCGGGCGAGCACCTCGTCGCTGTAGGGCAGCGCCCAGCCGCCGTGGCGGAACCCGCCGCGGGTGTCCTCGTCCGGGCGGCCCGGCGCCTGCATCACGCCGTCGAGCGACACGCTGTTCACGGTCACGATCCTGCTCATCTCGATCCCTTCGTGCGGGGTGCTGTCACCCTCCACACGAACGGTCCCCGGCCGGATCGACAGGTCGCGGGAAAGATGTGGTGTCCTTCCCGGGAGGGGGGCCGGGAAG
>DATABL010000228.1:0-4040 GCA_036259595.1 Actinophytocola sp.
GGCGCGGCCGGCTACGGGGGACAAGGGAGGCGTGTCGGGGCGGGGGAGGTCGGCGGCGGTGAGGACCTGGGCCAGGACGTCGTCGAACTCGGGGCGGACGGTGGACGGGTCGACCGCCACCGAGGGGAGGGCCTTCTCAACCTGGTGGGGGTGGAACAGTTCGTCGACCAGGGGCCACACCTGGTCCAGGCCGGCGACCATCCGCTCGCGGGAGTACTCGGTGCCGCCGGCCAGGCGCAGGGTCCACTGGGCGGCGTGGTCGCGGTGGTAGGCGAGTTCCTTGACGCCCTTCGCGGCGATGGCGGCGAGGATCGGGTCGGCGGAGTGGGCCAGCTGGGTGAAGACGGCGAGCCGCCAGGACGAGAAGACCAGGAGCCGCGCGATCGTGGTGGCGAAGTCGCCGCCGGGGCCGGGGCCGCAGTCGAGCTCGACCAGCCGGACGTTGCGGAACTCGTGCTCGTCGCGCAGGTAGGCGAGGGCGTCCTCGTCCCGGCCGGCGCCCTCGACCTCGCCCGCGCGGGTGAGCAGCAGGCGCGCCTGGCCGAGCAGGTCGAGCGCGATGTTCGCCAGTGCGACGTCCTCCTCCAGCTCCGGGGCCCGCGAGCACCACTCGGTGAGCCGCTGGGACAGGATCAGGGCGTCGTCGGCCAGCATCAGGCAATAAGTCGACAAATCGACCGCCGACACGTCGGCCGGCACCGCGCGGTCCACCCCGGCCAGGGGGTCGTCGAAGCCGGTGCCGAAGGCCCAGTGCCGGTCGTCCCCGGCACCGGTGATCGCGTCGTAGGCATTGTCAAAACTCACGTCGCCCCCTCGCAGGCTCGGTCGCGCCGCTCGCGGTCGCCCTGTGACATCGGTTCGCTCGCAAGCTCGCTCACAGGTGCGGCACGTCCTCGGGGATCTCGTAGAACGTCGGGTGGCGGTAGACCTTGTCCCCCGCCGGGGCGAAGAACGGGTCCTTCTCGTCCGGCGAGGACGCGGTGATCGCCGACGCCGGCACCACCCAGATGCTGACACCCTCGTTGCGCCGGGTGTAGAGGTCCCGCGCGTTGCGCAGCGCCATCTCGTCGTCGGGCGCGTGCAGCGAGCCGACGTGCACGTGGTTGAGGCCGCGCTTGCCGCGCACGAACACCTCGTACAGCGGCCAGGACGAACGCGGGGCCGTCATGCCACCGCCGCCTTCCCGGCCGAGCGCGCCGCGTACGCGGTCGCCGCCTCGCGCACCCACGCGCCGTCGTCGTGCGCGGACCGCCGGTGCTCGATCCGCTGCCGGTTGCACGGCCCGTTGCCGCCGACGACCTGCCAGAACTCGTCCCAGTCGATCTCGCCGAAGTCGTGGTGGCCGCGCTCGGCGTTCCAGGCCAGCGCCGGGTCCGGCAGCGTCACGCCCAGCGCGTCGGCCTGCGGCACGGTCATGTCCACGAACCTCTGCCGCAGCTCGTCGTTGGTGTGCCGCTTGATCCGCCACGCCATCGACTGGACGGTGTTCGACGACTCCGCGTCCGACGGCCCGAACATCATCAGCGACGGCCACCACCAGCGGTCCACCGCGTCCTGCACCATCCGCCGCTGCGCCTCGGTGCCGCGCATCATCGTCATCAGCAGCTCGTAGCCCTGCCGCTGGTGGAACGACTCCTCCTTGCAGATCCGGATCATCGCCCGCGCGTAGGGCCCGTACGACGTCCGGCACAGCGGCACCTGGTTGACGATCGCCGCCCCGTCCACCAGCCAGCCGATCACGCCGACGTCGGCGAAGTTCAGCGTCGGGTAGTTGAAGATCGACGAGTACTTCTGCCGGCCCTCGACGAGCTTGGTCGTCAGGTCCTCGCGGTCGGCGCCGAGGGTCTCGGTCGCCGCGTACAGGTACAGCCCGTGCCCGGCCTCGTCCTGCACCTTCGCCAGCAGGATCGCCTTGCGCCGCAGCGACGGCGCCCGGCTGATCCAGTTCGCCTCCGGCTGCATGCCGATGATCTCGGAGTGCGCGTGCTGGGCGATCTGGCGGATCAGCGTCTTCCGGTAGCCGTCGGGCATCCAGTCCCGCGGCTCGATGCGCTGCTCCGCGCCGACGACACGGTCGAACTCGCGCTCCAGTTCAGCGTCCACGACCCGAATGTTACACCTGAAGACGCGATATTCGGATACCTGTTATATACCTCTGCGCAGCGCCCAGATCGACGGGACCAGCACCGCCCACACGCCCAGGATCGTCAGCCCGACCGGCAGCAGCGTGACCACGGCACCCCGCCCGGCCACCCGCACCAGCTCCGGGTCGTCCTGCCGGTACTCGACCTCGACCACGTCGCCGACCTCCAGGCCGGCCGGGTACAGCACCCCGACCTGCGGGATCTGCTCGGCGCCGTCGGGGGTGTAGAAGCGGATCAGCGTTCGGCTGAAGGTCTCGTCGAGCACCTCGGCGTTGGCGTAGCCGGTGCTCGCGTCGATCTTGATGTCCTCGGTCCACGCGGCGACCACGAGCACCACGCCGAGGAACGTGACGATCCCGCCGAAGGCGAGCAGCGACCGCGCGGCGACCCGACGGATCAGCCGCCACCGGGCCTCGGTCCCCTGCTGCAGCACGCGGCCGAGCCTATCCGGCTGACGCTGAGTGGCCGGGTGCACACACCCACTTGGAGCAACACTACTGCGTTAGCCCACTTGGATTACTTCTTTCGTCGGGTCCCAGGGAATTGCACTTTACGTAATATCTCGCTCGCGCTGAGACCCTTCCGGGTGATCTGCGCTTTCGCGAGTGATCCATGGAGGACGTGTTGCAACGAAGAATTCTCGTCGGCCTGACGAGTGCCGCCATGGTGGCGGCCGGGCTGGCGACCCTCGGTCCGGCCGCCCAGGCGGCACCATCGACCGGCGGCCCGTCCGCGCAGGCCACCGCCCACGGAATCGACGATCTCCCCAGCCCCGCCGAGCAGAAGCGGCGGGCCCTGCGCCAGGAGGCCCTGGCCGACGTGCTGTCCGGTGAGCGGAAAGCCGTGCAGCGCGGCGACAGCACCGTGGTGAAGATGGGCACCAAGCCCGGCCCGAACACCAGGAAGCGGGGTGCCAACGGAACCGTCGACCAGTACGTCGAGCTGGCGCGGGAGAAGACGGACAACATCTTCGTCGTGCTCGCGGAGTTCGGCGAGCAGCGCCACCCCGACTACCCCGACCAGGACACCGACCCGGAGACCCCGGGCCCGGTGAGCTTCGAGGGCCCGCAGCACAACCAGATCCCGGAGCCGGACCGTTCGGTCGACAACTCCACGATCTGGCAGGAGAACTACGACCAGCAGCACTACGAGGACCTGTACTTCTCCGACGACCCGAACGTCGACTCACTCGCCAACTACTACGAGAAGCAGTCCTCCGGCCGCTACTCGGTGCAGGGCACGGTGTCGGACTGGGTCGAGGTGCCCTACAACCAGGCACGCTACGGGCGGTCGAACGGCTTCCCGTGCTCCGGCAACGTCTGCAGCAACGCCTACCAGTTGGTGAAGGACGGCGTGACCGCCTGGTACGACGCACAGGTCGCGGCGGGCCGGACCCCGGAGCAGATCAAGGCCGAACTCGCCCGCTACGACGTGTGGGACCGCACCGACCACGACGGTGACGGCGACTTCGACGAGCCGGACGGCTACATCGACCACTTCCAGATCGTGCACGCCGGCGGCGACCAGTCCAACGGCGACCCGATCTACGGCGAGGACGCGCTGTGGGCGCACCGCGCGTTCGCGTTCTCGGGCACCACCTCCGGCCCGGACGGCAACCTGCAGGGCGGCACCGAGATCGGCGACACCGGCCTCTGGGTCGGCGACTACACGATGCAGCCGGAGAACGGCGGCATCGGCGTCTTCGCCCACGAGTACGGCCACGACCTGGGCCTGCCGGACCTGTACGACTACTCCGGCGGCGGCTCGAACCACGTCAACTGGTGGTCGCTGATGGCCCAGCAACGGGTGTCCGGTCCGGGCGAGGTGCTCGGCTCGCGGGTCAACGACATGGACCCGTGGTCGAAGCTGCAGCTGGGCTGGCTGGACTACGAGGTC
>DATABL010000229.1:0-33476 GCA_036259595.1 Actinophytocola sp.
CGAACCGTGCCGTCGACGCCGAGCTCGTTGGTGAAGTTCGCGCGCCGGCTCTCCTCGGTGAGCACCGGCTCGGTCAGCTCCACCCCGACCAGCGACCAGGTGCCGCACGAGACGTAGGCGAAGTTCTCTCCCGCCGCCGGCGACCTCGGCGCGCTGCGTGCCCTGGTGCGGACGACGCAGCCGACCGTGCGCTACGAACCGAGGGTGTAGACCCGAGCCCAGTCGACCTCGTAGACGGCGGACTGCATGTCGTCGCCGTAGAAGTTGTCGAGCTGGATCGTCTGGTGCATCGACGGCGCGCACTGGATGCACTCGCGGACGTCGTTGGCGCCGCCGGAGAAGCTGAACCACTCCTCGCCGTCGATGAACCCCTTGACGTGGTCGGGAGTCCACTCGATCCCGACGTTGTGCCACTGGGTGAGGTCGACGCCGCACTTCTCGGCGTGCTCCTGCTGCACGGGCGCGTCGGCGTCGTGCGGGTAGTGGATGAACGCCTCCGCGCAGTCCTCGCCGGGCGCGCCGTTCTCGAGGTAGTCGTACTCGCCGTCCTCGGGCCACCGGTCGGAGTCCGGCCACAGGATCAGGAGCGGGTGGTACTGCCGGTCGTTGTTCTCGCCGGTCGCCTGCGAGCGGACGCGGGCCTCCCAGCGGCCGTACCGCTGCCCGAACTTCGAGGCGAGCCAGCCGGAGTCCCCGTTCGCCTCGCCGGTCTGGCGCAGCAGGCCGCCGACGACGCGGGTGTTCTTGTCGCAGCGCCGCCCGTTGCCGGCGTGTCCGGGCCAGCACTGGTCGACGCCGCCGCCGGCGAGGCTCCACTTGTCCTGGTCGGGCACCGCCGGCTCGGCCTCGGAGCCGTAGTCGAACTCGTCGGACCACTCGGGCAGCGGGTCACCCCAGTCGTACCGCGCGGCGGCGGTGTCGGCGGTGTCGGTGACCTCGCTGGCGGCGGTGCCGCCGGGCTCGGCCGCGGCCGCGAGGCTCACGCCGGTCCCGACCAGCACCGCCGCGGATCCCACGGCCACCACGGCTCGCCATCGACGCAGCATGTGACTTCCTTTCCGATTGGCGGAGGTACATGTCAGCGTCTGCCGGGCCGTTACGCCCGACAAGCGAAGTGGCCGGTTCCGGTCAGCCCAGGCGGGCCAGCTCCTCGTCGGTCAGGGTCAGCTCGGCCGCCTGCGCCGAGTCCTGGGCGGTCTCCGGGCGCGACGAGCCGGGGATCGGGATCACCACCGGCGCCTTGGCGAGCATCCAGGCCAGGCACACCTGCTGCGGGCTGACCCCGCGTGCCTCGGCGACCTCGGCGAACGGCGCGAACCGGGAACCCAGCTCGCCCGCGCGCGGGATCCCGCCGAACGGGCTCCACGGCAGGAACGCGACGCCGAGCTCCGCGCACAGCTCCAGCTCCGGCTCGCTGGACCGGAAGTCCGGCGAGAACTGGTTCTGCACGCTCGCCAGCCGCCCGCCCAGGATGTCGTTGGCGGTCCGGATCTGCTCGGGGTCGGCGTTGGAGATGCCGGCGTACCGGATCTTGCCGGCGTCGAGCAGATCGCGGAGGGCGCCGACCGAGTCGGCGAAGTCGACCTTAGGGTCGGGCCGGTGGAACTGGTAGAGCCCGATCGCCTCGACGCCGAGCCGCTTGAGCGAGGCGTCGCACGCCTGCCGGAGGTACGCGGGCGAACCGTCGAGGGTCCACGACCCGTCGCCGGGCCGCAGGTGCCCGCCCTTGGTGGCGATCAGCACCTCGGAGGTGTCGCCGCCGTAGCTCGCGACCGCGCCGGCGATCAGCGTCTCGTTGTGGCCGACCTCGTCCGCGCCCACGTGGTACGCGTCGGCGGTGTCGAACAGGGTCACGCCGGCGTCCAGCGCGGCGTGCACCGCCGCGACCGAACG
Source organism: Actinophytocola sp. (assembly GCA_036259595.1). Lineage (GTDB taxonomy): Bacteria > Actinomycetota > Actinomycetes > Mycobacteriales > Pseudonocardiaceae > Actinophytocola. The sequence continues at coordinate 1,894 of DATABL010000229.1, forward strand.
CGCCTCGTCGGGCCGCCCCTCGATCGACATCGGCATCCCGCCGAGTCCGATCGCGCTGACGCGGGTGTCGCCGATCCGGCGAGTACGCATACTGCTTCCTTTCCTCGTGTTACCGCCCGGACAGGTGCTCCACGCCGAGCAGCAGCGCCGAGTGGTCCAGGTCGCCGTGACCCTGCGCCCGCAGCGCGGCCATCAGCTGCGCGACCGCGGCGCCGAGCGGGATCACCACGCCGGCCTCCCGGGCCGAGTCGACCACGATGCCCAGGTCCTTGTGGTGCAGGTCTACCCGGAATCCCGGCGCGAACTCGCGGGCGAGCATCCCGGCCGCCTTGCGGTCGAGGATCGCGCTGCCCGCCAGCCCGCCCGACAGCACCTCCACGGCGGGGCGCAGCTCGACCCCCTGCGTGTCGAGCAGCGTCAGCGCCTCGGCGACCAGCTGGAGCGTGCCGGCCACGACCAGCTGGTTCGCCGCCTTCACCGTCTGCCCGGAACCCGCCGGTCCAACGTGGACGACCGTGCCGCCGAGCACCTCCAGCAGCGGCCGGGCGGCGTCCACGTCGGCCGGCTCGCCGCCGACCATGATGGACAGCGTGCCGTCGATCGCGCCCTGCTCGCCGCCGCTGACCGGCGCGTCGATCGCCCGCACGCCGGTCTCGGCGGCCAGTTCGGCGACCGTGCGGGCGGTGGCCGGGGCGATCGTGCTCATGTCGACCAGCAGCGCGCCCGCGGCGGCTGACTCGAGCACGCCGTCCGGGCCGAGGACGACCGACTCCACGTCGGGGGAGTCCGGCAGCATGGTGATGACGACCTCGGCGTCGTGCACGGCCTCGGCGACCGAGCCGGCCGCGGTGCCGCCGGCCTCGGCGAACCGCGCGCGTCTCGGCTCGCTCCGGTTGTAGCCGGCCACCTCGTGCCCCGCGCGGACGAGGTTGGTGGCCATGGGCAGTCCCATGATGCCGAGTCCGATGAACGCGATCCGGGTCATGGCCCCGACGCTACACCGGGGCCGTTTCGGGTCTTGTCCCCGATCATTATCAGTAATCCTCAAAGGACTCCGCGGAGAGTGGTCATCGCCTTGACCGAAAAACCGGCGGAAAACATTGACGGGTCGCGCGAATGGGCCAAGAATGCCCCGGGTACCGGCGGACGTGGGCACCCGCCAGGACGCACGAGATGGGGAGATTGTGCCATGGCGACCGCGAGGGCAGGCCGTTCCATCGCACGTTTGCCGGAACCGGTGAACAAGATCACGCCGTACCAGCGGCTCAGGGAGGCGATTCGTTCGGGGGATCTGCGGCCGGGACAGCAGTTGGTGGAGTCCACCCTCGCCGAGTGGTGCGAGGTGAGCCGCACGCCGATTCGGGAGGCGCTGTCCAAACTCCAGCACGACGGTCTGGTCGAGCGCAGCGAGCGGGGGCTCGTGGTGCGCGAACGCGGCCCGGAGGAGGTGCTCGACCTCTACGAGACCCGGATCACCCTGGAGGGCACCGCCGCGCGGCTGGCCGCCGAACGCCGCAGCGCGCACGACCTGATGCTGCTGCGCCGCGCGCTCACCCGGCTCGACCAGGTGACCGAGGGCGACGTCGACGCGATGGTCAACGGCAACCGCCAGTTCCACACCGCGGTCTGGCGGGCGAGCCGCAACGTGTCGCTGATCGACCTGCTCGAGCGACTGGATCTGCACCTGGCCCGCTACCCGGCGACGACCCTGGCCAGTCCTGGCCGCTGGGGGCGGTCGAACGAGCAGCACCGGCTGCTGGTCGACGCGATCGAGGCCCGCGACAGCGACACGGCGGAGAAGGTCGCGATCGAGCACTTCACCGACGCGCGGGACATCCGCCTGTCGCTGTTCGACGAGTGAGCTAGCCGCCCGACAGGCCGAGTCCGCCGACGATGTCCAGCTCCTGGCTGGTGAACTCGCCGGCGAGCATCGGCATCGCCTCGGCGATGGCGGCCTTCGTCTCCGGCAGTTCGAGCGACGCCTTGTGGTGGGCCTTGCTGGCCCACACCTCCTGCACCCAGACGAGGTCGGGGTCGGTGTCGGACGTGCCGACGACGTAGAGTTCGCAGCCGGCGGCGCGTAGCCCGTCCTGCCCGCGCAGCAGGATCGCCACGACGTCGTCGCGCCGTCCCGGGGTGGTTCGCATCGTGCCCAGGTATCCGTATCGCACGGCGGAAGCCTGCCACAGTGCCGACTTCGGTAATTTCCCGTACCAGTCGGACGGATTGTTTACCTCCGTTCACCCGTTTGGGCGCAGGGACCGCGCGTTCTGTGCGCCGCGTACAGCCGCTCGGCCGGCGGACCCGGGAAGTGGTGCGCGCCACTGCCATCGCCGGCGGTGGTGGGCTTAGCCTCGGTGGACCGGCGTGCGCGATCGCCGCGCGGTGACGGTATATATCCGTCCGACGATCACGCCAACACGTAGGGAGACCGATGGTCAGGGCAGCGGTGCTGATGCGGCAGGGCGAACCGCTCGAGGTGCGCGAGATCGTGCTCCCCGACCCAGGGCCCGGGCAGGTGCGGGTGAAGCTCGCGGCCGCCGGGGTCTGCCATTCGGACCTCTCACTGGCCAACGGCACCCTCGCGCCGACCATGCCCGCGGTGCTCGGCCACGAGGGCTCGGGCATGGTGGTCGCGGTCGGCACCGGGGTCGACCGGGTCGGCGTCGGCGACCGGGTGGTGCTGAACTGGGCGCCCGCGTGCCGGCGGTGCTGGTTCTGCCAGCAGGGCGAGCCGTACCTGTGCGTGCACGCCGAGGAGCGCGCCGCGCAGCCCTACGGCGAGCTCGCCGACGGCACCCCGGTCTACCCGGGCCTGGGGACCGGCGCGTTCGCCGAGGAGACCGTGGTGCCGCAGGAGGGCGTGGTGCCGATCCCCGAGGACATCCCGCTGGAGGCGGCGGCCCTGCTCGGCTGCGCCGTGCTCACCGGGAACGGCGCGGTGCACAACACCGCCCGCGTGCGGGCCGGGCAGTCGGTGGTGGTGATGGGGCTCGGCGGCGTCGGGCTGTCGGTGCTGCAGGCCGCGCGGGCGGCCGGCGCGACGCCGATCATCGGGGTCGACGTCACCGAGGCCAAGGCGGAGCTGGCGATCCTGCACGGCGCGACCGAGTACGTCCGCGCCGACGAGGCGACGAGCAAGTCGGTGCGGAAGCTGACCGGCGGGCGCGGCGCGGACCACGCCTTCGACTGCGTCGGCCAGGCGGCGACGATCCGCGCGTCGTGGTCGGCGAGCCGGCGGGGCGGCACGGTGACCGTGGTCGGCGTCGGCAGCAGGCGGAGCCCGGTCGAGTTCAACGCCCTGGAGCTGTACTGGTTCGGGCGGACGCTGCACGGCTGCGTGTACGGGTCCAGCGACCCGGACGTGGACGTGCCGAGGCTGATCGACGAACTCGCGGCCGGGCGGATCGACGTGGCCGCGCTGGCGACCGACGGCACCGACCTCAACGGCGTGAACGAGGCTTTCGACCGGTTCGGCCACGGCGGCCGGACGATCGTGCGCTTCTGACGCGGCCTACTCGTCCGCGACGGAGATGGCCTGGCTCGGGCACATGTCCACGGCCTCCCGGACCGTGTCCACCTGCTCGCCGGCCACGTGCTCGGTCAACAGCACCACCGTGCCGTCGTCGTCGCTCTGGTCGAAGACGGCGGGCTCGGTGAGCACACACTGGCCCGCTCCCACACACCGGTCCGGCTCGGTGATGACTCGCATGGCGGCTGTCCTCCGTTCGTCCTCGACGACCGTACCGTGTGTGTGACCCGGGCCGCCCCCGAACTCTGTCACGAAGTCCGTCGCCGTTCAGTCAACCTTCCGAAACGGAAGGAGAATCCCATGACCCACATCGTGGTCCTCGGCGGCGGCTACTCCGGACAGATCGCGGCGAACCTCGCCGCTCGGCGGACCGGGGCGCGGGTGACGCTGGTCAACGAGCGGGACCGGTTCGTCGAGCGGGTCCGGCTGCACCAACAGGCCGCCGGGCAGGAGCTGCGGGAACACCCGATCGTCAACCTGCTCGCCGGCTCCGGTGCCCGGCTCGTGGTCGACCGCGTCACCGCGATCGACCCGGCCACCCGGACGGTCACCCTGGCGGCGGGGGAGCCGATCGCCTACGACGTCCTGGTGTACGCGCTCGGCAGTCGGGCCGACCTGGAGTCCGTGCCGGGCGTGGCGGAGCACGCGTACACCGTCGCCGGGGCCGAGCAGGCCGCCGCGTTGCGGGAGCGGGTGGCCGGTGGCGGGACGGTCACGGTCGTCGGCGGCGGGCTGACCGGGATCGAGGCGGCCGCGGAGTTCGCCGAGACCAACCCGTCGCTGAAGGTGCGGATGGTGACCGACAGGGTGCTCGGCGAGCGGCTGTCCGAGCGCGGCCGGCGGCACCTCGCGCGCACGTTCGCGCGACTGGGCATCGAGGTCCGGGACGAGGTACGGGTCGGTGAGGTGCGCGCCGACGGGGTGGTGCTGGCCGACGGGGAGCACGTGCCGTCCGACGTGGTCGTGTGGACCACGGGGTTCAGCGTGCCGGCGCTGGCCCGCGACGCCGGGCTCGCGGTCGACGGGCGCGGACGCGTGCTTGTCGACGAGACGCTGCGGTCGGTGTCCCACCCGGACGTCTACGGCGTCGGGGACGCGGCGGTGGTGCGGCGTGCGGACGGGCAGGAGCTGCGGATGGCGTGCGCGACCGGAATGCCGATGGCACAGCACGCGGTGCGGGCCATCACCGCGCGGCAGGACGGCCGGTCACCGAAACCGCTGCGGTTCCGGTACCTCAACCAGTGCGTCAGCCTCGGGCGCCGGGACGCGCTGATCCAGTTCGTGCGCGCGGACGACAGCCCGCGGGAGGCCGTCCTCACCGGACGGGTGGCCGCGCTCTACAAGGAGGCCATCGTGCGGGGAGCGCTCCAGATCCAGCGCTTCCCGTCGTTCCCGACGTCCCTGTAGATCACCGCGGTCAGTAGGCTCCCCTGCGCCGGTCGGTGAGCAGGGGAGTGGTCGTGCGGGACATCGCTGTGTTCAGTGGGAGTGCGCATCCGGAGTTGGCCGCGGAGATCTGCGCCCAGCTCGAGGTGCCGCTGCGGCCGGTGCGGGTGCAGCGGTTCGCCAACGACTGCATCGAGGTGCAGCTGCAGGCCAACTGCCGGGAGCGGGACGTGTTCCTCATCCAGCCGCTCGTCGCGCCGGTGCAGGAGAACCTCGTCGAGCTGCTGCTCATGCTCGACGCGGCCCGCGGCGCCTCGGCCGCCCGCACGACGGTCGTCCTGCCGCACTACGCCTACGCGCGCTCGGACAAGAAGGACGCGCCGCGCATCTCCATCGGCGCGCGGCTGGTCGCCGACCTGCTCGTCGCCGCCGGGGCCAGCCGGGTGCTGGCGATGACGCTGCACTCCCCGCAGGTGCACGGCTTCTTCAGCGTCCCGGTCGACCACCTGCACGCGCTGCGGGAGCTGGCCGCCTACTTCCGCCGGCTCGAGCTGTCCAACAGCATCGTGGTGTCCCCGGACCTCGGCAACGCCAAGGAGGCCTCGCACTTCGCGCGGCTGCTGGGCGTGCCCGTCGCCGCGGGTGCCAAGCAGCGGTTCGCCGACGACAAGGTCACCATCTCCGACATCATCGGCGACGTGACCGGCCGGGACGTGATCGTGCTCGACGACGAGATCGCCCGCGGCAGCACGGTGATCGAGCTGCTCGACCGGTTGCGCGAGCGGGACGCCCGCTCGATCCGCGTGGCGTGCACGCACGGGCTGTTCTCCGCGGGGGCGCTGCAGCGGATCGGGGAGCAGCCGGACGTCCAGGAGATCGTGTGCACCAACACGGTTCCGGTGCCCAACGGGGAACGCACGCCGAAGCTGACCGTACTCTCCATCGCGCCCGCGCTCGCCGAGGCGATGCGTCGGATCCACAATGGAGAGTCGGTCAGCGCGTTGTTCGACGCCCCCTGACTCGGGCCGGTTACGAGCGTGGGTAGGGCTGCTGCCGGTTGACCACCGACGTCGCGCTCTCCCCGTTGTACGCCGGGCTCTCCGCCGGAGACGGCACGCTCGTGCCGTAGGCGGCGTTGGCCTGGTCGTTCGCGATCCGGCGGGCTTCCCGCTCCTGGTGCACCTCGTCGAACTCCTGGCGGTCGCGAATCCGGGTGAGCGCGGTCATCGCGACCCAGTGCGCGATCCCGAGCAGGATCAGGATCACCCCGAGTCGCAGCACGACGCCCTCGACCGAGCCGTCCGTCGGGATGTCGATGGTGGAGATGAGCAGGAGCACGCCGAGCGTAACGAGGTGGAACAGCACCGACACGAGCCTGGTCATCGACTCCGCGGACCCGCTGGGCGTGCCCTGTTGCAGGAACTTCTTGCCGTTGCGGTAGATGATCTGGCCGTCGACCAGCACCAACACCACCCCGATCAGCAGGAAGGCCACGTAGCTGTTGGTATCCACGGCGAGCACCTCTCGTAGGTCTGTGTCAGGGGTGTTACCCACCGCGACGGCCGCGGAAACCTCAGGAGACCGAGGTCGAATCGCGGGTGGATCATCGGGTTTGCACGGAACCCGGCCCGGGCATTCCGAGCGCGAACCAGCCAGGGAAGGGAGCACGGAGCGATGCGCAGCGACGGAGCAACGGCTCAGGCCACCGCGCACCGACTGGTGCACTGTGTGCTGGACAGTGACGCAGACGGCCTGACGAACGCGCTCGAGACCGTGGTGGACCAGGGGGACCAGCTTCGGCCCTACGTCCGCGAGGTGGTCGCCGAGCTGATCCAGGTGGCCGCCACCGCGGTGCGGGACACCGCGGGCGCGCCGGGCGGGGAGACCGCGTTCGCGGTGGACCTGCGGGACGACGACAACACCTCGGTGTCCATCGACGAGTTGGCGCCGCCGGTGCGGGCCACGATCCGGGCGCTGCTCGCCGACCTCAACGGGAACGCGGAGGACGCCTCGTTCCAGCTCGACCTCGCGGTCCGGCGGCTCGACCCGCTGACCGGGCTGGACACCGTGCGGCGCGCGCTGACGATGACCGTGGCGCTGCTGCAGTGGACCGGTGATGCCCAGTGAACCCGGAGACGAACGAGGCGGACGTGCTGGACCAGCGGCGCGAGATCACCGAGGACGAGCAACCGCCCCCACCGCCCACCGTGGACACCGAGGCGAACCCGGCTGACCTGAACGAGCAGAACCAGCCGGTACCGGCCGAAGAGGAGGACTGGCACGATGCGTGAGGGGATCGACCCGGCCACACCGCCGCAGGACACCGGCGACCCGGACTCCGTCGAGCGCGACCCGGCCGCGCTGAACAGTGCGGAGGACCTCGACGAGGACCGGATCGGCGCCGACCCGCTCGAGGAGGGCATGGACCCGCCCGAGGGCTGGTCGGAGGTGGACAAGTACGGCATGACGCCCTACGAGGAGGCCCAGGGCGAGGACATCGACCAGAAGCTCGCCGCCGAGCGCCCGGACGTGCAGCCCTAGACACCGGTCTTCACCACCCGCGTCGCGTGTCATGCTGGAGGGCGCTGCTGTCGAGTCCGCGAGCGGGAGAGGCCCTGTGTTGCACCAGTTGGTCCGTCATGTCCTGGCACCGACGGCTCGGCTGGTGTACCGGCCGACCGTGCACGGTCTGGCGAACGTGCCGGCGACGGGTCCGGTGATCCTCGCGTCCAACCACCGCGCGGTGCTCGACACGGCGGTGATCTCGCTGGTCGTGCGCCGGCGGGTCCGGTTCCTCGGCAAGTCCGAGTACTTCACCGCGGGCGGGGTGCGGGGGCGGGCCATGGCCGGGTTCATGTCGGGGCTCGGCTACGTGCCGGTGGAGCGGGGGAACGCGCTCGCGGGCCTGGCGGCGCTGAACGCGGGGCAGCGGGTGCTCAACGAGGGTGGGGCGTTCGCGATCTACCCGGAGGGGACGCGCTCCCTGGACGGGCGGCTGTACCGCGGGCACACGGGGGTGGCGGTGCTGGCGTTCACGACGGGCGCGCCGGTGGTCCCGGTGGCGCTGACCGGGACGGAGCACCTGATGCCGCGCGGCGGGAAGGTGCCCCGGCCGGCTCGGGTCACGGTCCGGTTCGGGGAGCCGATGGACTTCTCGGCGTGGACCGAGCACAACCTGCGCGCCCGGCGCGCGGCGACCGACCAGGTGATGGCCGCGATCCAGGCGCTCTCGCGGCAGGAGTACGTGGCCACCTACCACCGCCGCCCGGACGAGAACATCGCCTGACGCACTGCTCCGGCCGGGTGGCGCCGGCGCGCTCGCGTGGCCGGTAGCGGCCTCCCCCTGGTTTTTCCCGGCGTACTGCCGTAAGTCGGTTGGTAGTGGTTCTCCAACCTTCGGAGTGTGCCGTGAAAACCTCCCGTCTCGGTTGGCTCGTCCTGGTGACCGTCCTCGTCCTCCTGCCGGCCGCACCGGCCTCGGCGTCGGCGCTGGAGCCCGGCGTCCGGTCGGTGCCGCCGACAGTGCTGATCGACCACGACTTCCCCGACCCGGAGGTGTTCGAGGCCGGCGGTACGTACTACGCCTACTCGACCAGCTCCTTCCTCGGCCGGGTTCCGTACGCGACCGCGCCGGACCCGTTCGGGCCGTGGACGGCCCGGGGCGACGCCCTGCCCCAGAAGCCGTCCTGGGCGGGCGGCGGCGGGTTCTGGGCACCGGACGTGTCGCGGCGGGCGGACGGGCGCTTCCTCATGTACTTCACCGGGCCGAGCGTGGCGACCGGCCGGATGTGCATCGGCGCGGCGCTGGCCGACAGCCCGGCCGGGCCGTTCCGGCCGACCTCCGACCAGCCGCTGGTGTGCAACCCCTGGGAGGGCGGGGACATCGACCCGTCGAGCTTCGTCGACGCGGACGGCACCCGGTACCTGCTGTACAAGAACGACGGCAACGCGATCGGGCAGCCCGCGATCATCTGGCTGCAGCGGACCGCGGCCGACGGGGTGACCTTCACCGGCGGCCGGGTGGAGCTGCTGCGCAACGACCGGCCGGAGGACGAGGGCGTGATCGAGGCGCCGGTGCTGGTGCGGCGCCCGTCCCAGTACGTGCTGTTCTACTCGGCCGGGGTCTACACCACCGGCAACTACCACACGAGCTACGCGGTCTCGGGCTCGTTGACCGGGCCGTACGCCCGCGCCTACCGCCCACTGATGACCACCGCGACCCTCGACGGCGCGGTGAACGGCCCGGGCGGCGCGGACGTGGCCGGGGACGTGATCTTCTTCCACGGGCACCTCGGCGGCGGCGTGCGCGGGATGTACGCGGCAAGCCTCGGCTGGGCCGGCGACTTCCCGGTGGTGCGGGGGAGCCGGGTGCGGTACGAGGCGGAGCGGGGCACGCTGAACCACGCGGTGGTGCGCACGGGCGCGGTCGGCGCGTCCCAGGGGGCGGTGGTCGCCAACCTCGACTACCCGGACAGCTGGGTGGACACCCCCGTGTTCGCCCCGGTCGCCGGCGACTACACCGTCCACATCGGATACGCCGCCGGCTACGGGGACGCCCAGCACACCCTGACCGTCAACGGGTCCGCCGCGCGCGTCGTGAACTACCCCGCGCGGGGGTGGGACAACTGGACGCAGGTGTCGGTCGACGTGGAGCTGAACGCCGGCTTCAACACGATCCGCCTGCGGCACCTCTCCCGGTGGGCGGAGCTGGACTACCTGGAAGTGGCCTGAACCTGACCTGACCTGACCGGGTCAGCGGAAGCTCACCCGGTCGAGCAGGCGGTCCACCAGGTCGGGGAGGGGCTGCTCGCCGGCCTGCTCCAGCCTCAGCGCCCCCGCGGTGCGCACCGCGGCCAGGAACGACGCCGCCATCAGCCGGGCCAGCTCCGGGTCGGTCCGGTCGCGGCCGGTCAGCGCCTCGGCCAGGTCCCGTTCCAGCGCGATCTGGTCCGCCGCCTGCCGGGCCAGCAGCGACGGGTGCCGCCGCAGCAGCCGCAGCTGCGCGACCCACGCCGGGTCCGGCCGCGTCGCCGCCCCGTACAGCTCGGTCGCGCTGTGCCGCAGGGCCGTCCACGGGGGCTCGGCCGTGGGGCGCTCCCGGACCAGGGTCAGCATCCGCCGCATCCGCTCGCGGTCGGCGTGCAGGACCGCGTCCTCCTTGTTCGCGAAGTAGTTCGAGAACGTCCGCCGGGACACGCCCACCTCGTCGGCGATGTCCTCCACCGTCACGTTGTCCAGGCCGCCCGCCATCGCCAGGCGCAGTGCGGCCTCGTGCAGGGACTGCCGGGTCGCCGCCTTCTTGCGTTCACGCAGGGTGGTCACGGGCTCCACGAGACACCACCTTATCGACGTATGGTAAATTCCCGTTGCGCAATTTTGCGCAGTGCGCAATAATCGTGTCAACCGTGCTCCAGGGGAGGCTCGAGGGGATGGGCGAGGCAATGCCACGCCGAGAGGTGCTGGAGTCGCTCTCCGGCCTGCTGCTCGTTCTGTTCGTCGCCATGATCAGCTCGACCGTCGTCTCGACGGCGTTGCCGCTGATCATCGGCTCGCTCAACGGATCGCAGACCCAGTACACGTGGGTCGTCACCGCGACGCTGCTCGCGGCGACCGCGAGCACCCCGATCTGGGGCAAGCTCGCCGACCTGTTCAACAAGAAGACGCTGGTCCAGATCGCCATCGTGATCTTCGTCCTCGGCTCGATGGCCAGCGGCTTCGCCCAGAACGCCGACCAGATCATCGCCGCCCGCGCCTTCCAGGGCCTGGGCGTCGGCGGACTGCAGGCGCTGGTCCAGGTCGTGATCGCGGCGATCATCCCGCCCCGGGAGCGTGGCCGGTACAACGGCTACCTCGGCGGCGTGATGGCGGTCGCGACGGTCGGCGGGCCGCTGCTCGGCGGGCTCATCGTCGACGTGCCCTGGCTGGGCTGGCGCTGGTGCTTCTGGGTGGGTGTGCCGATCGCGGTGCTCGCGTTCGTCGTGCTGCAGAAGACGCTCAAGCTGGAGACCGTCCGTCGCCCGGACGCGCACATCGACTACCTCGGCGCCTCGCTGATCGCGGCCGGCGTCAGCACCCTGCTCGTCTGGGTGTCGTTCGTGGGCAACTCGTTCGCCTGGATCTCCTGGCAGACCGGCGCGATGGTCGGCGGCGGGCTGCTCGTGCTCGCGGCCGCCGTGGTGGTCGAGTCCCGCAGCCGCGAACCCGTCGTCCCGCTGAACATCGTGCGCACCCGCACCACCGCGCTCGCGATCCTCGGCAGCCTCTCGGTCGGCCTCGCGATGTTCGGCGGCGCGGTGTTCCTCGGCCAGTACTTCCAGGTCGGCCGCGGCTACTCGCCGACCGAGGCCGGCCTGCTGACGATCCCGATGATGGCGGGCGTGCTGGTCTCGTCCACCGTCGCCGGCCGGATGATCAGCCGGTCCGGACGGATCAAGCCCTACATCGTGGTGGGCTCGGTCGTGCTGGTCGCCGGCTTCGTCGGGCTGGGCACGATCGACCACGCCACCTCGCTGTTCCTGGTGGACGGCTACATGGTGCTGGTCGGCGTCGGGGTCGGCATGACCATGCAGAACCTGGTGCTGGTCGTGCAGAACTCGGTGCCGCTGCGCGACCTCGGCGCGGCGAGCGCGTCGGTGACGTTCTTCCGCTCGCTCGGCGGCACGATCGGCGTGTCGGTGCTGGGCGCGGTGCTGGCCAACCGGGTCGCCCACGACCTGACCGCCGCGTTCGGCGGGCACGGGCTGACCCAGGGCGACGGCGGCACCAGCGCGCTGAACCTGGCCGCGCTGCCGCCCGAGGTCCAGGAGGTCGTGCGCACGGTGTACGGCGACGCGACCGCGCACATCTTCGTCATCGCCGCGGGCGCCGCCGTGGTCAGCGTGATCGCGGCGCTGCTGCTGCGCCCGGTCACCCTGCGCAACACGATCGACCTGGAGAAGACGAAGCAGGACCAGGTGGTGTCCGACCCGGTCGTGAGCTAGGTGGTGCTGATGGACGCCGACCGCACCGGCGCGTTCGAGTCCACAGTGGAGCACTTCGGCCCGCGCGCGTCGTGCGGCCGGACGATCCTGGTCGGGGTGGACGGCAGCGACACCGCGATGCGCGCCGCGTCCTACGCGTTCGGGCTGGCCAGACGCGAGGGCTACCGGTTGCTGGTCGCACTGGTCGCCACCCGCTCCAGCCTCGCGCTGACCGCGCCCGCGCTGGAGTTCGAGCAGCGCACGTTCGCGCGGCTACGGGCCGAGCTGCGCGACGAGGTCCGCGAGCACGCCGAGGAGCTGGGCGTCGCGGTCACGTTCCTGGTCGTGCACGGCGACCCGTACCCGAGCCTGCGGGAGACGGCCGACCAGTGCCAGGTCGACACGGTGGTGGTCGGCGCGTCCGCGAGCGCCGGGCACCGCTTCGCCGGCTCGGTGGCGACCCGGCTGATCCGGGCGGGCCGGTGGCCGGTCGTCGTGGTGCCGTGAGCGTCGGTTGGAAACTTACGATCTAGTGTTCATCCGGGTTACCCTCGAACCATGCGACGTGGACTGCTGTTCCGCTGGCTGACCGGGATCGTGGCGCTGGGGATGGTCGCGTCGGTGAACGCGCCCGGGGAGCGGGAGGGTGAGGTCGCCGAGCTCGCCTTCGCCCGGCAGGCCGCCGGGCAGCGGGTCGTCTACTCCTACTCCGGCCTCGTGCCGCCGGAGAGCCTGCTCGCCAGGATCCGTGCCGGCGAGGCGGCCGGGGTCATCTTCTTCGGTGAGAACGTCGCCAGCCTGGAGCAGATCGCGGGCGTGGTGGCCCAGCTGCGGGCGGCGGCCGCGCAGAGCCCGGTGGACGAGCCGCTGCTGCTGATGACCGACCAGGAGGGCGGGCAGATCCGCCGCCTGCCCGGGGCGCCCGCGCTGTCGCACAAGGACGTCGGCCGGTCCGCCGACCCGCTCGCCGCCGCGACCACCGCCGGCCGCGGCGCGGGGCGGACCCTCGCCGGGGTCGGCATGAACGTCAACCTGGCGCCGGTGCTCGACGTGTTCCACGAGCCGGGCGATCTGATGGACCAGTACGAGCGGTCGTTCGGTTCCGATCCCGCCGCCGTCGGCCGGCTGGGGGCGAACTACGTGCGGGCGCAGCAGGCGGAGGGCGTGGCCGCGACGGTGAAGCACTTCCCCGGCTTGGGGCCGGCGGACGCGGACGAGAACACCGACCTGGGGCCGGTCAGCCTGCCGGTGCCGCTGTCCACGCTGCGCGGCGTGCACGAGGCGCCGTACCAGGCCTCGATCGCGGCCGGGGCCAAGCTCGTGATGCTGTCCTGGGCGGTGTACCCGGCGCTGGACGCCGACCGCCCGGCCGGGCTGTCCCCCGTGGCGGTCGAGCAGGAACTGCGGTCGCGCACCGGGTTCACCGGCGTGACGATCACCGACGCGCTGGAGGCGGGCGCGTTGCGGGACTTCGGGTCGACCGCGAACAAGGCCGTGCTCGCCGCGTCGGCCGGGACGGACCTGATCCTCGCCTCGGCCCGGGACGTGGCCCAGGGCGACCAGGCCGCGGACGGCCTGGCCACCGCGCTCGCCGACGGCACCCTCGACCCCGGGGCCTTCGGCGAGTCGCTGGCCAGGATCCACGCCCTGCGCGCGAGCCTGCGCTAGACCGCGCCGGCTCACCCGAGCGTGAGCAGGGCGATCGCGGCCGACGCGCCGAGCAGGCCGGCGAGCTGGGGGCGGGTGAGCCGTTCACGCAGCACGGTGAGGCCCAGCACGACCGGGATCGCCGGGTAGAGCGAGGACAGCACGACCGCGATCGACAGCAGTTGCGCGCGGGTGGCGAGCAGGTAGGCCACCAGCGCGAGCGTGGCGCACGCGCCGGTGGCGGCGGCGCCGAGCAGGACCCGCCGGTCGGTCGGGGGCCGCCCGGCCAGCGGGACGAGGGCGAGGGTGGCGGTGACCCGGCCCGCGAGCACCGGCCACAGGCCCGCCGCCGGCGCGGCGAGCGCCAGCGCGAGGTACTGCACGGCGATGAACACGCTCGCGAGCAGCCCGTCCGCCACCCCGCCGCTCCCGGTACCGCCGTCGCGAGTGACCAGCCAGAGCGTCGGCACGGCGAGCACCATCCCGGCGAGGGCCAGGACCGTCGGCCGGTCACCCAGCAGCGCGATGCCGAACAGTGCCGGCACGGCCAGCCCGCCGACCGCCGCGACCGGGACGACCACGCTCATCGCGCCCCGGCTCATGCCCCGGTACAGGAACAGCATCCCGACGCCCGTGCCCACGCCGGACAGCGCGCCCCACCCCAGATCCGCCACCGTCGGCGTCCCGGGCACCAGCGGCGCGACGACCAGCATCAGCACCAGCCCGCTCGCCTGCCCGACCAGCGCGACCGGCGCGAACCCCGCGCGCCGCGACAGCACCCCGCCGGCGAAGTCCGCGACGCCGTAGAGCACCGACGACGCCAGCGCGAACAGCGCACCCATCAGCGCCTCGCGGCTTCGCCGACCGGACAGCTCGCACCAGTCGTACAGGTGGCCCGGTCGCAGAGGCGGCACATCAGTTCGGTGCTGCCCACCCGCTCGTAGAGCCTGCCCAGCAGCAGGCTCAGCAACTCGCCCAACGTCTCCCGCTGGTGCTCGTCGAGCACGGTCAGCAGATCGGTGAGTGGTTCGTCACGGGCGGCGAGCAGCGCGTCCGCCGCCTCCGCGCCCGCGCCGGTCAGCCGGACCGAGACCCCGCGACCGCCGGTCGGCTCGCGTTCGACCAGGTCACCCAGTGAGTCGACCATGCGTGCGGACGCCGACTGGGTCAGGCCCACCCGCCGGCCCAGCTCGGTCACGCCGAGCCCCGGGGACGTCCGGAGCACCACCAGCGCCGCCGCCCCGCTGGGGCTCACCGGCACGGCCCGGGTGGTCGCGGACAACATCACGTCGGTCGCGACCAACGCGGTCGCACCGAGGAGGTTCGCGACACGGTCAGGAGAATGCATGACTCATGCATACAGTGCGCGGCGGGCGGCTCGCAAGGCCGGTGCCTCCCGAAGGCTCGGGCGAGCTAGCGCGGCGCCGCCGAGCGGGACGGGTCCGAGCGCGGACCGAACGCCCGCAGGAACCGGTCGCGGAAGGTGTCCATGCGCCACACCGGGGCGTTCGCGGCCGGGTTCATTCCGGGCTGCCAGTTCCAGTGGTCGATCCGCTCCAGCACCGCCGGGTCCCGCGCGACGACGGTGATCGGCACGTCCCAGGTCGCGCCGTCGCCGGTCACGATCGGCGCCGGCTGGTGGTCGCCGAGCAGGACCAGCACCAGGTCGTCGTCGCCGTGGGTCTCGACGTAGGAGATCAGGGTGTCCAGCGAGTACTCGATCGCGTCGCCGTAGGCCTGGCGGACCTTCCCCGGGTCGGGCCAGATGTCCTTGGACCGGGTGCCGGCGGCGGGTTGCGGATCGAACACCGAGCCGTCGCCCACCTCGTCCCAGTCGACCAGCTCGGGCAGCGGTACCCACGGAGAGTGCGACGAGACCAGGTCGATCTCGGCCATCACCGGCTCCGGCCGGTCGCGCTCCACCCGCTCGAAGTGCGCCAGCGTGTACTGGTCGGGCATCTTCGCGTAGGCGTAGGTCGGGCCCTCGTAGCCGACGTTGTTGGCGTCGTAGATCTGGTCGAAGCCGAAGTACGCGCCCTGCGGCCAGGCCCGGTGGATCGCCGGGGCGACGCCGACCGTGCGCCACCCCGCGCGGCGGAACGCGTTGCTCAGCGTCAGCCGGTCGCTCGAGGTCAGGGCGTCGTAACGGTGCTGGTTGTCGATCCACAGCCCGGACTGCAGGGTGGCGTGCGCGAACCAGCTCCCGCCGCCGGAGGTCGACGACTCCAGGAACGCGCTGCGCGAGTCGAAGCCCGTCGCGCGCAGCCGGTCGGTCCCCGCGTCGAGCACCGCGTCGACGTCGGCGGCGACCGCGGAGTCCTGGACCGCCACCCGCCCGTAGCTCTCCACGAACGTCACCACCACGTACTTGCCGCGCAGCGCGGTCAGCAGCTCGCTGCCCGGGGTGTGCCGGTAGTCGTCGTCGGCGGCCTCCTTCGTGAACCGCGCCGGGTCGAGCAGCCCGGCCCGGATCTGCCGCGCGTCCTGGTAGGCCGCCGACGCCGCACTGCGGGCGGCGACCGGCACGTGCGGCACGATCCGCACCTCGAACATCGCCAGGATCGCCCACACCAGCCCGAACACCAGGACCGTGCGGGTCGCGCCGGTGCGGTGGCCGACCACGATCCGGGACAGCCGCAGCACCGACCACGTCATCAGCGCGACCACGGCGAGCGCCAGCACCACGGCGCCGACCACCGCCAGGGTCGCGACCAGCCCGCCGACCGAGTCACGCAGGTACTCCACACCCGGCCGGAGGAACGTCCAGTCGAAGACCGGGTCGAACGGTCGGGCCAGGGTCTCGTTGAAGCCCAGGTCGAAGAACTTCACGATCGTCAGCAGACCGAGCCCGACCCCGACGACCGCGGTCACCACGACACGCGGCCGCGGCGGCAGCACGAGCACCAGCCCGGCGACGAGGATCGCCTCCACCGGCAGCCGCGCGAACGCCGCCGGCCCGTACATGCTGAGGTCGTTCGGCGCGAGCAGGGCGAACAGCACGACCACGCCGGCGAGCCCGGTCGCCACCGCGGCCAGCGCCCGGCGCGCCGGGGTGAGCTCCCTCGGCTCGACCACCCGCTGCTCGCGCAGCCACAGCAGGTCCCGCCCGAACGACCAGACCAGCGCCGCCAGCGCCAGCCCGACCACGGCGACCGAGCCGAGCGGGGGCAGCACCCCGGACGCCGCCACGACCAGCACGATCCCCTGCGCGGCGGCGACGGTCTTGCGGAACAGGCTCGCCGGCAGCGGCGCCCGCAGCCAGTGGCGCGTCCACCCGGCGGCCACGAACGCGTACCGCATCACCCCGATCGCCAGCACCCACGGCCCGAACTCTCCGGCGACGTGCGCGCTGAGCACCAGGATGAGGAACGCGTCGACCTCCATGTCGAACCGCGCGCCGAACGCGGAGACCGTGCCGGTGCGCCGCGCCACCCGGCCGTCGACCGCGTCCAGCGACAGCGCCACCGCCGCCACCGCGACCAGCAGCGGCACCGGCGCCGACCCGTCGGCGACCAGCGCGGTCACCCCGCCGACCAGTACCGCCCGGCCGAGCGTGACCAGGTCGGCCGGCCCGAACGCCGGCACCCGGCACCGACGCGCGGCCACCGCGAGCGCGGCGAACCCCACCGCGCCCACCGCCAGCCCGGCCGCCCACCCCGCGGTGCCGACCCCGGCGGCCAGCGCCAGCACGCCGAGCAGCACCACCTGCGCGCCCGCGGCGGCGGTCAGTGTCGGTACCGGGGAACCTGTCAGTCCGGCCACGCGATCCTCCCGAGGTCTGGTTTCGCCCTCCATACGTCCGGATCCGCGGATCGGTTCTACGGTTCGGTGAACTACCTGGTCACCGCGTACGTGGTTAGGGGCAGGACGACGAGTGGAGGACCGTGCACACCCAGTTCGCACCCGAGTGGCTCGCGCTGCGGGAGGACGCCGACGCCGCGGCCCGCGCCGAGGACCTGCTCGAGCCGCTGCGCGCCCACCTGACCCCGCCGCTGGTCGTGCGCGACCTCGGCTGCGGCACCGGGGCCATGGGCCGCTGGCTGGCGCCCCGCCTGCCCGGCGAGCAGCGCTGGCTGCTGACCGACCGCGACCCCACCCTGCTCGGCCGGGCCGCGGGCAGCCTGCCCGTCCCGGCGGTGGCGATCCTGCGTGACCTGACCGACCTGACCGCGGCCGACCTGGCCGGCGCGTCGCTGGTCACCGGGTCGGCGCTGCTGGACCTGCTGACCGCGGAGGAGGTCGACGCGCTGGCCGACGCGTGCGTCGCGGCCGGCTGTCCGGCGCTGCTGACGCTGACCGTGGTCGGCCGGGTCGACCTGGAGCCGGCCGACCCGCTGGACGCGGACCTGGCGGCGGCGTTCGACGACC
Source organism: Actinophytocola sp. (assembly GCA_036259595.1). GTDB lineage: Bacteria > Actinomycetota > Actinomycetes > Mycobacteriales > Pseudonocardiaceae > Actinophytocola. The sequence goes on from DATABL010000229.1 coordinate 19,786, forward strand.
ACCAGCGCCGCACGGTCGCCGGCCGCCGGCTGCTCGGACCGGACGCCGCGGCCGCGACCGCCACCGCGTTCGAACGCCGGGGCGCGGTGCTGCACCGGCGCCCCAGCCCGTGGCGGCTCGGCCCGGACCAGCGCGCCCTGACCGCGCGGTGGCTGCGCGGCTGGGTCGACGCCGCGCGGGAGCAGGAGCCGGGCCTGGCCGTGGACGCCTACCTGCACCGCCGCCTCACCGCCTGCGAGGCCGGCGAGCTGCGCGCCACGGTCCACCACGAGGACCTACTGGCTCTCCCGGGCTAACGGCCGACGCGGGTGAGCCACTCCAGCGCGGCCTCGGCGTGGTTCAGCACGGAGATGTGGCTGTCGGCGGGGGAGAGCGGCTCCGGCGGCGAGCCGGTGTTCGGCGTGCCGTGGTGCCAGAAGACCGCGAGGTCGTCACCGGTCTCGATCACGGCGGCGAGACTACGTGGCCTGGGTGATCTCCACCTTGGTGGCGTAGAAGGCCACGTGCCCGGCGATCTCGGCCACCGCCTGGTACGGAGTGGGGTAGGTCCAGACGACGTCGGTCAGCTCCCCGTCGGGGAGGGTGATGCTGTAGTACGACGCGTCGCCCTTGTACGGGCAGTGGGTGCTGGTGTTCGTCGGCTTCAGCAGCGACTGGTCGACGTCGGCCAGCGGGACGTAGGGGACCGCCGGGTAGTCGGCCTCGTGCAGGTTCAGCGCGGCGGTCGAGTCGGCCACGACCCGGTCGCCGACCCGGACGGTGACCCTGGCCGGGTTGGGCGCGATCGTGATCGGGTGGTCGGGGCCGGGGATCTTCGGCTCGGGCATCGTGGGTCGCCTCTCGGTCGGTGGCACTACTCCGGTCCAAGCCGACGACGGCCCCGGATGTTCCCGCGCGGCCTATACTCGATCGGGTCCGGCTTGGGGCGGAGGGGCCGATGGCGCGCCGTTTGAGTGTCCATAATGGATCTCGCGGTCCGCTGGTCATGATCGTCGCGGTGCTCGTCGGGCTCGCGGTCCCGCTCGCGATCCCGGCCGGGGCGGAACGGCCGGCGGGACGGGAGGTCGAGGCGCCGGTGATCGGTCCCGCCGAGGGCGACGAGCTGCACGTCATGTCGTTCAACCTGCGGTTCGCCGCCGACGAGGAGCCGAACTCGTGGGCGAGCCGCCGGCCGGCCATGGCCGAGTTGCTCCGCCGCGAGCAGCCGACCGTCGTCGGCACCCAGGAAGGGCTCTACCACCAGCTCACCGATCTCGACCGCGCCCTGCCCGGCCACTACGCCTGGATCGGCGAGGGCCGCGCGGGCGGCAGCCACGACGAGTTCATGGCCGTCCTCTACGACACCCGCCGGCTGGAACCCCTGGAGTACGACCACTTCTGGCTCTCGGACACCCCGTCGCTGGTCGGCTCGACGTCCTGGGGGAACCGCCTTCCCCGGATGGTCACCTGGGTCCGGTTCGCCGACCGCCGCACCGGTGCCGAGCTCGTCGTGGTCAACACCCACCTCGACGACCGGTCCGCCTACGCCCGCGAGCGCGCGGCGGCACTGCTCCGCGAGCGGATCGCCGCGTTCCCCCCGGACCTGCCGGTCGTGCTCACCGGCGACTTCAACGCCCCGGCCGGGCACTCGCCCTGCTACGACGTCCTCACCGAGCGGATGACCGACACGTGGACCGAGGCCGCGCGACGCGGGCCGGCGTACGCGACCTGGCACGGCTACCGCCCGTTGCGGCGCGACGGTGAGCGCATCGACTGGATCCTCAGTCGCGGCGCGGTCACCGTGCACGCCGCCGCCGTCAACACCTTCCACCGCGACGGCCAGTTCCCGTCCGACCACCTTCCGGTGCAGGCGCTGGTCTCCCTCGGCTGACGCGCCGCTGCTCCGCCGGGCGGCGGCTTTCGTTGCGCCCTATGCAGTAATCCCGCTCTCGCACCGTTTCGGGCGTCCGCCGCCGGGCACGTCTGCCTCGCTCGACCACGTACGCCCGAGGAAGGAGCACGTGATGTCGACGGGAGCAACCATCGTCCTGATCGTCGTGGTGGTCGCCGTGGTGCTCGCGGCCGGCTGGTTCGTCGCGCAGCGGATGCGCAGCCAGCGCCTGCGGTCGCGGTTCGGACCCGAGTACGACCGCCGGATCGCGGAGACCGACGACCGCCGGGCGGCCGAGCGCGAGCTCGCCGAGCGGCAGAAGCGGCACGCGGCGCTCGACCTGCGCCCGCTGTCCGACGGCGCCCGGGCCCGGTACGCCGAGCAGTGGGCGCTGGTACAGGAGCGGTTCGTCGACCAGCCGCGTGAGGCGGTGGTCGAGGCGGAGTCGTTGGTGGACGCGGTGATGCGTGAGCGCGGCTACCCGACCGACGGCTTCGACCAGCAGGCCGCCGACCTGTCGGTGGAGCACGCGAGCGCGGTGGACCACTACCGCAGCGGCCACGACATCCGGCTGCGGCACGAGCAGGCCGACGTGTCGACCGAGGAGCTGCGGAAGGCGCTGGTGCACTACCGCGCGGTCTTCGACTCGGTCGCCGGCGCGGGCCCCGGCGCGGACACCGAGCGGAGGTACGACGATGCGGCACGATGAGCCACGGCAGGACGACCCGCTGCGGCAGGACGGCGTACGGCAGGACGGCATGCGGCAGGACGGCATGCGGCCCGATGCCGCGGTCGGTGTGCCGGCCCCCGACCCGACAGCCGGCCCGACGGCGCGGCCGGAACCGGTGCCCGACCCGGTGCCCGACCCGACGACCGACCCGACGACCGACCCGACGCCCACGCTGTCACCCGAGCCCGATTCCGAACCAGAGCTGGTCGTCGAACCCGAACCGGCGGCCGTGCCGGCGGACGACGACGCCGGCGCCGCGCTGTTCGGAACCGGCGACGTCGACCGGTTCCGCGCCCGCTGGCGTGAGCTGCAGGCCGACTTCGTCGACGATCCGGCCCAGGCGGTGCGGGGCGCGGACGACCTGGTCGGCGAGGTGATGCGAGCGCTGTCGGAGGTCGTCGCCGAGCACAAGCGCGCCCTCGAGGGCGGGTGGCGCGACGGCGCGGGCGAGACCGAGGACCTGCGGGTGGCGCTGCGCCGCTACCGCGCGTTCTTCGACCAACTGCTCACCACCTGACCACGCTCCGGCGGGATCGGCGAGCGGCAGGGGCCCGCCGGTCCCGCCGGCATCAGGTCAGAACCGGGCGGTGCCGGCGCCGCCGAAGGCCCAGACGGTGTGCTGGGTGCGCGCCGACCGCGAGCCCGCCGCCACCGGCAGTCCGTCCCCGCTGTCGTACAGCACGGTCGGACCGCGGAGACCGCTGGTGTAGATCGCCAACTCGCCGCCCGTGACGCCGGTCGACTCGAGCCGCAGGTCCCCTCGAACGCCGGTCGGCGTTCCAGTCCGGCACAGTAGGTTCGGGTTCCGCGTCCGCGGAAACGCTCAGTGCACCTGCGCCGCGAGTTCGCGGACGGCGTCGGAGAGCGACACGAAGGTCGGGATCGCGGCCGCGACACCGCTCATCCGCAACATGCGCAGGGCCACCCGGTCCTGGGCGACGAGCCCGAGGCACCGGTTCCGGTCGTTGGCCTGCTCGGCGGCCTGCACAAGGATGCCGAGGCCCGCCGCGGACAGGAAGGTCACCCTGGTCAAATCGACCACCGTCACCGGTTGGGGGTCCTCGCGCAGCGCTTTGGCCAGCTCGGGAGCGGTGCGCAGGTCGACCTCGCCGACCACGGTGACGACCTCGATGTCCGCCCGGTACGGGACCCGCCGCACTCGCAGCGGGGTGAAGTCCGCGACCAGTTCGTCGGGACGTTCGGACATGGCAGCCCACCTCGGCTCGTTCCCCGACCACGCTACCGGACCGGTTCTGGTTACCGTGTCACCATGGGTGCCGGTGAGGGGTGGGTGCGGTGGCGGCGGGAGCCGCCGACGGCCGCGCAGCAGCGACGCGACGTGTGGGTCGGCCTGGCCGTCGTCGCCGGTGCGCTCGCCATGACCACGCTGGTCGACAGCATGGGCGCGCACGTCTTCCCGACCGCGCCGTCGCTGACCGAGCAGCTGGCCTGGGCAGCCGCGGTCAGCGCGCCGCTGATGGTCCGGCGGCGGTACCCGCTGCTCGTGGTGATCGTCGTCGGCGTGCTGTTCATCGCCGCGCAGGCCAGGCAGACCGGCGACAACCTGGCGCCCTCGATCGCCCTGTTCCTCGCCATCTACACCTGCGGTGCCTGGGAGCGGAACCGGGTGGCGGCGCGGTGGGTGCGGGTCGGCGTGATCACGGCCATGTTCCTCTGGCTCGGGCTGAGTTTCGCGCTCGCCGCGCCGCTCGGCCCGATGCCGGGGGCGGCCGGGCCGCTCGACCCCGTGGTCGCCACGGTGATCTACGGCTTCGGGTTCAACCTGCTGTTCTTCCTGTCCGCGTACTTCTTCGGCGAGGTGGCGTGGACGTCGGCCCGGCGCCAGGCCGAGCTGGAACGGCAGGCGGCCGAGCTGCTGGAGTCCCAGGAGGCCAACACCCGGGGCGCGATCGTCGCCGAGCGGGTGCGGATCGCGCGGGACCTGCACGACGTCGTCGCCCACCACGTGTCGGTGATGGGGGTGCAGGCCGGGGCCGCCCGGCGGGTGCTCGAGTCCAACCGGGAGCTGGCCAGCTCGGCGCTGCGCACCGTGGAGGAGACCGCCCGCACCGCGATCGGCGAGCTGCACGGGCTGCTCGGCGTGCTGCGCGCGGAGAGTGACGGGGAGACGCCGCCGGCGGGACTGGACCAGCTGTCCGACCTGGTCGCGTCCGCGCGGTCGGCCGGGCTGGAGGTCGAGCACGGGGTGTTCGGGGAGCCGCGGCCGGTGCCCGACGGGGTCGCGGTCTCGGCCTACCGGGTGGTGCAGGAGGCGTTGACCAACGTGGTCAAGCACGCCCGCGCGCGGCGGGCCGACGTCCGGGTGCGCTACCTCGACAGCGCGCTCGAGGTCGAGGTCACCGACGACGGGCGGGGCGGGGCAGGCGACCACGGGACGGGTTTCGGGCTGCTCGGGATGCGGGAGCGGATCGCGGTGCACGGCGGCGAGCTGGAGGCCGGGCCGCGCTCCGGGGCCGGCTACCGGGTGCGGGCGAGCTTCCCGGCCGCGCGGGAGAGGGTGTCATGACGTTGCGGGTCGTGCTCGCGGACGACCAGGACCTGGTGCGGGCCGGGTTCCGGGTCATCCTCGGGGCGGAGGAGGGCATCGAGGTCGTCGGGGAGGCCGGCGACGGGCTGGCGGCGGTCGAGCTGGTCGCGCGGCTGCTGCCGGACGTGGTGCTGATGGACGTGCAGATGCCGGGCGTCGACGGGCTCGAGGCCACCCGGCGGATCCGCGCCGCGCACGACGAGGTGAAGGTCGTCATCCTCACCACGTTCGACCGGGAGGACTACCTGTTCGAGGCGCTGCGGGCCGGCGCGAGCGGCTTCCTGCTGAAGAACGCCTCGCCGGAGGACCTCGTCGAGTCGGTGCGGATCGTCGCCCGGGGCGACGCGCTGCTCTCGCCCGAGGTCACCCGGCGGGTCATCTCCCGGTTCAGCAAGCCGGCCGCGCCCGAACCCGTGCCGGTGCACCGGCCGCCGCAGTTGACCGACCGGGAGTTCGAGGTGCTGGTGCTGCTGGCCCGCGGGGCGAGCAACGCCGAGATCGCCCGGGAGCTCCACCTCGGCGAGACGACGGTGAAGACGCACGTCTCGCGGGTGTTGACCAAGCTCGACCTGCGGGACCGCACGCACGCGGTGGTGTACGCCTACGAGCACGGCGTGGTCGCCCCCGGCGGCGGGTAGGCCGCGCGGAGGACCCCGGAAGTCGATCGCGCGCCGGACGCGGTCGGCCCGTCGGCTGCCTAGTCTTCGGTGGCATGTTGACGGTGACGACGATCAGTCGGAGCTTCGGGGACCACCGGGTGCTCGACGACGTGTCGTTCGACGTCCGGCCCGGACGGATGACCGGGTTCCTCGGCGCGAACGGCTCCGGCAAGACCACGACGATGCGGATCATCCTGGGGGTGCTCGCCGCGAACGGCGGCACGGTGACCTGGAACGGCGCCCCGGTGACCCAGCAGGTGCGGCAGCGGTTCGGGTACATGCCCGAGGAGCGCGGGCTGTACCCGAAGATGAAGGTGGCCGAGCAGGTCAGCTGGCTCGGCCAGCTGCACGGGCTGACCGCCGACAAGGCGAAGGCCAACACCGAGCGGCTGCTCGACCAGCTGGAGCTGAGCACCCGGGCCGGCGACAAGCTGGAGGCGCTGTCGCTGGGCAACCAGCAGCGCGTGCAGATCGCCGCCGCGCTGGTGCACGACCCGGACGTGCTGATCCTCGACGAGCCGTTCTCCGGGCTCGACCCGATCGCGGTCGACACCGTGCTGGGGGTGCTGCGGGAGCGCGCGGCCGACGGCGTGCCGGTGCTGTTCTCCAGCCACCAGCTCGCGGTGGTGGAGAAGCTCTGCGACGACCTGGTGATCATCTCCGGCGGCTCGATCGCGGCGGTCGGGGCGCGCGACGAGCTGCGCGCGAAGTACGGCACCTCCCGGTTCGAGCTGGTCGTGGACTCCGACGCCGGCTGGCTGCGGGACCACCCCGGCATCCGGATCGTCGACCTGGACGGCCCGCGTGCCCTGTTCGACCTGGACGTTCCCGGTGCCGACCAGCAGGTCCTGGCGGCCGCGCTGGGTCGGGGCCCGGTCCGCGCGTTCACCCCGGTGGTGCCCACCCTCGACGAGATCTTCAAGGAGGTCATCTGATGACGGATCCGATGTCGACGTCGTTCGCATCGGCGACCCGGCTGGTCGCCACCCGGGAGATCAGCACGTTCCTGCGCACGAAGGGGTTCTGGATCGGCCTCGGCGTGCTGGTGGTCGGCCTGTTCGCCTCGGCGATCCTGCCGTCGGTGTTCGGCGGCGACCGGGAGAGCGTGGCCGCGGTCGGACCGGCGGCCGAGCGCGTGCTGAACGGCTCGGAGCTCGATGTCCAGGAGGTGCCCGACACCGCGGCCGCCGAACGTCTGGTCCGCGACGAGGAGGTGGACGCGGCGGTCGTGCCGGACCCGAGTGGCACGTCGGCGACCGGGGTGCTCGTGGTCGCGCTGGACGATGCGCCGACCGACGTGCTGGCCCAGCTGAGCACCGCGCCGCCGGTGTCGCTGCTGGACGCCTCCGAGGTCGGCCAGGGCCTGCGCCAGCTCGTGATCATGGTGTTCGCCCTGGTGTTCCTCATGTTCGGGATGGGCGGATCGGCGATCGCGCAGAGCACGGTGACCGAGAAGCAGACCCGGATCGTGGAGATCCTGGTCGCGACCGTGCCGGTGCGCGCGCTGCTGGCCGGCAAGATCGTCGGGCACGCGCTGCTCACGCTCGGGCAGGTGCTGGTGCTCGCGGTGGCCGCGCCGATCGCGCTGGTGATCGGCGGGCAGACGGAGCTGCTCTCGGTGATGGCACCCGCGCTGGGGTGGTTCGTGCCGTTCCTGTGCGTCGGCTTCGTGCTGCTGGCCGCGATGTGGGCGGTGGCCGGGTCGCTGGTCAGCCGGCAGGAGGACCTCGCGTCGAGCATGGGGCTGGTGATGATGCTGGTGATGGGCCCGTACTTCGCGGTGATGTTCCTGTCGGACAACCCGGCGGTGATGACCGTGCTGTCCTATCTGCCGTTCTCCTCGGCGATCGCGATGCCGGTGCGGATGTTCGCCGGCGAGGCGGCGGCGTGGGAGGCGGTGCTGTCGCTGGGCGTGCTGGCCGGCACGGTGGTGCTGATCGTGCTGCTGGCGAGCCGGGTGTACGCGGGTTCGCTGCTGCAGACCGGCGGAAAGGTGGCCCTGTCGAAGGCGTGGGCGGCGAGTTCGAACTAGTCCGCCTCCCCGGAATTTCATGTGTGGGTCGCGTTCCGGCGCAGGCGCGGATGCCGAGGGGGATTGTGGTTGAGTGCCGTCACGTTCCCCTGAGGTATCTGTTGGTCAGGCGGGGACTTTCGCACAAAGACCCATGGGACCGGTACTGGTTCCCGCATGGGCGAGAAGAGGCCAGTCCCGGGGGCGGGACTGGCCTTTCTCATGCGGCGCGGGTGCGGCGCGTGAGGTTTCTGCGGTCGGACTCCGTGGTGCCGCCGAAGATTCCGTGGTTCAGACCGTTGTCCAGTGCGTATTCGAGGCACTGGGCGCGGACCGGGCAGCGGGCGCACACGGCCTTGGCCTGGGCGGTCTGCCGTGCACCGGGTCCGACCTCGGAGATCGGGAAGAACAGTTCGGGGTCCTCGTCCCGGCAGGCGGCGTCCTGCCGCCAGTCGTCGAAGTAGTCCATCGTGGTGCCGCCTCCCATCACGGCTCGTGCTCGCGCAGGAGTGCACCTGGCGAGAATGTGTCGGGGGTTACACAGAAAGGCGATGATCGCCGGCGCGTTTCAGTACCGGTACGACCATCGTAATTCGTGCAACGCCGAACCGCACAGGAGTTATTCCGAGCCCGCCTCGTCGTCAGAGGTCGGAGGCAGCCGCGTTCCAGTACTCCGCGAACCTGCCGTCCGCGACGCGCAGGATGTCGTTGCCCGAGAAGGTGGCGACGCCCTCGGCCGTGCGGCCCTGCCCGGTCCACCTGCCCGCGACCAGGTCCCCGTCCACCAACGGTCCGACCTCGATGGTGAAGGTCAGCCCGTCGAGCATGCGGTGCGTCTCGTCGATGACGGCCTGGAGTTCCGCCGGCCCGCGGATCTCCCGGTCGGGCCAGTGGCCGACGAAGTCCTCGGCCACCAGCTCCGCCGCGACGGGTCGGCCGGACCACAGCTCGTCGATCCAGCGCCGGTAGAGGTCGTGTGCTGTCGTCATCGCCGTCACCGTACCGCCTCCTCGGCGAAGTGGCAGGCCGTCGACCGGTGCTCGCCGAGCCGGCGCAGCGGGGGAGTGTCCTGGCGGCAGACGTCCTGCGCCAGCCAGCAGCGCGGGTTGAACCGGCAACCCGGCGGCGGGTCGATCGGCGACGGCGGCTCGCCGGAGAGCACCCGGCGGCGGGACAGGCCGCCGCGGGCGGTGCGGTCCGGCGACGGGACCGCGGACAGCAGCGCCTGGGTGTACGGGTTCGCCGGCTCGTCGTAGATCGACGCGGTGTCACCGAGCTCGACGATGCGGCCCAGGTACATCACCGCCACCCGGTCGGCCAGGTGCCGCACCACCGACAGGTCGTGGGCGATGAACACGATCGCCACGCCCAGCCGCCGCCGCAGGTCGGCCAGCAGGTTGATCACCTGCGCCTGCACCGACACGTCCAGCGCGGACACCGGCTCGTCGCAGATCAGCACGTCGGGGTCCAGCGCGAGGGCGCGGGCGATGCCGATGCGCTGCCGCTGCCCGCCGGAGAACTGGTGCGCGTAGCGGGCCATCATGTCCGCGGGCAGGCCCACCAGCCCCAGCAGCTCGGCGACCCGCTCGCGGCGCGACGCCCGGGTGCCCGAGCCGGCCGCGGCCAGCGGCTCGGCCACGATGTCGGCCACGGTCATCCGCGGGTCGAGCGACGCGTACGGGTCCTGGAAGATCATCTGCACGCCGTCGCGCAGCCGCCGCCGGTCCTGGCGGCGGCCGGCGGTGACGTCCTCGCCGCGGTAGCTCAGCCGGCCGGAGTCCGGGCGCTCCAGCCCGACCAGCATCCTGGCCAGCGTCGACTTCCCGCAGCCGGACTCGCCGACGACGCCGAGCACCTCGCCGCGCCGCAGCGACAGGCTCACCCCGTCCACGGCGGACACGTGGCCCCGGCGCAGCATCGAGCCCACCGGGTAGGTCCGCACCAGGTCCTCCGCGCGGAGGACCTCTGGTGCCTCAACCGACGTGTCAACTGACGCTGTCACGCAACATCACCTCCGACTGGTGGCAGGCGACCGATCGCCCGCTGTGCGGCCCGGCGGGCGCCAGCTCCGGGCGCACCGACGAGCACTCCTCGACCACCCGGTGGCAGCGCGGATGGAACGGGCACCCGGACGGCACCCGCGCGGGGTTCGGCGGCGCGCCGGGGATGGTGAACAGGTCGCCGCCGTGGTGTTCGATCCTCGGTACCGACCGCAGCAGCGCCTCGGTGTACGGGTGGGACGGTCGCGACAGGACGGTGTCCGCGTCGCCGGTCTCCACGATCCGGCCCGCGTACATCACCGCCAGCCGGTCCGCGACCTCGCTCACCACCGCCAGGTCGTGTGTGATCAGCAGCACACCCATGTCCAGCTGTGAGCGCAGCGACGCGAGCAGGTCGAGGATCTGGGCCTGCACGGTCACGTCCAGCGCGGTGGTCGGCTCGTCGGCGATCAGCAGCTCCGGCTCGAGCGCGATCGCCATCGCGATGAGGATGCGCTGCCGCATGCCGCCGGAGAACTGGTGCGGGTAGTCGCCCACCCGGCGCTTCGGATCGGGTATCCCCACCAGGCCGAGCAGGTCGGCGGCCTTCGCGCGGGCGACCCGCTTGGACGCTCCCTGGTGGATCCGGAACAGCTCGCCGAGCTGGTCGCCGATGCTGAGCACCGGGTTGAGCGCGGACAGCGCGTCCTGCAGCACCAGGCTCATCCGCGTGCCGCGCAGCCCGCGCATGGTCCTGGCGGACGCGGTGCGCAGGTCGGTCTCGCCGAGGGTGATCTCGTCGGCCCGGACGGTCGCGCCCGATCCGGTGAGCCCCATCACGGCACGCGCGGTCACCGACTTGCCCGACCCCGACTCGCCGAGCAGCGCCACCAGCTCGCCCCGCGGCACGTCCAGGTCGACGTGCCGGACCGCCGGCACGTCCACCCCGGACAGTTCGAACGAGACCGAGAGCCCCCTGACCCGCAGTGCGGGTCGGACGAGTGTGTCCACGGCTCCATCCTCACATGACTCGTGTTGCCGATAAGTTTCATCCTGTAGTCACTCGCGCCCGGATTGAACACGAATATTGACAACTGCGCCGGATAGTGATGACACTCTGCGGCATTCCACTGGAGACAGTCAACTGTCCACAGCAACCAGACTGGAGGCAGCGTGCTCGAGCCCGCTTCCCGCTACACCGGCTACACCGCCTACGACTACCTGGAGGCCGGGAAGGACTACCGGGAGTTCGCCTACGCCGAGCAGGTCGGCCGCGTCCCCGCCTACCAGGGTCTCGAGCTGACCGCCGAGCAGGACGAGCGCACCAAGCGCCTGCTGCGCGAGGAGACGGTCATCTCGCTGCACGAGCACGTGCAGGTCTTCCCCGAGGACATGACCGACCTGCGTGAGCACATCCGCCAGGGCCGCGAGCCCACGGGCTACGCCGGCCTCGCCCGCTCGGGGCTCACCGCCGTGTTCGACAACGGCATGGACGGCACCTGCTGCATCAGCTCCGACGCGGGCTGGAAGTACCAGGACGTGCTGTTCGACCTCGGCGTTCGGATGGCCGACCTGGCGCACCAGGACTTCGTGCTCAAGGCCGAGTCCCTCGCCGACATCGAGCACGCCGCCGCGACCGGCCGTGTCGCGCACGTCTTCGCGCTCGAGGCGGCCACCCCGATCGAGAACGAGATCGACCGGCTCGACGTGCTCTACGGGTTCGGCGTGCGGCAGATGGGCATCGCCTACTCCGAGGCCAACCTGCTCGGCAGCGGCCTCAAGGAGCGCGGCGACGGCGGCCTGACCTACCTCGGCGACCGCGCGGTGGAGCGGATGAACAAGCTGGGCATCGCGATCGACATCTCGCACAGCGGCGACCGCACCGGCCTGGACGTGATCCGCAAGTCCCGCACGCCGGTGTTCATCACCCACGCCGGCGCCCGGTCGGTGTGGCCGACCAACCGGATGAAGGACGACGAGACGATCCGGGCCTGCGCCGAGCGCGGTGGCGTGATCGGCATCGAGGCCGCGCCGCACACCACGCTGTCCGAGGCGCACCCGCGGCACTCGCTGGAGTCCGTGATGGACCACTTCACCTACTGCGTGGACCTGGTCGGCATCGACCACGTCAGCTTCGGCCCGGACACCCTGTTCGGCGACCACGTCGGCCTGCACGACACCTTCGCCGCGAACCTCTCGCTCGGCCAGGCGCACGCCGGCGTCGAGTACGACAAGGTGCCCTACGTGGACGGTCTGGAGAACCCGGCCGAGGGCTTCCACAACATCATCGGCTGGCTCGTCAAGCACGACTACAGCGACGACGAGATCCGCAAGGTCGTCGGGGGCAACACGCTACGCGTCCTCAAGGAGGTCTGGGTCTAGATGCGCACACCCCGAGTCATCGCCGCGACCGCGGTCGCCGCCGCGCTCGCGCTGGGCGCCGCGTGCGCCCCCGAGCCGCCGGCGGCCGGTGGCGGCGAGGAGGTCACCGACGCCACGCTGACCATCGCCACCACCACCGACGTGGTGAACTACAACCCGCTGGTCGGCAACAGCCGCAGCGACTACTGGATCACCAACCTGATGTACCCGCACCTGCTCTCGATCGGCCCGGACGGCGCCAAGGAGCCCGAGCTCGCCGAGGACTGGGGCTACGTCGACGAGACCACCGGCTTCTACGAGATCCGCGACGACATGACCTGGTCGGACGGGAAGCCGCTGACCGCCGAGGACGTCGCCTGGACGCTCAACGCGGTCAAGCGGGACAAGCCGTCGGGCACGCTCTACGGGCAGCTGACGAACTTCGAGTCCGCGAAGGCGGTGTCCGACACCCGCGTCGAGGTGACGCTCACCGAGCCGGACGCGTCGATCATCCCGGAGATCGGGTTCTGGGGCAACGTCGTGCCCAAGCACGTGTTCGAGCCGGCCGGCTCGGTGGCCGAGTTCGCCAACGACGGCTCCAACGGCGGCTGGGTCAGCGCCGGCCCGTACGTGCTCACCAAGGTCCAGCGCGGCCAGAGCTACACCCTCGAACGGGTCGACGACTACCCGCTGGTGGACGGCGGCAAGCCCAAGGCGGCCAAGGTTGTCTACCGGGTCTACCCGGACGTGAACACCGAGATCCTGAGCCTGAAGAACGGCGACGTCGACGTGATCGCGAACGCGCTGCCGCCCGCGCAGGTCGACCAGCTGCGCAACACGACGGACATCGAGGTCCAGGAGGTCCCCGGCCTCGGCTACGCGCACATGGCCTACAACATGGACAACGCCCACCTGGCCAAGAAGGACGTTCGGCTCGCGCTCGCGCACGCCGTGGACTACGAGGCGATCCGGCGGGTCGTCCTGCAGGGCCAGGCCGTGTCCACCGGATCCAGCCCGATCATGCCGGTGCTGGAGGAGTTCCACGACGAGTCGAGCAAGGAGTACGAGTACGACCCGGAGAAGTCGCGCGACCTGCTCACCGGCGCCGGGTACACCGCGAACGCCGCGGGGAAGTTCCCGCTGACGTTCCGGCTCATCTACTCGCTGCAGGACCCGGTGACCACCCAGTGGGCCACCCTGGTCAAGAACGGTGCCGCGAAGGCCGGCATCACGATCGAACTGCAGGGCCTGGAGCGCAACACCTACCTGGCCAAGACCGACGAGGGCGACTTCGACATCTACGCCGGCAACTTCGCGATCATGGACGACCCGGCGACCAACATGGCGCTGACCTACCTGCCCGGCGGGGCGATCAACTACTCCTACGTGGACGACCCGGACCTGACCGCGCTGATCGAGCAGGCCAGGGTGACCTTCGACCGCGAGCAGCAGGTCCCGATCCTGCGGGAGGCCGCGAAGCTGGTGCGGGACAACGTGTACGACAACATCATGTACACGCAGAACCTGTTCGTG
>DATABL010000230.1:0-7021 GCA_036259595.1 Actinophytocola sp.
CAGGGCGAGCACTGTTCGAAACAGACCGACGGACCGAACTTCGCCCAGGTGAGGAAGATCGCCAACGGAGGTCGGCCGGACTTTCGAACTGTGCTCGGTGGATCAGCAAGGGAAACGCTAGAGCGGAACCGGGCCGGCGGGGACATACCAACTGGGCCATAACACCCGGCTTATGCCACCGGCGTGTGCCCCCCGAAGCGCGGGTGGTTCGCGAGCCAGCGGGCGTAGGGCGGGCTGTGCCGCAGGGAGTCGGTGTAGGCGGCGAGCGCGTACCGGTGCACCTGGCCGGCGACGGCGTCCGCGGGCGCCTCCGGATGCCAGCCGAGCAGGTGCCGCCACCGCAGCGGCGCGCCGGCGAGCGGCAGCGCCCGCAACCCGGACAGCTCCCGGAACGTCGGCTGGCACAGCGCGACGGCCTGGCCGCTCTGCACCAGGTCCATGCAGACACGCAGGTCGGTCTCGTACATGGGTTCCGGCGTGAACCCGGCGCGGGCGCAGGCGGCGGCGAAGCAGTCGCCGAAGCAGCCGTCGCCCGGCGTCGCCGCCCAGCGGGAGTGGGCGAGGTCGGCGAGGTTCACCTCGTCGCCGCCCGCCAGCCGGTGATCGTCGGGCAACAGCACCCCGACGACGTCCACGGCGATCAGCCGCCACTCGAGCCCGTGCTCGCTCGGCGGTGGCGCGTCCCCGCAGACGCCGACGATCGCGAAGTCGAGCCGGCCCGCGGCGACGAGCTCGGCGAGCTCGTGGGCCGACCAGGACGCCTGGGTGGTGATGCCGGTGTCCGGCTTGCTGTCGGACAGGCGGCGGACGAGCCCGCTGACCATGGAGTTCCCGACCGACCCGATGCGGAAGCGGATCGCCGGCTCCCCGGTCCCGGACAGCCGCGCGGCCTCGTGCCGCAGGTCGTCGACGGCGGGCAGCAGCACCCGCGCACGGGCGAGCACGAGCTCGCCGAGCGGTGTGGGCCGCGAGCCGCGCCGGTCCCGCTCGAACAGCGGGCCGCCGAGCGCCCGCTCGATCCGGTTCAGCTGCGCGGTGAGCGCGGGCTGCGCCAGTCCGAGCCGAGCGGCCGCCTTGGTGACGCTGCCGCTCTCCGCCACCGCGCACACGACCCGAAGATGCCGCAGCTCGAGCTCCATGCCTAAACGCTAAGCCTCTTCCCCGGCACATCCGCCACCTGATACAAAGATTCAACAGTGTCTCACCGGCTCAGGAGGCTTGCCGTGACGGCGGACGAGTTGGCGCGGGTCGACGTCGAACTCCCGGGGCCCGGCTCGCTGCACTGGCGGTGGGCCGGCGAGGTCCGTGGCTACCTGCTGCTGGTCAAGGCCGGCCTGTTGCAGCTCATGCACCCCGGCCTCGGCGCCGGCGTCGAGCAGCACTCCGACTTCTTCGCCGAGCCGTGGGAGCGCGTCCTGCGCTCGGTCCCCGAGATCCAGGGCGTCACCTTCGACTGGCCGGACGGCGCCGCCACCGCACGCCGAATCCGCGAGTACCACAACCAGATCAAGGGCGTCGACGGTCGGGGCCACCGCTACCACGCGCTCGACCCGGAGGTCTTCTTCTGGGCCCACGCCACGATCTTCGACGCGCTGTTCCAGACGGTCGACCTCTTCGACCACCGGATGAGCGACGCCGAGCGCGAACAGCTCTACGCCGAGTCGCGTCGGGTGTTCCGCGCGTACGGCGTCAGCGACCGGATCGTGCCGCCGGACTGGGCGAGCTTCCGCGCGTACTTCGACCGCATGTGCCGCGAGGAGCTCGTGATCACCCCGGCCGCCCGCGGCCTGATCGAGTTCGCCAAGGAGCCGCCCGCCACGTTCCCGCTGGTGCCCGCCCCGCTGTACCGGGCGCTGCGCAAGCCGTCGGCCAAGCCGTTGTGGTGGATCGCCGTCGGCACGCTGCCCGATCCCGTCCGCCGTCAGATCGGCGAGCGGTGGACCGACCGCGACGAGCGCCGACACCAGCGGTTCCGCCGCGCCGTCAGCGCGTCCTGGCGGCTCGTGCCCCACCGGCTCCGGTATACGGAACGTGCGCGTCAGGGCTATCGGCGCGCGGGAGTGGGACCGTCGGGCAGGTGAACCTCCTGGAGTTGGTGCTGAACGGGCCCGAGACCGACCCGGTCGGGGAGTCCATCGTGGACGCGGCGCTGGCGGAGTTCCTGATCTACGGCCTGCGCCGGACCAACGTCGACGTCGTCGCCCGCCGGGCCGGCGTCTCCCGGGCGACGCTGTACCGCCGCTTCGACGGCAAGGACGCCCTCGTGCAGGCGGTGCTCACCCGCGAGTGCCGGCGGTTCTTCGGCAGCATCGCCACCGCCGTGGCCGACCTCGACACCGCGGAGGAACGCCTGGTCGAGGGCTTCGTCGTGGGTGTTCGCTACGCCAGCACCGACCCGCTGCTCAACCGCCTGCTGGCCTCCGACCCCGAGGCGCTGCTGCCGTACCTGACGACCGACGGGCATCTCGTGGTCGCCGCCGCGCGTGACTTCCTCGTCCAGCAGTCACCGGAATCCGACCCGATCGAGGGACGTACACCCGAAGGAGTGGCTGAGGTGTTCGTGCGCCTCGCGATCTCCTTCACCCTGATGCCGCAGAGCGCCATACCACTGGACACCGACGATTCCGTCCGCGCGTTCGCCCGCGGCTACCTGGCGCCGCTGATGCGCTCCGGCGACTGACCGGCCACGGTCTCCACCAGCAGCCGCAGGTCGGCCTTGGCCCGCTTCCACCGGTTCGCCAGCTCCACCGGGTCCGGATTGGTTAGCCCGAGCAGCTGGACGCCGCGCACGGTGTCCAGGGCGGTGTACATGACGTGCCGGAACCGCGGGTCGTCGGCGTGCGCGCCGAAGGCCGTCCCGGCCAGTTCCAGCAGTGCGGCCCGCGCCGCCGGCTCCGCCTCGGCGAGCTGGTCGCGAAGGCCGGGATCGGTGCGGGCGGCGACCCACAGCTCGATGGTCGCCCACATGACCGGGCCCTGGTGGACCTCCCACATCAGGTCGAGGGCGGCGTCGAGCCGGTCGGGCGCGTGCCGCACGGTGTCGACCTTCTCGAACGCCAGCGCCGCGCGCAGGCCCGCGAGGTGCCGCACGGTGGCGGCGACCAGGTCGGCCCGGGTGGGGAAGTGGTGCACCTGCGCGCCGCGGGTGACGCCGGCGAGCTCGGTGACCTTGGTCGTCGTGGTACCCGTGTAGCCGAACCGGACCAGGCAGTCGACGGTCGCGTCGAGGAGACGCTTGCGCATCGCGGCGCTCCGCTCCTGCTGGGTCAGTCCGGTCTTGGACTTCCGCGCGGGCATCCCGCCATTTTATGTGTCCGAACCCACGTGCGACCGGACCGGCTCCCCGTGTCGCGCCTCGCGGAGCACGCCGCCGCAGATGCCGGTCTCGGCGCGACCAGCAGCAGCGCCAGCGGTAGCACCGGCCCGGCGCCCGGCATCGGCGGGCAGGAGTGGCAGCGGCGGCACCGCGTGATCGGTTCGACCAGCACGTGGTCGTCGACCAAGCAGGAACCCGATCGGGTGATGTCCGCGCGAACGGCCCGTTCGCGCGGCCCCAGGGGGACC
This sequence comes from Actinophytocola sp., assembly GCA_036259595.1. GTDB lineage: Bacteria > Actinomycetota > Actinomycetes > Mycobacteriales > Pseudonocardiaceae > Actinophytocola. The sequence continues at coordinate 3,565 of DATABL010000230.1, forward strand.
CCCTGATTTCCACGCTACCGCATGGCACCGACAGTTCTGGACGCTCGCGGTCCGCGGTCGGTCCTTGCCCGGTGGCGGCGGACGGCGTCGCGGTTGGCGCACTGGGGGGAGCAGTAGCGCTGGCGGCCGCCGCGGGTGAAGTCGGCGAACGGGCGGTGGCAGTCGGCCAGTGCGCAGCGGTGCAGGCGGTCCATGCCGCGTCCGCTGAGGTGCAGGGCGGTGCCGACGCTGATCAGCGCGCGCAGCACACCGGCCAGCGGCATGTCGGCGTCCCGGTAGTGGATGTGCCAGCCGTTGCCCGAGTGGTCGGTCAGCCGAGGCGAGGACGACGACTCCGCCAGCAGCGCGTTCAACAGCCTCGCCCGCTGCCGGTTCTCCGCGGCGTCGACCACCGCCAGCCAGCGCTCCAGGAACTCCGCCACCTCGGCCACGTCCCCGTCCGTGCCCGGCCGCTCCACCACCACGCCCGCCGCGACGCACCGGGCGGTCAGCTCGTCCGCCGTCGACGGCGGCGCCGAGGCGAGCTCGACGGCGAGCCGGACGGGATCCTCGCCGTAAGGGTTCAAATGCACAGGACCATTACAGCAGACTGGCCCCATGACCGCCGCACACCGCTGGGAGACCACTTCGAGCCACGTCACGAGTGACGGCTGGGTCCGCTACCAGGCCTGCGTCTGCGGCCTGACTCGCGTCCTGCTCAACGCCGAACCGCTCGGGGTCGCCGCGCGGAATGATCCGGTGCCGCCGGAGGTTGTCGCTGGACATGACTAGCTTGGTGACGTCCCGACCACACGTTCGCCAGGAGGAGTGCCCGTGACGGTGCCCGTGCCCGAGGGTTTCGTTCCCACCGAGTCGGCCGTCCGCCGGGCCCTGCGCCGCGCGCGCGACGGGGCGACCCTCGACCGCACCGAGGCCGAGACGCTCCTGCACGCCCGCGGCGACCAGCTCGACGACCTGCTCGCCGCCGCCTCCCGGGTACGCGACGCCGGGCTCGTCGAGGCCGGCCGCGCGGACGTGATCACCTACTCGCGCAGCGTGTTCGTGCCGCTCACCAAGCTCTGCCGGGACCGTTGCCACTACTGCACCTTCGCGACCGTGCCCGGTCGGGTGCCGGCCGCGTTCCTCAGCGAGGACGAGGTCCTCGACATCGTCCGGCGGGGCGCCGAGCTGGGCTGCACCGAGGTCCTGTTCACCCTCGGTGACCGGCCGGAGGACCGGTGGACCGCCGCGCGCGAGTGGCTGGAAGAGGCCGGCTACCCCGACACCCTCTCCTACGTGCGCGCGATGTCGATCAAGGTCCTGGAGGAGACCGGGCTGCTGCCGCACCTCAACCCCGGCGTGCTGAGCTGGACCGACCTCCAGCGGCTCAAGCCGGTCTCGGCGTCGATGGGCATGATGCTGGAGACGACCGCCACCCGACTGTGGTCGGAGAAGGGCGGCCCGCACTACGGCTCGCCCGACAAGGAGCCCGCGGTCCGGCTGCGGGTGCTGGAGGACGCCGGCCGCAGCTCGGTGCCGTTCACCACCGGCATCCTGATCGGCATCGGCGAGACGCTGGCCGAGCGGGTCGACTCGCTGTTCGCGATCCGCGGCGTCGCCCGCCAGTACGGCGGCATCCAGGAAGTCATCGTGCAGAACTTCCGTGCCAAGCCCGACACCGCCATGGCCGGCATGGCCGACGCGACGCTGGAGGAGCTCGCCGCGACCGTCGCGGTCGCGCGGCTGGTGCTCGGCCCGAAGATGCGCATCCAGGCCCCGCCGAACCTGATCGGCGGCGAGTTCGAGCTGCTGCTGCGCGCCGGCATCGACGACTGGGGCGGGGTGTCGCCGCTGACGCCCGACCACGTCAACCCCGAACGGCCCTGGCCGCAGGAGGAGACGCTGGCGCGGCACACCTCGACGGCCGGGTTCACCCTGGCCGAGCGGTTGCCGATCTACCCGGAGTACGTGCTGCGCGGGGAGCCGTGGCTGGACCCGCGGGTCGCCGGGCACGTCGCCGCGCTCGCCGATCCGGCCACCGGGCTGGCCGCGGCCGGGCGGGTCCCGGTCGGGCGGCCGTGGCAGGAGCCGGAGGTCGCGCTGGTGTCCTCCGGGCGCACCGACCTGCACGCCTCGATCGACACCGACGGCCGCACCGCCGACCGCCGCGACGACTTCGACTCGGTGTACGGGGACTGGGAGTCGTTGCGGGCACAGGTCTCCGCGATGCCGGCGGCCGCCGCGAGCGGCACGTCCGGGGCGCTGCGCCGGGAGTTCTCCGCCGCCTTGCTGCGCGCCGAGTCGGACCCGAGCGGACTGTCCGATGAGGACGCCCTGTTGTTGTTGTCCGCCAACGACGGCGCGGAGATCACCGCGCTGGCCGCGCTGGCCGACGACGTACGCCGCGACGCCGTCGGCGACGAGGTGACCTACGTGGTCACGCGCAACATCAACTTCACCAACGTCTGCTACACCGGTTGCCGGTTCTGCGCGTTCGCGCAGCGGCGCACCGACAGCGACGCGTACACGCTGTCGCTGGAGCAGGTGGGGCAGCGGGCGACGCAGGCGTGGGAGGTCGGCGCGACCGAGGTGTGCATGCAGGGCGGCATCCACCCGGACCTGCCGGGGACGGCGTACTTCGACATCGCCGCGGAGGTCAAGCGGCGGGCGCCGGGCCTGCACGTGCACGCGTTCTCGCCGATGGAGGTGGTGAACGGCGCGTCCCGGACGAACCTGTCCGTCCGCGACTGGCTCACCGCGGCGCGGGAGTCCGGAGTGGACTCCCTGCCCGGCACGGCGGCGGAGATCCTCGACGACGACGTGCGCTGGATCCTGACGAAGGGCAAGCTCCCCACGGCGTCCTGGATCGAGGTCGTGACGACCGCGCACGAGCTGGGCATCCCGACCACGTCGACGATGATGTACGGCCACGTCGACAACCCGTCACACTGGGTCGCGCACATCAAGCTCATCCGGGACCTCCAGGCACGAACGGGTGGTTTCACGGAGTTCGTCCTGCTGCCGTTCGTGCACACGAACGCCCCGCTGTACCTGGCCGGCATCGCCCGACCCGGCCCGACGCACCTGGAGAACCGGGCCGTGCACGCGCTGGCGCGGCTGTTGCTCCACGGCCGGATCCCGAACATCCAGACGAGCTGGGTGAAGCTGGGCACGCCCGGGGTGGTGGACGTGCTGCGCGGCGGCGTGAACGACCTGGGCGGCACCCTGATGGAGGAGACCATCAGCCGCATGGCGGGTTCCGAGAACGGCAGCTACAAGACGATCGCCGACCTGGAGGCCCTGGCCGAGGCCGCCGGCCGCCCCGCCCGCCAACGCACCACCACCTACGGCGAGGTCCCCCCAGAACGCCTGACAACGGCACGCGACCACGACGGCGTCTGGCGCCCGAACCTGCTCCCGCTGGTCAGCGGCTGAGGGGGTTCGGCCTCCGGCCCCCGATTTCCGGCGTACCGGCGAC
>DATABL010000231.1:0-15030 GCA_036259595.1 Actinophytocola sp.
GCGCCGCCGTTCGAGGCCACCCACACCTCCTCCGCGTAGTGCCGCACGCTCGCGCCCAGCTCGTTGATCGACTCCAGTCGGACCGTGCCCGAGCCCGACCCCGGCCGCGCGCAGAACGTCGCGTCCCGGCGGAACAGCTCCGACCCGTCACTCCCCGCGATCCGCACCCGGAACGCCTGGTGCCGCAGGTAACTCCCGGTGACGTTCCGTGACTCGAACGAGTAGCACGACGGGTCCGCCAACCCCCGCCGCACCACGAACGTCGCGTCGGCCTTCAGCAGCGCCGGGCTCGACGCGGTCACCACGTCGGTGCGGGCCAGGCTGTCCCGGTGCCGCAGGTACCGGTCGGTGAACCCCGGCGTCGTCACCCGCAGCGACCGCGCCTGGTCCAGCGGCAGGTCGGCCGCGCTCCGCCACCGCGGCACCACCGCTGCCCACGTCGTGTCCTCGGCGAAGCTCGTCGCCGTGTCCCACGGGTTCGGGCCACCCCGCCGCGCCAGGTACACCTGCTCCTCGAAGTGCCGGACGAACGCGCCCGGGTTGTTGTACGACTCCAACGCGGTCGCCCCGGAACCCGAGCGGGCGCAGAACGTCGCGTCACCGGTGAACCCCGCCGAGCCGTCGGACGGGTCGAGCCGCAGCCGCCACCCCGAGTGCCGCAGGTACCGGCCGGGGAAGTTCCGCGACTCGAACGACAGGCACGACGCGTCCGCCAGCCCCGGCCGCGCCCAGAACGTGGCGTCCTTCTTCAGCACGTCCGAGCCGTCGTCGGGGTCGGTGCGCGCGAGGCTGTCCCGGTGCCGCAGGTACCGGTCGGTGAACCCCGGCGTGGTGACCCGCAGTGACACCAGCTCGTCGCGGCCGACCTCGGTGCCGGCCGCCCGCGCGAGCACCTCCTGATTCACCGCGCGCACCCGCGCCGCGTCCATCTTCAGCACCCGCCGGTCGTAGGTGTAGAACCCGTTGACCTCGTTCTCCAGGTCGTACGGCTCGGTGTAGACCGACCCGGACAGCCCGCGCGTCTGCACGAACCGCCCGACCTCCTCGGTGATCGCCACGTACCGGTTGGTCAGCGACGCCTCGTCGGGGTACAGGTCCCCGTAGGCGAACCCGGCACCCGGCTCCCACTCGTGGCCGACGACCCGCCGGCCCAGCCCGCCGTACTCGCCGAGTACCGCGATCCGCGTCGCCGTCGGCAGGCGGGTGCCCGACGACATCTGGTACGCGTGGTCGTCGATGACGTCCCCGTTCGACGGCTCCGGGTCGGAGACGCAGCAGTTCGAGCCGGAGTTGTGGTTGATCAGCCGGGTCGGGTCGATCGAGCGGACCAGGTCGACGATCCGGCCGTTGTCGTACTCGCCCCAGCCCTCGTTGAACGGCACCCACTGCACGATCGACGTGATCTGCTTGAGGTTCTCCACCATCCGGCGCAGCTCGGACTCGAAGTTCGCGTGCGCCCGCGCCGGCACGTCGTCCACCGCGTCCAGCGACGGCATGTCCTGCCACACCAGCAGCCCGAGCCGGTCGGCGTGGTAGAACCAGCGTGCCGGCTCGACCTTGATGTGCTTGCGGACCATGTTGAAGCCCAGCGCCTTCTGCCGCTCCAGGTCGAAGGCCAGCGCCTCGTCGGTCGGCGCGGTGTAGATCCCGTCCGGCCAGTAACCCTGGTCGAGCGTGCCGAGCTGGTAGACGAACTTCCCGTTGAGCAGCGGGCGCATCACCCCGCCGACCATCGCCTTGCCCAGCGAACGCATGCCGAAGTACCCGGTCACCACGTCGGGGCCCATGGTCACGCGCAGGTCGTAGAGGAACGGGTCGTCCGGCGACCACAGCCGCGCGTTCGGCACCGGGACCCGCAGGTGCGTGCCGCTCGTGCCGGTGGCCGAGCCGACGACCGACCCTCCACTCAGGACCTCGGCACGCACCTGCTGGCCCGGGCTGCCCTGCACGACGAGGTCGAGGACGCCGGCGGGCACGTCCGGGGTGGTGTCCAGGCGCGTGATGTGGTTGGCGTGCACCGGTTCCAGCCACACGGTCTGCCAGATCCCGGACGCGGCCGTGTACCAGATGCCGCTCGGGTCGCGGCGCTGCTTGCCGATCGGATGGGTGCTGCCGTCGATCGGCGAGTAGGCGCCGACGATGATCTCGTTCGCGCCGTCGCGGAGCGCGTCGGTGATGTCGAAGGAGAACGGGTCGAAGCCGCCGGTGTGCGTGCCGACCCGGACGCCGTTGACCCAGACCCTGGCCTCCCAGGTCACCGCGCCGAAGTTCAGCTTGACCCGGCGACCGTCCCACCCGGACGGGACGGTGAACGTCCGGCGGTAGAACATGCTGTCCTCGTGCCGCATGATGCCCGACAGCGCGGACTCGATCGGGTACGGCACGAGCACGCCCTCGGGCAGGGTCTGCCCGACCGGCGGCGAGTCGATGTTCGGGGCGCCGGTGAACTCCCAGACCCCGTTGAGGTTGAGCCAGTCCGCGCGGACCAGCTGTGGGCGCGGGTACTCGGGCAGCGCGTTGGTCGGCGAGACCTGGCTCGTCCACGGCGTGGTGAGCGGCGGCTGCTTGGGGACCCATTCGGCGGCCGTCGCGGCCGGGGCGACCGCGACGACCGTGGTCGCGGCGATCAGGAAAGCGCTTGCGGCGGTGAGAATACGTCTCATGAGCTGCTCCCGAACGTGAGTGCTTCGAGGCCGCTGGCCTGGGTGCGCCAGTCGACCTGGTTGGGGCTGCCCCCGGCCCAGCGCTGTCCGATCCGGTTGAGCGCGTCCCGGTCGGCCGCCCAGACCGAGTCGGCCTGGGCACGCAGGAACCGTTGGTAGGCGGGCGATCCGGTCACCTGCGCCAGGTCGGCGAGGTAGCGGACGAAGATGCCCTTGAACTGTTTCTGGTTGTCGTCGCACCCGAGCACGATTCGGGCGAGGCCGACGGGCCGGACTTCGCTCAGGTGAGTGGCGCTGCCGACTGAGGTCGGCCGGACGTCTGAATTGTGCTCGGAGGATCGACCCACGTCGCAGCTCTCGGTGAGCACGCCGTCGCGGGTCAGCGCATCGCTGGTGATCGCGGCGTCGGCCAGGCGCCGGGCGGTGTCGAGGTAGCGGGCCTCGCCGGTCGCGCGCCAGACCTCGAGCAGGCCGCCGATCGCGAGTCCCTGGTTGTAGGTCCACACCGTCTGGCCGTTGTTGCGGCAGTCGCCGGTCAGGCCGTCGTTGACCAGGCCCGCGGAGTTGATCATCCCGCTGGCCAGGTACCAGTCGGCCGCGGTGCGGGCGCGGGCGAGCCATACCGTGTCGCCGGGGATGCGCCGGTGCAGGGCGGCCGTCAGGCGCAGGTACTGGCCGTTGGTGACGGCGTTCTTGTAGGTGCGTTCCCGGTTCCACCAGACTCCGCCGCCGCACGTGCTCGGGTCCCAGTACTCGTGCACGTGGGCGGCGATCGTCCGGGCCATGTCCAGGTAGCGCGTCTCGCCCGTGTGGTCGTGGGCGGCGACCCAGGTCAGGCCCCACCAGGCGGCGTCGTCGATGGCGCGGCTGACGAAGTCGCCCTCGATCGGGTCGGTGCCGCGCTCGCCGGCCGGGAACGTGCCGCGGTTCCGCTCGAACGTGCGGGCGATGACCCAGTCGTGGCTCCGGTCGCCGGTGTGGGCGGCGTAGGCGATCAGCGCGGTGAGCGTGGCCGCCGAGTTCCACCAGCTGCTTCGCCACCAGCCGTCGTACGGGTCGTAGTGGTACAGCAGCGCGTCGGCGGCCGCGGCGGCGCGGTCGGTGGCCGGGCGGGCCCAGTCGGTGCAGCTGCCCTGCTGGTACGGCGCCGCCCGCCCGCAGGCCCGCACGGCGCCGCCGTAGTGCCGGGCGCGGGGGTCGTGGGTGGCGAACATCGTGGTGCGGGCCGAGGATCCGGTCGCGGTCGTGCGGCCGAGGGAGGAGCCGCCGGGCCAGCTCGCGCCGGCGTTCCAGGAGCGGTCCAGCCACACCTCGTCGCCCGGGGCGCCGGACTCGATGCTCCCCCACCCCATGCCGTCGCGGTCCAGGTGCAGGCGGATCGTGCGGCCGAACAGCGCGGTCGGCGCCACCGGCTGGGTGTCGCCGTCGGCCCGGCTCGCGTCGGTGTCGTCGCACTGGGCGTCGCACACCGTCGGGTACACCCACTCCGTGCACGCGACCCCGCGGGCGTCGCCGCAGGCGCGGATCATGCCGCGGCGGTGGCCGCGCGGGTCGGAGACGTTGTACATGAGCGTGCGGGTGCCGGTCCACGTGCTCGGGATGCTCGCCTTGCCGAGCAGGCCATCCCAGGTGGCGCCGCCGTCCCAGGAGCGGTCGAGCCAGACGGAGTCGCCGGGGACGCCGTCGTCGATGCCGCCCCACGCCATTCCGTCCACATCGGACACGTGGAGTACGAGCCGGCGACCGTTGAGGTCCTTCTCCGGTACGGGAAAGGTCTCCTGCCCGGCGCGCGACGGGTCGAGCGTGTCGCAGTGCAGGAAGCAGACGGTGGCGGGCTCGGCCTCGGGGGCCGCCTCGGCGGGTACGGTCACGATCCCCGCCGCGAGCACCGCGACGAGGGTCAGCTGTACTGACATGGTGTGCTCCAGGTGCAGGGTTTCCTGGTGCTGTTGTTCAGTTGTGGGTGGTGCTCTCGCGTATCTCCAGGGTGAACGGGATCGGGACGTCCTCGGGTGGGAAGCCGGGGTGGGTGGTGCGGCGGTGCACGAGGTCGACGGCGGCCTCGGCGAGCGCGGCCTTGTCGGGCGCGACGGTGGTCAGCGACGGCACGGTGAACGCGCTGTGCTCGGCGTTGTCGAACCCGACGACCGCGATGTCCCGGGGCACCCGGAGCCCGGCGTCCACGATCGCGCGGATTGCGCCCTGGGCCAGCATGTCGTTGAAGCAGAACACGGCGTCCGGCGAGCCGGCCAGCAGCGCGCGCATGGCGGCCGCACCGTCCGCGAGGTGGTACCGCAAGGCCTCCGCGACCAGCGCGGGCTCGTACGGCAGCCCCGCCTCGTCGAGGGCCTGCCGGTACCCGGCGAGCCGCTGCGCCGCGGTGCCGCGGGTCGGGTGCCGCCCGATCACGGCGATGCGGCGCCGCCCGAGGTCGAGCAGGTGGCGCACGGCGGCGTGCGCGGCCCGGACGTTGTCGATGCCGACGTGGTCGAGCGGGAGCGCCAGCGGGTGCTCGCCGAGCAGGACGACCGGAACGCCGACGCCGGTGAGGTCGCCGGCCTCCACGGCCTGCGGGCTGACCAGCGCGCCGTCGACCAGGTGCGGGCCGAGCGAGGCGAGGGTGTCCCGCTCGCGGTCGCGGTCGCCCTGGGTCTGCTCGATGAGCACGCTCCAGTCGCGCCGCTGCGCCGCGGCGAGGACCCCGCCGGCGAGCTCGCCGAAGTAGGGGATGCTCAGCTCGGGCACGACGAGCGCCAGGAACCCGGTGCGGCCGCGGCGCAGGTTGCGGGCACCGACGTTGGGCCGGTACCCGGTCTCCCGCAGGGCGTGCTCGACCCGACGCCGGTTCTCCGGCTTCACGAAGTCGTAGCCGTTGACCACGTTGGAGACGGTCTTCACCGAGACCCCGGCGAGCACCGCGACGTCCTTGAGCGTGGCCACGGGTTAAGTTTTACAACGTTGTGCCAACGCTGTAAACCGCTACTTGACCTGGACGATCTCCCCTGTCCGAACCTTTCCGCGGAAGTCGTCGAGCTCGCGCTTGACCATCGGCATCAGCAGGTAGAGGCCGATGATGTTGAACAGTGCCAGCAGGAACAGCACCGCGTCGGCGAAGTTGAGCACGCTGCCCAGGGTGAGCACGGACCCGACCACGATGAAGAAGCAGAAGATCACGTAGTACGCCCGCTCGCTGGTCTGGCTGCGACCGAACAGGTAGGACCACGCCTTCTGCCCGTAGTAACCCCACGTGATGATCGTGGAGATGGCGAACAGCGCGACCGCTACGGCGAGCACGTACGGGAACCAGGGCAGCGCGGTGGCGAACGCCTCCGAGGTGACGGTGACGCCGTCCGGTTCGTCGCCGCCCGCGGCGACCGTGGCCCGCGCGTCGATCCAGAACTGCGGGCGGGCGATGACGATCGTCAGGGCGGTCATGGTGCAGACGATCACCGTGTCGACGAACGGCTCGAGCAGCGCGACGTAACCCTCGGTGACCGGATTCCTGGTGCGCACCGCGGAGTGCGCGATCGGCGCCGATCCGATGCCGGCCTCGTTGGAGAACGCGGCACGCTGGAACCCGACGATCATCGCCCCGATCGCGCCGCCGAGCACGCCCTCCCCGGTGAACGCCCCGGAGAAGATGTCCCCGAACGCCGCGGGCACCTCGGTGACGTTCGCGCCGATCACGATCAGGCACGCCGTGACGTAGATGATGCCCATCGTCGGCACCAGCCTGCTGGTCACCGCGCCGATCGACTTGATCCCGCCGATCACCACCGCGCCGACCAGCGCGGCCAGGGCCAGGCCGAAGATCAACGCGGCGCCGTCGCTGCCGAGCAGGCCGTCCGACCCGCCGGTGACGTCCTTGAGCTGGGCGAAAGTCTGGTTGGCCTGGAACATGTTCCCACCGGCGATGCCGAAGAACAGGATCATGACCGCGGCGAGCGCGGCGAGCACCTTGCCCAGCCCGACCCCGAACCCGTTCCCGATCCGCTCGGCGACGCCCTTGCGCAGGTAGTGCATCGGTCCGCCGGAGACGGTGCCGTCGGGGTGGTACTCGCGGTACTTCACGCCGAGCGTGCACTCCACGAACTTGGTGCACATGCCCAGCAGCCCGGCCAGGATCATCCAGAACGTCGCGCCCGCACCGCCGATCGTCATGGCCACGCCGACGCCGGCGATGTTGCCCAGCCCGACGGTGCCGGACAACGCCGAGGAGAGCGCCTGGAAGTGACTGATCTCGCCCGGCTCGTCGTCGCGGGTGTAGCGCCCGCGAACGATCCGCAGCGCCATCCGGAACCCACGCAACTGGATGAACCCGAAGTAGACCGTGAACACGGACGCGGCGACGATCAACCAGGCCACGATCCACGGAAACGTCACCCCGAACACGGTGATCTCCGCGAACACGATGTTGGACACGAAGTCCGAGATCGGGTTGAACACCGAGTTGATCGCGTCCTCGATGCTCGACAGCGCACCGCCCTCGGCGGCCAGGACGTGCGTGTGATCAGACATGGTTCGCCATCCGACCGAAATGTCCTCCGCCACGCAACCTACTGTATTCGGTTGTTACCGGACTGTGCTCATGCTAGGGCGGCGTGTCCCGTCCGGTGCTCGATGGCTCGGATGACGGCGGCCATGTCGGTGGGGCCGTGGCCGAGGGCCTCGGTCTCGGCGAACAGGCGGTGGCAGACGTCGAGCAGCGGTGAGGCGATGCCGGCGGCCCTGGCCGAGGCGGCGATCAGCTCGTTGTTGTAGAGCACGTTCGAGATCGCGGCCTGCGGGGTGAAGTCGCGGGCCGCGAGCTTGGCCGACTTGACCCGGGACACGCTGCTCGCCATCGGGCCCGCGTCGAGGACGCCGAGGAACGTGTGCGGGTCGAGCCCGTGCCGCTCGGCGAAGTGGAACGACTCGGCCAGGCCGGTGACCATCGTGATCAGGTACAGGTTGACCGCCAGCTTCATCGCCATCCCGTTCGGCACGGTGCCGCAGTCGACGACCTCGTGGCACATCGGCGCCAGCAGGGGGCGGACCGCCTCGGCCGTCTCGGGCTCGCCGGCGAGCATCGCGACCAGCTCACCCGCCTCGGCCGGCGTGCGGGAGCCGGAGACGGGAGCTTCGGCGTAGCGGCCGCCGGCGGCCAGGACGTCGGCCTCCAGGTCGCGGGAGTACTCCGCCGACGTGGTTCCCATGTGGACCACCGTGCGGCCGGCGACCATGCCGAAGCGCGGCGTGCCCCGCCCGAGCACCGAGTCGATCGCCGGTCCGTCCGCGAGCATGAGGATCACGACGTCCGCCCGCTCGAACACCTCCTCCGGCGAGCCCGCCACCGCCGCGTCGACGGTCTTCCCGGGCGAGCGGTTCCACGCCACCAGCGGTGCCCCCGCCCGCACGAGGTTGCGTGCCATCGGCTCTCCCATGAGCCCCAACCCGATGAAACCCGTGTCCATCCACACCTCCAGGCTATGACCGTCGTCATATTATGACACGTGTCATGGAAGGAGTGGTCGTGTCCGGAGCAAGGGAACGCATGGTGTACAGCGCGGCACAGCTGGTGCGAGCCCGCGGAGTGACCGCGACCGGCGTGCGGGACGTGGTGGCACACGCGGACGCACCGCGCGGGTCGTTCCAGCACTACTTCCCCGGCGGCAAGGACCAACTGGTCGGCGAGGCCCTCCTGTGGTCCGGCGACTTCGCCGCGCGCTGGGCCGCCGAGTACCCCGCCACCACCCGCCGACCGACGCCCGCCGGCCTGTTCGCCCACCTCGCCCGACAGTGGAAGAACGAGTTCACCCGCCGCGGCTTCGAACGCGGCTGCCCGGTGCTGGCCGGCTCCGCTGACCTCGCGGGCGGCGACTCCCCCGTCACCGAGCAGCTCCGCGCGGCCCTGGACCACTGGGAACACGCCGTCACCGACGAACTGGTGCGGATGGACGTCCCCCGCCGCCGAGCCCGCCGGCTCGCCACACTGATGATCAGCACACTGGAGGGTGCGATCATGACCGCCCGCATCCGGCGCACGGTGGCTCCCCTGACCACTGTCGTCACCGAACTCGCCCCGCTCCTGGACAGTCGGGCGCGCGATCGGTAACGAGCGAGCGCGATACGTGGGCGCCTGCTCCGGGCGCACGACCACGACGACGCCGCGCCGTTCCTTCCCTCCGCTCGGTCCTGGGCGGCGTGCCGGTCTGAACAGCGGCACGGCGCCCGGTGATCAGGGATCCGCCGGACGCCGCGTGGGGTCGATCGTGCCGTTATGGGCAGGTCTTCCAGCTGAAGTGGTACTCGGTCTTGACGTCGACGTCGGTGGAGTCCATGGTGACGAAGCTGGTTGTCTCGGTGGTGTCCGATGTGCCGGCGTTCACCCGGAGTTCGGTGTTGACGTTGAAGTTGCGTTCCTCACCACACGGCTTGTAGACGAGCTGGTCGACCTCGACCTGGTCGGTGGCCTGCCAGTTGTCGTCCAGGGGGCCGTCGAAGCGGTGGGACCTCGGGGTCGTCTGCGACATGCCCTGGAAGTAGTAGTTGGCCTTCTCGGTAAAGCTCGCGCCCTCCGCGAGGTACGCGTACCCGCGGTAGTCCGCCTGCGTGATCGCGTAGGTGAAGCCCTGTGGAACGTGCACGACCATGTTGAGCTGGCAGTTCTTGCGGAAGTCCAGCGGTCCGGCCCCCACCCCGACCAGCGCGATGTAGTCGCTGTAGGTCACGGTGAACTTCGTGTTGTCACTCGACACGGCGACGGCGGCGGTACCGGACGGGCAGCCGGAGCCGTTCACGGTCACGAGGTCGATGACGATCTTGTCGTCCGGCGGGTCGGTGAAGTGCGGCCCGGGTCTGGCCGCGGCGGGTGCGACGACCGTGGCGACCGCGACGACCGCGGCGGTGAACGTGGCGAGCATGGCATTACCTCCAGGCTTTTTTAGGGCAGGCTGAAGACCCCCGACGTTTTTGAAAGAATTAGCGAAAGATTTCTTTCAGTGCGCGCAGCGGCCGGTCTTCTTTCTGACGGAGACCGGTCGCAGCGTCGCGCTCGGGTGAATCAGCACCGCTTCCAGCTGAAGTGGTATTTGGTGCTGGCCGCGCCGTCCGTGGAGTCCATCGTCACGAAGCTGCTGGCGGAACCCGACGAGCCGGCGTTGACCCGCAGCTCGGTGTTGATGTTCAGGTTGCGCTCCTCACCGCAGGGCGCGTAGACCAGTTCGGCCACCTCGGTCCGGTCGGTGAACTGCCAGTTGTCGCTGTACGCGCCGTCGATCGGGTGACTGGACCTCCTGGTCGGCGACGTTCCCTGGATGTAGTAGCTCGCCTGCTGGGTGGCCTCCGCTCCGTGTGCCAGGTGGGCGAACCCACGGTAGTCGGCCTGGGCGATCGCATAGGTGAACCCGGACGGGATGTGCACGCGGAGTGAGAGTTGGCAGTTCTTGCGCATGTCAGTCGGGTCAGCACCGCGACCCACCTGGGCGACGTAGTCGCTGTAGGTCACGGTGAACGCCGTGTTGTCGGAGGCGGTGGCGACGGCGGCCGTGCCCGCGGGGCAACCGGAGCCGTTGACGGTCACCACGTCGACGGTGATCCGTTCGCTCGGGCGGTCGTCCTGTGCGGTAGCTGGGGTGGCAACGATGGACAAGGCCATGCCGGCAGCGGCAATCATGGATAGCATCGGGATTACCTTCCGATAAGCGAAAAGTCGGGGGCGAACTCTGACGCTACGGTATGATCATCACCCGAACAAGAGATGGACGGAATTGTCCGCGTCATTAACCCGACCCGGACGGAAAAGTCCGCTCGACACCCGACGAACCGCGTGTTGTTCGGGTGAACAAATTCAGTCGCACCTTTTGTCATCCTGGGATGGTTCCGGCCGGAGTGATCGACATGTGCGAGGATGCGACGGTGACACGGCCACGCTCCGGTGCGCAGACGGTCGAGCGCGCGCTCGCCGTGCTGCGCCGCGTCGAGGACGCCGAGACCGGCCTCGGCGTCACCGAGCTCGCCCGGCAGACCGGGCTCACCATGAGCACCTGCCACCGGCTCGCCCGCGCGCTCACCGAGGAGGGCCTGCTCCTGCAGGATCCCGACTCCGAGCGCTACCTGCTCGGCCCCGCCCTGGTCGCGCTCGGCCGCAAGGCCGAGGACCGGCTCGGGTACCGGCAGGCGCTGCCCCTGCTCCAGGAGCTGGCCGCGACCACGGGCGAGTCGGTCAACCTGGGCATCCGGGCCGGCAACGACGTGCACGTGGTGCTCGCGGTGGCCTCGCGCCAGCCGCTGCGGTTCGACCAGGAGCAGGGCAGCCGGGTGCCGCTGCACGCGTCGGCCATGGGCAAGTGCCTGCTCGCCAGCGCCGGCGACCTGGACGAGCAGATCGAGCGGCTCGGCGACCTCGCCCGGGCCACCCAGCGCACGATCACCGACCCCGAGCGGCTGCGCGCCGAGCTGGAGGTGATCCGCGAGCGCGGCTGGGCGCTCAACGACGAGGAGCGCAACCCGGGCGTGCGGGCGATCGCCGCGCCGGTGCACTCACCGGGCGGCGAGGTGGTGGCCGCGGTCGCGGTGCAGGGGCCGACCGTGCGGCTCACCGACGCGCGGCTGTCCGAACTGGCCGGCGGACTGACCGAGACCGTGCACCGGGTCGCGCCCCTGCTGTCGCGCTAGTGGTGGTACTGGTGCACGACCGCGTGCCCGGTGCCGCGGCCGATCATCCACTTGTTCACCGGTAGCGTCACCACGAACGCGACCCCGAGCGCGAACGCCAGCGCGGCCCAGAACACCCAGCTCGCGACCCCGGCGTCCATCGCGCCGGGGACGCCGACCATGACCGCGTTGTCCACGATCTCCATGACCGCGATCGACACGGTGTCGGCGGCCAGCGCGACCTTCACCGCCCGCCGGAGGCCGACGCCGGCGCGCAGCACGCCGCGCATGGTGAGCGCGTAGCCGAACAGGAACGCGAGCGCGACCGCGAGCACGACGGTGGCGACGGTGCCCCAACCCAGCGCGGTGCCGATCACCATGCCGAGCACCTCGCCGATGGCGCAGCCGGTGAGGCAGTGCAGCGTGGCCGAGGCGGCCGTTCCCCAGCTGACTCGATCTGTCGACATCTCGACCTCCATAATACCCCCTAGGGGTATGTCGCGGACGACGGTAGCACGAGTCGGCGGCGGGTGCCAGCGGCTGGCAGCTGCGGCGTTGTCGCACGCCAGGGCCGGCGCATACGGTTGCGGGATGGGACACGAGCACGGGCACCGGGCTCGAGGCGAGCCGGCAGGGGACAGCGTCGTGACGTCGTGGGACGAGGAGGCCGCGGCCTTCGACGAGGAACCCGACCACGGCCTGCGCGATCCGCGGGTACGAGCGGCGTGGGCGAACCTGCTGCTGCCCACCATGCCCCGACCCGCGGCGGTGGTGGCCGACGTCGGCTGTGGCACCGGCAGCCTGACCGCATTGCTGAGCGCCGCCGGACACACGGTGCACGGCCTGGACCGCTCCGCAGCCATGCTCGCGGCGGCGGTCCGCAAGACCTCCGCCGCGTTCGTCCGGGCGGACGCCGCGGCACCGCCGTTCCGCGCCGGATCGGTCGACGTGGTGCTGGCCAGGCACGTGCTGTGGGCACTGCCCGACCCCGACTCCGCACTGGTCCGGTGGGTGCGACTGCTCCGGCCGGGTGGCCGGCTCGTGCTCGTCGAGGGTCGCTGGTCCACCGGAGCCGGCATCCGACTCGCGGAGTGCCGGACCCTGGTACGCCGGCACCGCGACGACGTCACCACCCGCCGCCTCGACGACCCGGCGCTGTGGGGTCGAGCCGTCGAGGACGAGCGGTACCTCCTGGTCAGTCGGCGCTGAATCCCTACATCGGCTCTATCCAGATGTTGCGGAAGCGGGGGTTGTCGCCGGGATCGCCGTGGTCCTGGAGGCGGATGGCACCGGGTTCCGCGGTCTCCGGGATGCCGTCGCCGGTGCCGCTGTCGATCTCGACGTCGTCGTGGACGACGATGCCGTTCCACACCAGCGTGACGCGGGCGTTCTCGACCTTGTTCCCCGCGCCGTCGAAGCGGGCCGCGCGGAACGTGATGTCGTAGGTCTGCCACTCGCCCATGGGAGCGGCGGCGTTGACGTCGGGAGCCTTCTTCGCGTAGATGGCGCCCGCTTCGTTGGACGCCAAGGGGTTGCCGTGGGACTCCAGGACCTGGATCTCGTAGCGCTCCTGGAGGAACACGCCGCTGTTGCCCCGCGCCTGCCCGGTCACGTCCGGCGGGTACTGCGGCTCGTACCACTCCACGTGTAGGCGGAAGTCCTGGAACCGTTGCCTCGTACGGATGTCGCCGCCCAGTGACGCCATCGAGCCGTTCGCGACCGGCCAGGTCGCGGGACCGCCTGACCGGGACTCCCATGCGGACAGTTCGGACCCGTCGAACAGGACGATCCGCTCCGCGCCGCTCACCGTGATCTTGTCCAGGTTCACGTTGCCAGTGTCCCCCGAATCGTAGGCGTAGGTCACGGTGTTCGCGCCCGCGGACAGAGCCAGGGTCTCGGTGTGCGTGCCGGCCGCACGAGTCAGGTGACGCCGCGATAGGCGACCGCCGGATGCCCGAGGGCGTCCCGGCCGATCTCCGCGTCGATCTCGTACACCTGCCGCAGGCGCTCGGCGGTCAGCACCTCCGGCGGCGTGCCGGCGGCGACCAGCGCGCCGCGGTGCAGCAGCACCAGCCGGTCGCAGAAGCGGGCGGCGAGTGCGAGGTCGTGCAGGGCGACCAGGACGGTCTGGTCGGTGCCGGTGAGCAGCTCCATCAGCTCCAGCTGGTGGCGCACGTCGAGGTGGTTGGTCGGCTCGTCCAGCAGAATCGCCCACGGGCGCTGGGCGAGCGCGCGGGCGATGTGCGCGCGCTGTCGCTCCCCGCCGGACAGCGTCGCCCACGTCCGGTGGCGCAGCGCGGTCAGGTCGAGCCGGTCGAGCGCGGCGTCGACGATCGCGCGGTCGGTGTGGTCCAGGCCCCGCCAGCGGTCCCGGAACGGTGTGCGGCCCAGCGCCACCACGTCCCCGACCCGCAGGTCGGTCTCGGCCTCGGCGGCCTGCTCGACGAACGCGAGCCGCCGGGCGATCCGCCGCGCGCCCCAGCCGGCGATGTCCTCGCCGTCGTGACGGACCGTGCCGGCGTCCGGTGCGCGCAGGCCGGCCAGGCAGCGCAGCAGCGACGACTTGCCCGAGCCGTTGGGGCCGATCAGGCCGACCGTCTCTCCCGGCGCGACGTCCACGTCGACGCCGGTGATGATCGCCCGCCCGCGCACGCCCCAGGTGAGCCGCTCCGCGGTGATCCTCACAGCGCACCCCGCCGGCGCAGCACCAGCAGGAACAGCGGCACGCCGACCAGCGCGGTGAACACGCCGACCGGCACCTCGCGCGGGGCGAACGCCACCCTGGCCAGCGCGTCTGTCCACACCAGGAAGACCGCGCCGGCCAGCGCGCTGAACGGGAGCAGCGTCCGGTGCGGCGGGCCGAGGAGGAACCGCACGCCGTGCGGCACGATCAGCCCGACGAACGCGATCGCGCCGACCGAGGCCACCACCACCGCGGTCAGCACCGCGGTCACCGCGAGCAGCACGATCCTCGTCGCCCGCACGTTGATGCCGAGCGCGGCCGCGGTGTCGGTGCCGAACGCGAGCCCGTCCAGCGCGGTCGAGTACAGCCAGAGCACCACCAGCCCCACCCCGGCGGCGATCGCGGTCACCACCAGGGTGTCCCACCGGGACGGTGCCATCGAGCCGAGCAGCCAGTAGGTGATCGCGCGGGTCGTGTCGGCGTCGCCGGAGGCCATCAGGACCAGGTAGGTGACCGCCTCGAACAGCAGGCCGACGACGATCCCGGTCAGCACCACCCGCACCGAGCCGAGGCCCCGGGTGCCGAGCAGCGCGAGCAGCAGCCCGAACGACCCGAGCGCGCCGACCAACGCGCCGCCGGACACGCCGAGCGCGCCGCCGCCGACCCCCAGCACGACGACCACCACCGCGCCGGTGGACGCGCCGTGCGACACCCCGAGCAGGTAGGGCTCGGCGAGCGCGTTGCGGGTGACCGCCTGCAGCACCGCCCCGCAGATCGCGAGCGCCGCGCCGACCACGGCGGCCATCAGCACCCGCGGGATCCGCAGGTCCCACACCAGCGAGTCGAGCAGGCGGGGCAGCGGCTCGACGTCGAGCCCGAGGTGTCCGCCGAGCACCCGGCCGAGCTCGGCGAGGCCGATGTCGCCGCTGCCGACCAGCACGCCCCCGACGACGGAGACGACCAGGACCACCAGCCCGACCGCGAACAGCGGCACCGGTGCGACCCGGCGGGGCGGGGATGCAGCCGGGCCGGCCGGGAGGTCGCCGGCGG
>DATABL010000232.1:0-2185 GCA_036259595.1 Actinophytocola sp.
GGCTGTTGCCGCTGGTGGAGCACCTCCCCGAGCTGCGGGCCCGGCACGGTGGGGTCTACGGGCCGGTGACGGTGCCCGCGGGCGCGTACGGGGCAGGCGCGCCGGTACCGACCGTCGGCGTCCCGAACCTGCTGATCTGCACCCCCGACCTGCCCGCGGGGACGGCCGGTGCGGTGGCGCGCACCCTGGTGGCCGCGGCGCCCGCGCTGGTGCCGGAGTCCGCGGTCGGCACGCAGTACCTCGACCAGCGGGCGATCATCGGCACCGGCGACGTGCCGCTGCACGCGGGCGCGGTGGCCGCCTACCGCGACCTGCACGGCTAGTGTGTCCGCCGGAAGTCCGTCCCGTGTGGTCTGCGAGGTTCGGCAGGAGCAAGCGGGGCGCGGACGGCCGAGTCCTGCGCCGAGCCGACGGCAAGGTGCCCAAGGGCGCCGTGCCGGGCCGACACGATCGCACCGACTTCAGCCGCGGCATCCCGCTGGTGTACCTGAAGGAGCTCGCCGAGTACTGGCGCGACGGGTTCGACTGGCGTGCGCAGGAGGAGAAGCTCAACGAGTACGAACAGTTCACGACGGTCGTCAACGGCCAGACGTTCCACGTCGTCCACGCGCGATCGACGAACCCGGAGGCCACCCCGCTGATCCTGAGCCACGGCTGGCCGGGCTCGTTCGTCGAGTACCAGCGACTCATCCCGCTGCTGACCGATGAGTTCCACGTGGTCATCCCGTCGCTGCCCGGCTTCGGGTTCTCCACCCCGCTGTCAGGGACCGGCTGGGAGCTGGCGCGGACGACGGAGGCCTACGCCGAGATCATGACGCGTCTCGGCTACGAGCGGTTCGCGGCCCACGGCACCGACATCGGTGCGGGCACCACCGGCCGCCTCGCGGCGCTCTACCCGGAGCGCGTCATCGGCACGCACATCGGCAGTGACCCCCGGTGGCTCGGTTTGCTCGGCGTCAAGTTCCCTTACCCCGACGGTCTGTCCGATGACGAGATCGCCCAGATCGAGGCCGTGCGCACCGAGCATGCGGCCGAGCGCGGGTATCTCGAGATGCAGGACCACCGTCCCGACACGATCGGCGCGGCGCTCACCGACTCGCCGGTCGGTCAGCTCGCGTGGATCGCCGAGAAGTTCAAGACCAGGACCAGCGGCGCCTACCGGACGCCGGACGAGTCGGTCGACCGCGACCAGCTCCTCACGAACATCAGCCTGTACTGGTTCACCCGCAGCGGCGCGTCGAGCGCGCAGTTCTACTACGAGTCCGAGCACTCCGGACTCGACTTGGTCATGGCCTCCGGCGTGCCGTCCGGATGGGCCGTGTTCGACACCCACCCGCTCATGCGCCGCGTGGTGGACCCGTGGAAGGCGATCGGCCACTGGAGCGAGTTCACCGAGGGCGGCCACTTCCCCGCGATGGAGGAGACGCAGCTGCTCGCGGACGACATCCGCACCTTCTTCCGCGGCATCTCCTGACCCCGCGTCAGGGCCCGGCCGGTCCGGCACGTCCAGGACCTCGTCGACCTCGAACCCGGCGACGTTCAGCGACGCCTCGATCTCGTCCCGCTCGTCACACCGCGGGGTCGAGACCGAGTGGCTGGTGCCCGCGCCCGACCCGCGCACCGGGAACTGATGAGAGTGCGTTCGTCGCCACGTCGGCGACCCCTGACGCCGGCTGCCTAAGCAACCGTAAAGATCGCATCCGGCACGGCGTCACGGGCGCAACCCGCTTCTACGGTCGACGCGACGTTCTACCGGCATCGACGAGGAGCTGGACGGATGAGTACAGAGACGACGACGGCGCCGAGCCCCCCGACCGGGTTCGGCGCGAAGCTCAAGCAGGTGGGGCCCGGGCTGCTCGCGGCGGCCGCGGGGGTCGGCGCGGGCGACCTCGTCGCCACGATGGTGGCCGGCGCCCAGTTCGGCACGGTGCTGCTGTGGGCCGCCGTGCTGGGCGCGGTGCTCAAGCTCGCGCTCGCCGAGGGTGTGGGCCGCTGGCACCTGGCGGCGCAGGCCACGCTGCTGGACGGCTGGCGCCGGCTCGGTTACTGGGCCACCGGCCTGTTCGGCGTCTACATCGTCATCTGGGGCTTCGTGTACGGCGCGACCGCGATGTCCGCGGTCGGCCTCCCGCTGAACGCGCTGTTCGGCGGGCTGGACGTGCGGTACTGGGCCATGATCGCCGGC